>CAMLDQ010000075.1 GCA_946478965.1 uncultured Methylobacillus sp. | reverse complement strand
GGAGCCGGTGACGCCTTCCGAAATCCGTAGCTTTTCGCCCAGATGTTCAAGGGCGTTGGTAAAGACCTCGGCAGCGACTAGAATCACCACCAGCATGACGACGAGTTCGAAAAATACCATGAAGGCTCCGGAAGAGTGGTTTGCGCAGCGATTGTATCGGAATCGGGAACGGGACGCATGACGACACTGCTTGTCGATGGTGCCGGAAGGCTGAATGTTGCCCGTCAGATTGCTTCCCCGAATTGCGACGAACGCGAAGCTGGAACGCAAATCGACCTGGTGGTGATCCACAACATCAGCCTGCCGCCAGGAGAATTCGGGGGAGACGGCGTGATCGATCTGTTCACCAACCGATTGAACCCGGCCGATCACCCATATTATCAAACCATCCACCAGCTGCGTGTTTCAGCACACTTCTTTATTCGGCGGGATGGCGAGCTGATCCAGTTCGTTCCCTGTGGTAAACGGGCTTGGCATGCGGGTGTATCCAGCTGGCGGGGCCGTGAGCGCTGCAACGATTTCTCCATCGGCATTGAACTGGAAGGGGACGATGCAACCCCGTTCGAGGATGCCCAGTACGAAATGCTGACTCTGTTATTGCAAGCGCTGAAGCAGGCCTACCGGATTGCCGAGGTGGTCGGCCACTCGGATATCGCGCCGGGGCGTAAGACCGATCCCGGGCCCTGTTTCGATTGGAAGCGAATCAATCCCTAGCATCCTTGGCCGAATAAAACCACTTGAGCAGGAAAGGTGGGGTCATCGTGGTCAGCGCGATCACAATCAGCAGTGCCGCGTACAGTGAGCCGGGTAAAATGCCTTGGCTGAAGCCGAGTTGCGCGAAAATGAGCCCCACTTCGCCGCGCGGTATCATCGAGATGCCGATGGCCGTTTGCATTTTTCTCGGCGCGCGAATGCAGAATCCGGCAATGAACTTGCCGGCGAATGCCGCCAGCAGCAGAGCGCCCGCCAATGCCCACATGGCGGCCGAACTCCAGTCGATTGCGTTCAGGTCGAGCGATACCCCCACCATCACGAAAAACAGCGGCGAGAAAGTGTGTATCAGTGGCCGCATTTGTTCTTCCACACGATGCGCCAGCTTGGGGCTGGGGGTAAAGGCGATGCTGTAGCCGGGCGCCAGCCAGACACGCATCTTGAGGCCGAAGTTTTGGCCGAAGGCGAGGCCGGCAGCAAAGCCCCCCATGATTTCCGGCGCCCCGACCAAGTGCGCCAGCCAGGAAAACAGCAGGATCAGCGCCAGCGCCATGGTCAATAGCAGTCCAGGCGAGGCTGACCGGCGGTCAAACAGATCGATGATTTCCGCGGCGAACTTGGCCACGAATGGGGCCAGCACCATGAACAGTAGGATGTAGAGTCCGACTTCCCCCAGTGCCTTTACCGATACGTTCTGTTCGACCGCGAATTGGTAGAGGAAAGCCAGGGCCAGCACGCCCAGAATATCGTCAAGAACCGCGGCGCCGATGACGATCTGCGCCTCGTCCGTCTGGCGTTTCTTCAGGTCGTCGAGCACGCGCACGGTGATGCCGATGCTGGTCGCCGTCAGCGTGCCGCCGATGAACAGCGCCGTCAGCTGGGACAGCCCGAAGCCCCAGGCGCTAATGCCGTATCCAAGGCCGAACGGCAGCAGAAAGCCGATCACGGCGACCACCACCGGTTTGCTGCCGGACGCCGCCAGGCGACGAAGGTCGGTATCCATGCCCACCTCAAACAGCAGCAGGATGATGCCGATTTCGGCCAGCAGTTTCATGGTGGCATCCGGGGATACCCAGCCCAGCAGCGAAGGCCCTACCATTACTCCGGCCAGCAGTTCGCCGATCACGGCAGGAATGCCGAAGCGGGCAACGGTTTCGGAAAATACGCGTGCAGCGATTAGTACAATCGCAAAGAGCAGAAAAAATTGATGCAATTCCATTAGATACTCTGAAGGTCGAAGACGGGCTTGTAAACCGTGGTCAGCTTGGACTTTAACGCAGAAATGCCGGTTTGGATATGCCGGAATCTGGCTGGGTACCATCGGCTCCCGGCGCATTGACCAACCGGTTGGTCAATGGCAAACTCGACGCGATAAGTGTCCTTGTGAACGTCATGACCACCCAGCCGCACAGCCTTTCTCCCGATAGCGACGACGCGAGCAGCACACAGCGCATTCTGGCGGCTGCGGAAGCGTTGTTTGCCGAGCAGGGCTACGATGCCGTTTCGATGAATGCGATCGCGGTATGCGCGGGCGTCAGCAAAGCCAACATCTTTCATCATTTCAACTCCAAGGGCGAGCTATATCTCGCCGTCCTGCAAGCAGCCTGCGAGGAATCCTGCGAACGTCTAGAGCGCCTGGAATGTGGGGAAGGGAGTTTCGTTGAAAGGCTGGCGACATTTGCCGAGAATCATCTGCAAGCCTTGCTGAATCACGGGCAAGTGGCACGGCTGGTGTTGCGTGACATGATGGAAAAGGGGGCGGACCACAACCGCAAACTGGCCGAGCAAGTGTTCGGCAAGAACTTTTCCAAGCTGGTAGACATCATCTACGGGGGGCAGGCGCGCGGTGAACTGCGCACCGATATCGATCCTGCGGCCGTCGCCGTGATGCTGATTGCCGCCAATATTTATTTTTTCCAGGCGCGGGATGCGTTGCGGCACATGCAGGCCGTGGATTTTGCCGATGAGCCGCAGCGCTACAGCCAAAAAATGCTGCAGATTTTGCTACATGGGTTGCTGCCCGATGCTAACAGACCTTCCTGAGGATTATTGATGCGGCATTTCTTTCTGATCATGCTCGCGTTGGCCGCGATGCTCGGCGGATGCGCTAAAAAAGAGGAACCCAAGAAGTCTAGCGCGTCGCAGGCGGTCTTGGTCACTATCGCTGCTGCGCAAACGCATAGCCTGGAAATCCGTGAGGAAACGGTAGGTTCGCTGGAAGGTCTGATCGACCCCACCATAGGAGCCGAGGTGGCCGCACGTGTCGTCAAAGTGCTTGTGCATGCGGGAGACGCGGTCAAACGAGGCCAGCTGCTGGCGGAGCTGGATGGTGCCGACATCGGCTTGCAACAGCGCGAAGCGCAGGCGGAGATCGCGCGGCTGCAGACGCTGCTGGACAATCAGGGTAAGGTGGTGGAGCGCAATCGGCAGCTGGTGCAGAAAAATTTCATTTCCCAGAATGCCCTGGACGATGTCACCACCCAGCAGAGTGCCTTGCGAGAACAGCTGGAGGGCGCGCGTGCGCATCTCGCCGCGATCGAGCACAATGCGACCAAGACGCGGGTGTATGCGCCCTTGGATGGGCGTGTCGAAAAACAGATCGTTTCGGTTGGCGACTACGTCAAGGTCGGCGATCCGCTATTTCAGGTGATTGGCATACAAAAGCTGCGCGCGCACCTGCCGTTTCCCGAAATTATCGCCTCTAAACTGCATTCCGGGCAGACGGTGCGGCTCGTCACCCCGACGATGCCGGATGAAGTAGTGAATACGACCGTCAAGGAGATTAAGCCATTGATTGGCAGCGCCAACCGTGCCGCTGACATTATTGCCGATATCACGGGCAAAGCCGGTTGGTATCCCGGGGCCAGTGTCAATGGCGCCGTGGTCCTCGGCGAGCACACCGATGCCGTGGTAGTGCCTGAAGCCAGTGTGGTATTGCGCCCGGCGGGCGAAGTGGTCTATGTGGTCGACCGTAACACGGCTCTGCAGCGTGTCGTGAAGACCGGGCTGCGCCAGAACGGCATGGTGGAAATTATCGATGGCCTGCATGCGGGCGAAACCATTGCCGTGGATGGGGCCGGATACCTGACTGACAAGGCCGCCGTCAAAGTACAGCAGGCGAACGCGCAATGACGCTGCCGGAGTTGTCGATCAAGCGCCATGTGCTGGCGTGGATGCTGTCCGGCGTGCTGGTGTTGTTCGGTGTGATCAGCTATGAGCGCATCGGGGTTGACCGTTTTCCCTATATCGAATTTCCCGTCGTCGCGGTGACAACCGCGCAAAAAGGCGCCAACCCCGACATCATCGATGCCAGCATCACCAACGTGATCGAGACCTCGGTCAATAGCGTGCCCGGCATCGAGCATATTCAGTCCAGTTCCAGTCCGGGGGTGTCGACCGTCACGATTACCTTCGATCTGGACAAGAAAATCGACGTTGCGTTTAACGAAGTGCAGGCCAAGGTCAACCAGGTGCTGCGCCGTCTGCCGGACGACGCGGATCCACCCATCGTAGCCAAGGTCGAGACCGGTGCGCAGCCGGTGATGTGGCTGGCGTTGCGCGGCGACCGGACCCAGCAGCAGCTTAACCAGTACGCCTCCAATGTGCTGAAAAAGCGCCTGGAAACCGTCGACGGCGTCGGCGAAGTGCGCCTCGGCGGGCGCCGTGACCGCACCATACGCGTCAACCTGCTGCCGGAGCGGATGGCGGCATTCGGTATTACAGCGCAGGATATCGAAAGCGCTTTCAGCCGCGAACATGTGCAGCTTCCCGGGGGCTTCCTGGTCGGCAAGAAAAGCGAATACCTGTTCAAGCTGGATATGGAGTTTCACAAGCTCTCCGATCTCGGCACGATGATCGTTGGCTACCGTGATGGCGCTGCCATCCGCTTGAAGGACGTGGCCGAGCTGGAAGATGGCCTGGAAGACTACCGCCAGCTGGCCCATTACAATGGCAAGCCCAGCGTCGGCCTGGGCATCGTCAAGATTGCCAATGCCAATACGGTGGCAATCGTGAGCGAGATCAACCGTCGGTTGGATGAAGAAATTCGGCCCTCGTTGCCCCCAGGCATGAGCATCGAGGTGGTCTCCAACGATGCCTTGTATATCCAGGAACTGATCAATGCCTTGCTGGAACATCTTGGATTGGGCACGCTGCTAGCTGCTGCAGTGGTCTGGCTGTTTCTGCGATCTGTCCGGTCGACATTGATCATCAGTACGGCGATCCCGGTTTCCCTGATGGGTGCCGTGGCCGTCATGTATTTCAGTGGCTATACCTTCAACGTCATGACGCTGCTGGCGCTGCTGCTGTTGATCGGCGTCGTGGTGGACGATTCCATTGTGGTACTGGAAAACATCTTCCGGCACCGCGAGAAACTGGATCCCAACCCGGTCAGCGCGGCCGTCAACGGGAGCAAGGAAGTGGTGTTCGCAGTGATGGCGGCCACCCTCTCGCTGGTATCCATTTTCGCGCCGGTGATTTTCATGCAAGGCATCATCGGCCAATTCTTCAAGTCATTTGCCGTCGTTGTGACGTTTGGCGTGCTGGTCTCGCTGTTTGTCTCGCTTACCCTCACACCCATGTTGTGTTCGCGCTATCTCAAAGTGGCGCAACGGCATGGCTGGCTGTATCACACCATGGATGCTTTTTTCGACGGGATGGATCGGTTTTACCGTAGCCTGCTCGGGTTGGCGTTGTGCCATCGCTGGAAAGTGCTGGTCATCACATTGGTCACCGTGGTCGTGAGCGGCTGGTTCTTCAGCGATGTGAAGAAGGAGTTCGTACCGGAAGAGGATGAAGGGCGATTCATCGTTTATCTCAAAACCCCGCTCGGCTCCAGTGTGGATTACACCAATACGCGCCTGATCGAGATCGAGAAGGTGCTGGGCAGGCATCCTGAGATTGCGTCCTATTTTACGGCCATCGGTCTCGGACGGGCCGGCCAGGTCAACCAGGGATTTGCCTATGTGCGCATGCAGGATCGCGACAAGCGCACTATTCGCCAGCAGGATACGCTGAAGCAGCTGCGCGAAGAATTTACCCAGATTCCCGGGGTGCGTGCTTTCCCTGCACCGGTGTCGATTGTCGGCGGGCAACGCGGCGATCCGCTGCAATTCAATCTTTCCGGCCCCAGTCTGGACCAGATTGCCAAGCTTGCCACGCAGCTGCAGCAAAAGCTTTCCGACATGCCCGGCATGGGCAGGATCGATCTCGACATGCAGCTCGATTTGCCCGAACTGGTGATGGGGGTGGACCGTACCCGGGCTGCCGATCTCGGCCTCTCGGCACAGGATGTCGCCTATGCGCTCAACATGCTGAGCGGGGGTATCGATATCGCCATGTACAACGATGAGCCGGGCGATGGCGAGCGTTACAATATCCGGGTCAAAGCCAGGGAGGACGCATTCGGCCAGCCGGCGGATCTGAGCAAAATCTTCCTGCGTGGCAAGGATGGCAGCATGGTACGCCTGGATACGGTCGCCACTTTCAAGTCGGTGCTGGGGGCCGCTGTCATCGGACGTTTCGACCTGCAGTACGCGGCCAATTTCTACGGTACGCCTGCGTTGTCGCTGGGTGATGCTGTCAAGCAGGTGCGCGAGGCGGCGGCCCCGCTGTTGCCGCCTGGCTATTCCGTCAAATTTGTCGGGCAGGCGGAAGAGTTCGCCAAGACCGCCAAATACATGGCGTTTGCCTTCGCCATGGCGCTGGCACTGCTATACATGGTGCTGGCCAGCCAGTTCAATTCTTTCCTGCAGCCGCTTATCATCATGCTGGCACAGCCGCTGGCCATCATCGGTGGTGTGATGGCGCTCTGGCTGATGGGGCAGTCGCTCAACATTTATTCCATGATTGGGTTGGTGCTGCTGATAGGGCTGGTGGCGAAGAATTCCATTTTGCTGGTCGATCTGACCAATCAGCGGCGTAACGAAGGGATGGCGATTGATGCGGCGCTGCTCGATGCCTGCCCTATCCGCCTGCGGCCGGTGCTGATGACTTCGCTTACGATCATCCTTGCATTGTTACCGGCGGCGCTGGGGTTGGGTGCCGGGGCGGAAACCAATGGCCCGCTTTCGGTGGCAGTGATCGGCGGGATGATTACATCGACGTTGCTGACGCTGGTGGTCGTCCCGGCCGTGTATTCACTCGCTATGCACGGGATGCAGCGCTTGTCGGATTGGCGTGCGGCGAGGCGCCGGATCGCTGCGCTCCGGCGCGAGGGTGCGGGTTAAACGGAAACGTAACGGACCGCTGTCAGGGCGGCATCGTAGTCCGGCTCCTTGCCGATTTCCTGCACCAGTTCGGCGTGCAGAACCTTGTCGTTCTCATCCAGCACGATAACTGCACGCGCGGTCAGGCCGGCCAAGGGGTAATCGGTAATCATGACGCCGTAATCCTTGTGGAAGTCGCGGCCGCGCATGGTCGAGAGCGTGAATACGTTCTGCAGGTTCTCGATGGCGCAGAAGCGGCTTTGCGCAAACGGCAGGTCAGCCGAGATGACCAATACCACGGTGTTGGGCAGCATGCTGGCCGCGGCATTGAATTTGCGCGTGGATTCCGCGCATACCGGGGTGTCCAGGCTGGGGACGATGTTGAGGATCTTGCGGCGCCCGGCGAACTGGCTCAGGGAGACGTCGTTCAGGTCCTTGTCCACCAACATGAAGCTGCGTGCGGAATCACCGACGCGGGGAAAGGTGCCACCTACGTTGATGGGGTCGCCCTTGAAAGTTACGGTTGCCACACTATGTCTCCTCGATAATGCCTGCACGGATGCTTGAAGTATGCCTTGCAACATCCAGCGTGGCAAGCGCGCCTCTAGGCGAGAGAGCCTCTTGCTGCAGGCTCGGGCATCAAAGCACTTTTGTTTTCTGTCGGCGTTTGGACGTATACTTCAGGGTTTGATCCGCATGACTTCTGATCGGCACGCGGGCGGCGTGCTACAAAATCGAGAATTTATGTGAGGTTTCTCTTGTATCATGATGACAAATCATGATAATTTTATTGTCATTGAAGTCAGTTTTGGTTTGGCGGGGAGGTAGGGGGATGATGCGTAGGATACTGTTGCTTGGCATTGCACTGACCTTGTCGCTCCCTATGGTGCCTGCGAATGCAACTGCAACGGAAGGCAGCACGGGCAAGCGCGCTAGTGCCTCGGTCGCAAAAGCAAAGGCAAAAGCAAAACTGCGCACCAAACACCGTGTTCACGTCAGAGCTGGCGTTACCCATTCGCCCTACCTGCACAAGGTTTCGCAAACGATTGCTGATGACGGGGTCGGCGGAGAGTTGCACCTCGCCTCATCCAAGGCGTTGGTGATGAATCAGGAAACCGGCGAAATCCTGTACGCCAAGGAAACCAGCCAACCCACCCCCATCGCCTCCGTTACCAAACTGATGACGGCCATGGTGGTACTGGACGCCCATCTTCCCATGGATGAGCCGGTTACCGTTACAACGGACGATGTAGATACGCTCAAGAATTCGGGATCGCGCTTGCGCGTTGGGGCAACCCTGACGCGAGGTGAGATGCTGCAGTTGGCGATCATGGCATCGGAGAACCGGGCGGCTTCTGCGCTGGGCCATGCTTATCCGGGCGGCATCGGGGCATTCGTGCGCGCGATGAACGTGAAGGCGAAAATGCTGGGCATGCAGAACTCGCATTTCGTCGATCCCACCGGCCTGAACAGCGATAACATGTCGACCGCGGAAGATCTCGCCAAAATGGTGAACGCCGCGTATGCCTATCCCGAAATCCGCCAAGTGAGCACCACGGCATCCTATGAAGTCGAAATGAACGGTACCCGGCGCCCCGCCGAATTCCACAATACCAATATCCTGGTACGCAAGGGCGAGTGGGATATCGGGCTTTCTAAAACCGGATTCATCAACGAGGCGGGCCGTTGCTTGGTCATGCAAGCGCAAATTTCCGGCCAGCCCTATATCATCATCCTGCTTGATTCGGTGGGCAAATACACGCGCATCGGAGACGCACAGCGGGTGCGCAAGTGGATCGAGAACGGCAGCAAGTTCATGGCTGCCGCCAAGATGGGCTAAGTTCAGTCGTTTCTGATTACTTCTTCTTTTTTGCGGTAGCCGCCTTCTTGCGCGGCGCGGCTTTTTTCCTGGCCGGTGCGCCCTTGGCTGCTTTCGCCGTCAACAGGGCCAGTGCCTGCTCCAGGGTTACCGCTTCGATTTCCTCGTCCTTGGGCAGGGTGGCATTGATTTTACCGTGCTGCACATAGGGACCGTAGCGGCCGGAGTAGATCGCAACGCTGCCGCCTTCGGTCGGGTGCTCACCCAATTCACGCAACGGTGCAGCTTTGGCCTTGGCTTGCGCCAGCAGTTCTTGCGCGCGTTCCAGGCCAATATCGAAGATGCTGTCCGACTTGGGGATCGATTTGAACGTACCATCGTGGTTGAGATACGGGCCGAATCGACCGATTCCGGCGGTGATCTTCTTGCCGGTTTCCGGATGCAGGCCGATCTCGCGAGGCAGCGCAATCAGCTTGAGCGCGATCTCGTGGTTGACGTTGGCCAGCGGAATTTCCTTTGGGATGCTGACGCGTTTCGGTTTCTTCTTCGGGTCATCCCCGTTCAGGCCGAGTTGCAGGTAAGGGCCGTATGGCCCGTTCAGTAGCAGGATGTCCTTGCCGCTGGCGGGGTCGTTGCCAAGGTTGACCGGCTCGTTGCTGGCCGGGGCGTCACCGTCCAGGTTGCGGGTGTAGTCGCATTCCGGGTAGCCGGTACAGCCGATGAAGCTGCCGCGTTTGCCCAGCCGCTTCGATAGCGGCTTGCCGCATTTGGGACAGGCTTCTTCCAGCACTTCGGTTCCGGGGCGTTCGACCTCGCCTTTCTCGGCGATCTGGCGGTTGAACCCTTGCCAGAATTCCTGCATGACGGGAATCCAGTCGCGTTCACCTTCGGCAATATCGTCCAACTCGTTTTCCAGGTTGGCGGTGAAGTCATAGTCGACGTACTTGGTGAAATGCTCGGTCAGGAACTTGTTGACGATGCGGCCAACATCGGTCGGTTTGAAGCGCTTGTTGTCGAGCAGCACGTATTCGCGATCCTGCAAGGTCGAGATGATGCTGGCGTAAGTCGA
>CAMLDQ010000074.1 GCA_946478965.1 uncultured Methylobacillus sp. | reverse complement strand
GTTATGGGATAATGCAGCGATGAAATCATTGATGGTTCAGGGTACGACCTCGGATGCCGGCAAAAGTACGCTGGTGGCCGGATTGTGTCGCGTATTGTACAGGCATGGGATGCGCGTTGCGCCGTTCAAGCCGCAAAACATGGCGCTCAATTCCGCGGTTACCGCGGACGGCGGCGAGATCGGCCGGGCGCAGGCAGTACAGGCACAGGCCTGCGGGCTGGAACCGCATTCCGACATGAATCCGGTGCTGCTCAAGCCGACCTCCGATCAGGGCGCGCAGGTCATCATCCAGGGCAAGGCGCGATTCAATCTGGCCGCGGGCGCCTATCACGATTACAAGCCGACCGCGATGCGCGCCGTGCTGGAATCGTGGCGGCGGCTGGCTAGCCAGTACGACTGCCTGATTGTCGAGGGTGCGGGCAGTCCGGCGGAGATTAATCTGCGCCAGGGCGACATTGCCAACATGGGATTCGCCGAAGCTGCCGATGTGCCTGTGATACTGATCGCCGATATCGATCGCGGCGGCGTGTTCGCCCACATCGTCGGCACGCTGGCGCTGCTGTCCGAATCGGAGCGTGCGCGTGTCGTCGGCTTTGTCATCAATCGCTTTCGCGGTGACCTCGCCCTGCTGCAGCCGGGCCTGGACTGGCTGCAACGCGAAACTGGCAAGCCGGTGCTGGGGGTGCTGCCTTACCTGCATGGTCTGCATATCGAGGCCGAGGATGCCATACCGGCGAACCTGTCTCCCAATGACAACGCCGGCAGGCTGCGGATCATCGCACCGGTATTGCCCAGGATCAGCAATCACACCGACTTCGATGCGCTACGCCTGCACCCGCAGGTCGATTTCCAGTTCATTGGTCCTGGCCAGGCCATACCGCCGGCTGATCTTATTGTTCTGCCGGGCAGCAAGAGCGTGCGCGACGATCTGGCTTGTCTGCGCGCCCAGGGTTGGGAAGTGGCGCTGCTGCGTCACCTGCGCTACGGCGGCAAGGTGCTCGGCATCTGCGGCGGCTTCCAGATGCTGGGGCGGGGACTGCATGATCCAGCCGGGCTGGAGGGCGCTACCGGAAGCAGCGCGGGATTCGGCCTGCTGGACCTGGAAACCACGCTGGAGGCGGAGAAGCAACTGCGCAATGTGCAAGGCCGGCTTTGCCTGGATGGGGCCGAGATCAGCGGCTACGAAATCCACATGGGCGTCACGCGCGGCGCCGCGCTGCACAGGCCGCTCGTGGAACTTAAGTCGGGGCCGGAAGGCGCGCTGTCGGAGGACGGAGCCATTGCCGGAACCTATCTGCACGGGTTGTTCGATCATCCGGCGGCGTGTCGGGCATTGCTGCGCTGGGCAGGATTGAAGGAGCCGCAGGCGTTCGATTATCGGTGCGAGCGGGAGACACAACTGGAACGACTGGCCGATGCTGTCGAGGCGCACCTCGACATGGCGTGGATCAGGATACTGCTGGGGGTTTAGCCCTTGAGGGTCAGTGGCAGCCCGGCAGCGATGAAGTGCACGCGTTCGCACGCGGCGGCGACCGCCTGGTTAAGGCGGCCCTGCTCATCCTGGAAGCGACGGTTGATTTCGCCCAGCGGGACGATGCCCATGCCCACTTCGTTGCTGACCAAGATGATCTTGCCGGGAAGAGTCGGCAGTGTCTCCAGCAGCGCGGTGCGCTCCTGCTCCCAGGTGCGCTCCTGTGGAGGTTTGCAGTCAGGGCAAATCCATTGCGCCATCCACAAGGTGAGGCAGTCCACGATGACGCAATGCGACGAGGCGGCGCGCGCTTTCAGCGCGTCGGCGAGAAAGAAGGGTTCCTCGATCAGGCACCAGTGGCAAGGCCTGCGCTCCTGGTGATGGCGCACGCGCGCGGCCATTTCCTCATCCCAAATCTGGGCCGTGGCGATATAGGTGACCGTCAATCCGGCGGTTTCCGCCAGGCGTTCCGCATACCCGCTCTTGCCTGAGCGGGCGCCGCCGAGTATCAGTTCGCGCATAGAACCTCCTACCATTCCACGCCGGGCATAGCCTGTATCCCGGCTTCGAATGCATGTTTGACAGGCTGCATCTCGGTCACGGTGTCGGCGATGGCAATCAGTTCTGGCGGAGCGCCGCGGCCGGTGATCACTACGTGTTGCATGGGCGGGCGGGCCAGCAGATCGTCCAGCACGGTATCGAGATCCAGATACTGGTATTTTAGAACGATATTGAGTTCATCGAGCACTACGACGCTGATGGAAGGGTCGTTCAGGTGCGCTTTGGCAACCGCCCAGCCTTGCTCTGCGGCCGCGATGTCACGCTCCCGGCTCTGCGTTTCCCAGGTGAATCCTTCGCCCATCACATGCCATGCCATGCCGGGCTGCTGTTTGAAGAAGGCCTCTTCACCGGTATCGGAGCGGCCCTTCACGAACTGAACCACGGCCGCCTTCATGTCGTGGCCTAGTGCGCGGGCCAGCAGCCCGAAAGCGGCCGTCGATTTTCCCTTGCCGTTGCCGGTATTGACCAGCAGCAATCCTTGTTGCTTATCGGCCGCGGCAATGCGGCTGTCGATCAGCGCCTTTTTGCGCGCCATGCGGGCGGCATGGCGCGCCGCCCGTGCAGAATCTTCCTGCATCAGGCCTGCTTGCTTGCGCTGGCGCGGGCCAGACCGAACGCCACATGCACGATCAGTGCGACCCCGCCCCAGAAGGCGAAGGATTGCAGAGAGTAGGGGAAATAGTGCACGAGGCGTGTGCCGAATTCAGCGAAGCTGGTATCCGTGAAGCGGCCCGAGAAGAAATAGAAACCGCCGCTGGAGAATGCTTCCGCCAAAGGGACGCCGATGGCCAAGCTGGCTGCCAGTGCCGGCAAGGCGCGCAGGCTGAAGCTGTAGCGAGTCGCAAACCAGCGGCCAGCCAGCCACAGCGAGCCGTAGGCCGGCAACAGGAAACCATAGGCGGGGCTTACGCAGAATGCACTGACACCGCCGAAAGCCACGGCGATGTAGTCGATAGCGACCACTTCCGCCAGCAGTGCGGCGAAGGCCCATGCGCTACGCAGATAAAGGCCTGCCAGGAAGAACACGACCCAAGTGGCCGGCGGCAGATTCAGTGCCGTGGCGAAATGATGCCCGTGCGTCGCGGCAAGAAGCGCTCCCAGAGCGATGCCGATCCAGAGCTGGTGGCGTTGTTCGAGGTTCATCGTGATTCTCCTTATGTCCAATGAGCAGGATTGTAACTCAAGCTGTTGTTATTTCGGCTGCCAGCGCAGATTGACGAAGACGTTGGCCCCGGGGGTGTTATAACCGCTGGTGAGTTCGTAGTCTCGATCAAGCACGTTGTTTGCGCGTGCCTCCAGTGCCCAGCTGGTGCCGAGAGGGTAACGGGCAGTGAGATTGAGAAGGGTGTAGCCACCGAGCTTTTCGCTGTTATCCGCATCGTCGTAGCGTTTGCCCGAAGCAACCAGTTCACTGCCTAATTCCAGTGTGCCGAAGTTGTGGCCGATCCAAATGGCTGCGTGCCGACGTGCGCGTCTCGGTAAAAGATTGCCGGTGTTTTCGTCTTCGGGGTTCTGCAAATCCACACTGGAACGGAATAGGACGCCAGAAAACGATCCGGACCAAGCCAGCGTCAGTCCACGCAAGCGAGCCTGGGCTACATTAACTGGGCTGAAGCCGGCACCATTGAACTGCCAGTCAATCAGGTTGCGTACATGGTTGTCGTAATAGGTTACGCTGGCCCGCTGGCCACCATTCTCCCAGCGCAGCGAGGCTTCACGGTTGCGCGCTTCTTCGGGTTTGAGGTTGCTGTTGCCAATATCGCCAAATCCATCATCGGGAAAGTAAAGGTCGTTGAAGGTCGGGGCCTTGAATGCCGTGCCAAAACCGACAGAGGCTCGCCAATGGTCAGTGAACTGATAGCCATAGTTGATTGCGCCGGTGGTTCGGTTGCCAAACTGTGAACTGTCGTCGACGCGGATATTGGCTTGCAGGTCATGCGCGCCGAATTTGCCGAGATAGCCGGTCAACCAAGAATGCGTCGTGCGTTCCTTGACAGCATAATCGGTGTTGCCGCCGACCTGCTCCTTCAGCCATTCGGCGCCGAGCAGGAGTGTACCTATCCCGACTTCGATCCCGTTTTGCCAGGATGCTTGCTGCTGATTCGTGCGAAAGGAGCTTGTGCCGCTGGAGCCTGTCGAGCTGAGGTCGTCGATGCCTTGGCCGATGCGTATTTCGCTCTGCCATCCAGGCAAGAAATGATTCTTGCTGTAAGCCGTCCATGAGAGCAGCTTGTGCAGATCGCGATAGTCGAAGCTCGAGAAACCGTCGTAATGGCTATGGGATTCGCTATCCAGCACCGATAATCCGGCTACGTTGCTTTCGTCAAAGGCGTGTGACAAGGAGGCGGACAGGCTGGTGTTGCGATATGGGTCGCGATCTCGATTTCTGCCGGTCTGGTCATATTGGCTTGAAAAGCTGTCGCTTTCGAGGTGCGAGGCCAGGACATTGAATCTTGTGCCGTCGACGGCGCCGCCGTACCCCGCTTCCAGCCTGCGGGTGCCATAAGAGCCATAACCGACGGCGGCATAAGGTTTCGGCATGCCTTGGCCCCGTTTGGTGAAAATCTGAATCACGCCGCCGATCGCGTCGGACCCGTACAGGCTGGAAGCCGGCCCGCGCAGGATTTCGATATGGTCGATCTGGTCCGGCTGAATGTGCTGGAAAGCCGTTTCGCCGAGCGTGACCGAGCCGACCCGGATGCCATCCACCAGCACCAGGGCATGCCCATTGTTCGAGCCGCGGAGAAACACGCTGGTAGAGGTCCCGAGTCCGCCGTTGGAGGAGATCTCCACGCCGGGCTGGTGTTGAAGAAGATCTACCAGCGTGGACTGGCCGGATTGCTCGATTTCTTTGCTGCTGATGACGGTGATGTCGGCCAGGACATCGTCACGCGACTGGGGCAGACGGCTTGCCGTGACGATCACATCCGCCGCCGCGGGCGAGTCGGCGGCATAAGAGGGTACGGAGGCCAGCAGGCCAATCAGCCCTGCCAGTGCGGTTTTGTTCATTGCGTTCTCCCTTTGGGCATGCGACCCCGCATGCCGAGCTAAAGACGGAATACCGCAAAGGGAATAGAAATCAAGAAGGGGCGCATTGGGCCGCCCGAGCCTGAACACCGACACCCCGCGGTATTTCCAACGTGGTTGCGCAGGCCGGTCTCCGGGCTTGCGAGTCTTGATGCGTCGCCTTCCCAAGCTTGCGCTCAGTGGCATAAGGACGAATCCGCACTCGCTTACCGTTGCGGGGGCAGCACAGGAGTTGTTTTTTGCAAACGCACCTGTTTCCCGTTTCATCCCTGCACCCGGACGGGGCAGGGACACCTGACAACTGGCGGCATTTTATCGTGAAATACAGGGGGTCGCCAGCAATGTCGAGTAACACTTTCAGAAAGTTTTGTTAGCGGTTGACCTTCCTAGGATTTTCAAATTATAGTGCCGAGATGGAAGCGGATTTGAAAGCGCTTGAAGACAAGGTTGCAGAGCTCATTGGCCTTTGCCAACAACTGCGCACGGAGAATATCGACCTGCGCCAGGAGCTGGCGCAGGCGCAGAATGATGCCAAGCAGCTCAAGGAGAACATGGCGCGTGCGAGCGATCGCCTGGAGTCCTTGCTTGAAAGCCTTCCGGAAGAGTGAACATGGCCGAAACCCGAGGCATTGATGTCAGTATCATGGGGCGCGAATTTCGCGTCTCCTGTACTGACGACGAATATGACGCATTGATGGCTGCGGTGTCCTATCTGGATCGTAAAATGCGCGATATCCGGGATAGCGGCAAAGTGATCGGTGTCGAACGCATCGCCATCATGGCGGCCCTCAATATCGCCCACGAGCTGTTGACCACACGCACCGGAGGGTTTGACATCGGGGACTTCAAGCGTAGAATCAATTCCATGCAGGAGCAGATCGAGCAGGCGGTAGCCGAGCAAAACGAGCTGTTCTGACAAGTTTTTCCGGTTTGTTCCCTGCAGTGTTTGTTTAGGCTATAGATTCCTTGAACCAATATTCAAGCGTCTCGGTCGTGGCTAATACGAGTGCCGTTGAGCGCGCCCTTCGCGGGTGTGCCTGAAGCATCTCCCGCTATGACCACCTGGTCCCCAGGTTCAGGATGCCAGCCTGGCAGCACTTGCGGGGGACTTCTCAACCATATTCCCGGTGACCCATGCGCTACTGGCTGATGAAGTCCGAGCCTTCGGACGTTTCGATTGACGACCTCGCTTCCTTCCCTGAACAAACCGTAGACTGGTACGGCGTACGCAACTACCAGGCGCGCAATTTCATGCGAGATCAAATGAAGGTCGGCGACGGCGTACTGTTCTACCATTCCAACTGCGAGGAGCCCGGCATCGCCGGCATCGCCGAGGTCAGCAAGCTGGCCTATCCCGACCGCACCCAGTTTATCGACGGCCACAAGTACTTCGACCCCAAGGCCACTGCGGAAAATCCGCGTTGGTTCAATGTGGACGTCAAACTGGTGCGCAAAACCCGGTTGCTCAGTCTCAAGGAGCTGCGCGAAACACCGGAGCTCGCGACCATGCGTATTCTGCAGCGCGGTAATCGGTTGTCGATCACACCGGTGGACCCGCGCGAGTGGGATTTCATTCTCGGCATGCTCAATTAAGCCATGGGACAGCGCTACACAGAACTGAATCAGGAACTGATGCAGTTCATCTGGAAGCAGCCGATGTTTTTTGTCGCCACCGCACCGTTGGATGGGCATGTCAACCTCTCCCCCAAGGGCTTCGACAGCCTGCGCGTTCTCGATGCTAAAACCGTTGCCTGGCTTAACGTGACCGGCAGTGGCAACGAGTCTGCCGCCCATGTGTTGGAAAACGGGCGCATGACGCTGATGTTTTGCGCCTTCGAAGGCAAGCCGTTGATCTTGAGGGTGTACGGCAAGGCGCGCGTGGTGCATCCGCGCGATGCCGAATGGGAGGCGCTATTCGGCCGATTCGACCCTATCCCCGGTGCCCGCCAGATTTTCGTGGTCGATATCGAGCTGGTGCAAACCTCCTGCGGCATGGGCGTGCCACTGCTCGACTATCGCGGACAACGCTCGGAACTCGTGAACTGGGCGGAAAAGAAAGGTCCGGACGGCGTGGCGGAATACTGGGAACGCAAGAACCAGGTCAGCCTGGACGGCCGACCGACCGGTATCTTCGAGGATTAACCCAGGAACAGTTTGTATGCCGGGTTGGTACTTTCGTCCCGGTACGGGTAGCCCAGTTTGTCGAGAAACTCCCTGAACGCCGCATGCTCCTGCGGCGGCACCTGGATGCCTACCAGCACACGGCCGTAGTCGGTGCCGTGATTGCGGTAGTGGAACAGGCTGATGTTCCAGTTGTGTCCCATGCTTTCCAGAAACTGCATCAACGCGCCCGGCCGCTCCGGAAACTCGAACCGGTACACCACCTCGTTCTTCACCTGCCGCGCATGGCCGCCAACCAGATGGCGCAGATGCAGCTTGCTCATTTCGTCGTCGGTCAGATCGATGGCCGGCAGGTCGTGGCGCTGCAGCATTTCGACGATCCTGGCCGACTCCCCCTGCTGGTGCGTCGTGACGCCGACAAAAATATGCGCCTGGCTCTGGTCCGAATAGCGGTAATTAAACTCGGTGATGTTGCGGTGGCCGAGCAGGCCGCAGAATTTCTTGAACGAGCCCGGCTTCTCCGGAATGGTCACCGCCAGCACCGCCTCGCGCTTTTCGCCGATTTCCGCGCGTTCGGCGACGAAGCGCAGGCGGTCGAAGTTCATGTTGGCGCCGGAAGCGATGCCAATCAGCGTCTTGTCGCGCAATTTGTGCTTCTTCGCATATTCCTTGATGCCGGCGACGGACAGCGCGCCGGCCGGCTCCAGGATGGAGCGGGTATCCTCGAACACGTCCTTGATCGCGGCGCAGATCGCGTCGTTGTCCACCAGGATCATTTCGTCCACGTATTCCTGGCACAGGCGGAACGTTTCCTCTCCGACCTGCTTGACCGCGGCGCCGTCGGCGAACAGGCCGACCTGCGCCAGTGTCACGCGCTTGCCGCTGGCCAGCGATTGCGTCATCGCGTTCGCATCGACCGCTTCCACGCCGATGATCTTGATTTCCGGACGCAGGCGCTTGACGTACGCCGCAATACCCGAAATCAGGCCGCCGCCGCCGACGCAGCAGAAAATGGCATGGATGGGGTCGGGGTGGTCGCGCAGGATTTCCATGGCGATGGTGCCTTGGCCGGCGATCACATAGGGATCGTCGTAGGGATGCACGAAGGTGAGTTTTTCCGCTTTTTCCAGTTTCAGCGCATGAGTGTAGGCGTCGGAATAGGAATCGCCGGCGAGCACAACTTCACCGCCGCGGCTTTTGACTGCGTCGACTTTGATCTGGGGGGTAGTGGTCGGCATTACGATAACAGCGCGGCAGCCCAGTTTCTGCGCCGCCAGTGCGACACCCTGCGCATGGTTGCCGGCGCTGGCTGCGATGACGCCACGCTTGAGTTGTGCCGGCGTCAGGTGAGCCATCTTGTTGTAGGCGCCGCGCAGCTTGAAGGAAAACACCGGCTGCATGTCCTCCCGCTTCAACAGCACGTTGTTGGAAATGCGCCGCGACAGGTTAGGCTGCATCTCCAGCGGGGTTTCCACTGCCACATCGTAGACGCGGGCGGTGAGGACTTTTTCCAGGTAGTCGTTTTTCATTGGGCGCGGGGCGTGTATCATTAAGTTTTTGCAATTATAAAGAAAACGCCGGTACGGAAGGATAAAGAAACAATGGCAACGCAAGACGAATTGAAACAGCAGGTAGCCAAGGCGGCAGCCACGTACGTCAAGGGCGGTATCATCGGGGTCGGCACCGGCTCGACGGCGAACTATTTCATCGAGGAGCTTGCCAAGGTCAAGAGCAGGATCGACGGCGCTGTCGCCAGTTCCGAAGCAACCGCGCAGCGCCTGCGCAGCCATGGCATCGAAGTGCTGGATTTGAACAATGTCAGCCCCGGCGAACTGGAAATCTACGTCGACGGCGCCGATGAGATCACCGAGCACATGCATATGCTGAAGGGCGGTGGTGGCGCGCTCACGCGCGAGAAGATTGTCGCGGCGGTGGCGCAGAAATTCATCTGTATTTGTGACGCCACAAAACTGGTGCCCGTACTGGGCAAGTTCCCTTTGCCGGTGGAAGTGCTGCCGATGGCACGCAGCCATGTGGCGCGCGAATTGGTCAAGCTGGGCGGGCAGCCGCAATTGCGCGACTTCACCACCGACAACGGCAACGTGATTCTGGATGTGTATGGCCTGACCATCCTTGATCCGGTCGAGATGGAAGCCAAGATCAACCAGATCGTTGGCGTGGTAACCAACGGCCTGTTTGCCGCGCGTGGCGCGGACGTACTGCTGCTGGCGACCCAGGAAGGCGTCAAGACCTACACGCTTTAGGCAACAAATCTGTCACATTCGCGTACTAAACTGCTAGATTGACGCCAATTCTCAAGGAATATTCCATGCAATCCGAACATACCTACAAGCAATACGATGCCGAACTCGAGTCCGTACGCGCGAAGGTGTTGCAGATGGGCGGGCTGGTCGAGCAGCAGATTGTCCAGGCACTGGACGCGCTGGTAACGGCCAATCCCAAGCTGGCAGACGAAGTGATTTCCAACGACCATCGCGTGAATGCGCTGGAAGTGTCGGTCGATGAGGATTGCAGCTACATCATCGCGCGCCGGCAGCCGGCGGCTGGCGACCTGCGCATGATCATGATGGTGGTGAAGACCATCACCGATCTGGAGCGCATTGGCGATGAGGCGACCAAAATTGCGCGCGTCGCACAGAAAATTTATGAATCGGATCGCATGTATGCGCCGCGTTTCACCGAGATCAAGAACATGGTCGGTATTGCGCGCGAAATGCTGCGCACCTCGCTGGATGCCTTTGCCCGCCTGGATGTAACCAAGACGGTTGAGGTGGCCCGGCAGGACGAGCAGGTGGACGAGCATTTCCGCGCCATCATGCGCCAGCTGATCACCT
>CAMLDQ010000073.1 GCA_946478965.1 uncultured Methylobacillus sp. | reverse complement strand
GCTGTAAAGGGCTGGTCGGTCACGGCCGGGATGCGGCCAGCCTGCCAGTGTTCTGTGGCCCATTGCCACAGTTCTGGAAGGCTGGCCTGCCGCAGTTCCCGGGGAGGGCGCTGGCCGAGAAAGGCGAGGGCGGTCCACAGTTGAGGTCCCGGCGTGCTGTTATCGAGTGGCTCGGCCAGGGTCTGCTTGCTCAGTTTTTCACCTGCTTCATTCACAGCGACGGGCAGGTGCATATACTCCGGAGTAGGCAGCTTCAATAACTGTTGCAGATAAATCTGGCGCGGCGTGGAGCGAAGCAGGTCGGCCCCCCGCACGACATGGGTGATGCCCTGGGCAGCGTCGTCCACGACGACCGCAAGCTGGTAGGCATAAAAGCCATCGGCGCGCTTGAGGACGAAATCGCCGATATCCTGCGCCAGGTTCTGGCGGATATGGCCCTGCAAGGCATCGTCAAAGGTCGTATCCACGTCCTTTACACGCACACGCCAGGCGCGTGCGGCCCGGCCTGCGGGCAAGCCGTTGCGGCAGGTGCCGTCATAGATGGGGCCTTCAACCCCGCGCAGCGCGGAATCCGCAATTTCGCGGCGTGTGCAGGCGCAGGGAAACAGCATTTCCTGCTGCTGCAGCCGGGTCAAGGCGGCTTCGTATGCAGCGCTTCGGTCGCTCTGGTACATCACCACGTCGTCCCATTCGAAGCCGTGGGCATCCAGCGTCCTGAGAATGCCGTCGGCCGCACCGGGAACCTCGCGCGGCGGGTCAATATCCTCCATCCGAACCTTCCACAGTCCGCGATGCGCGACCGCTTCGAGATAGCTGCCGGTGGCGGCGATCAGGGAGCCGATGTGCAGCGGCCCGGTAGGGGAAGGAGCGAATCGTCCGCAGTAGCTGGGATAAGCCATTTCAATTCAGCGAATGGAAATGAGGTGTGGTCGTCCGTTTGCTCGGGCAGGCGTGAGATGCCTAGTACAGGCGTACGACATTATCGTAGTGGGGCGGAATATCAATGGTTTCGACGCGGTAGCCGAGCAAGGTAATGCTGCATGAGAGCCGCTCCACGCCGGTATCGCTGACCTCGAAGCCATAGATGCGCAACAGCCGCAGGCGTCCGCTGCCGTCGCGTGCAAGCCGCAATTTGGTCAATGCCACCGTCTCGTCGAGAAACTGCAGCTGATATTTTGCGGCGGCCTCTTGCCCGGCCGCGATGGCAATTTCGCGGTTCCTGATGCTGTCGAGCCAGAACCAGGCCATCCCGAGGATGCCTAGCAGCAATGCAATTTCCATGGATTTAACTGGCGGGTTTTGCCGGAGCAGCGGTTTCTGGAGAAGCGGGTAGTTCCTCTTCTTCCTCTGCCGGTTTTTCTTCGTGCAGGCTGAGATGGTCGATGCGCGACATCGCATCCTTGGTTTTGGAATCCTTGCTGTGCAGCTTGAACTTGAGGCGCAGCTCGTTGATCGAGTCGGCGTTGCGCAAGGCATCGTCTTCCGTGATGCGGCCTTCCTCACACAGGTTGAAGAGGGCCTGGTCGAACGTTTGCATGCCAAGCTCGACTGATTTGGCCATGGCCTCCTTCACCATGTTGGTTTCGCCTTTCAGAATCAGGTCGGCCACCAGCGGCGAATTGAGCAGGATTTCAATCGCGGCGCAGCGTCCGCCGCCTTTTTTGGGCACCAGGCGCTGGGAAACGAAGGCTCGCAGATTGAGCGACAAATCCATGTGCAGCTGCGCATGCCGCTCTTCCGGGAAAAAATTGATGATACGGTCCAGCGCCTGGTTGGCGCTGTTGGCATGCAGCGTCGCCATGCACAAGTGCCCGGTCTCGGCGAAGGCGAGCGCAAACTCCATGGTTTCGCGGTCGCGGATTTCCCCGATCAGGATGACGTCCGGCGCCTGGCGCAAAGTGTTCTTCAGCGCATTGAACCAGCCGTTGGTGTCGCGTCCGACTTCACGATGGGTGATCAGGCAATTCTTGCTGGGATGCACATACTCGACCGGATCCTCGATGGTGATGATATGGCCGAAGCTGTGCTCGTTGCGATAGTCGATCAGCGCCGCCAGGGTTGTCGACTTGCCGGAACCGGTGCCGCCGACCAGAATGATGAGGCCGCGTTTGGTCATCATCACTTCCTTGAGTTGCTGGGGAAGGCCCAGTTCGTCGAAGTTCGGGATCTTGGTGGTGATCGTGCGCAGCACCATGCCGACATTTTCCTGCTGCACGAACACATTGACGCGGAAGCGGCCGATTTCCTTGGGCCAGATCGCGAAATTGCATTCTTTTTCTTCCGCGAATTCGGCGCGCTGCTTGTCGTTCATCAGCGCATGAGCGAACGCCTTTGTGTGCTCTCCTGACAGACGCTGCGCATTGAGCGGCGTCATTTTTCCGTCGATTTTCATCGCCGGAGGAAAGTCGGCGGAGATGAACAGGTCGGAGGCCTTTTTATCCAGCATGACCCGCAAGAGGTTGTGCATGTAGGCCAGGGCCTGCTCGTTGGTCATGCACTAGACTCCGAGATTTTCCACCCAGGCCAGAGCGGCGATGTGGCAGTTGTTGACTTTTTCGGGATCGTACTGCAGCGACTCGGCCAATTGCTCGATCTGCTTGCTGTCCGCGCCTTCGCATGCTTCGGCAAGCTGCAGGAAGGGGCCGTACATGCCATCGCGATTGAGCAGGGCGTCGGTGACGGGCTCGGGCAGCAGGACTTTCTCCAGCACCTGGTCCATCGGTATTTCCAGCATCGCATCCAGCAGTGAGAACACGCCGACAATAAAGAGATTGTCGCGATCCGATTTTTCGAAATAATCCGATCCGAGCAGTTCCGTCAGGCGTCCGCGTGTGATGGCGGTTTTCATCAATGCAGGCGCGGTCGCATTTTCTCCGGCGGTTACCATGAGAAGAGTCAGCCAGCGGTACAACTGCTTGGTACCGAGTATGGTCAGCGCATGGCGGATCGACTGGATCTCGCAGGAGAGTCCAAAGCCGACTGAATTGATGTAGCGCAACAGCTTGAATGACAGCGCCGGGTCACGCTTGAAGCCAGTTTCGACATCCTTGACCTCGGCATCCTTGCTGACCATGTTGAGCAAGTCCAGTACCGAGGCATACGACGGGTTGATGACCTTGGCGGTCAGAGTTTCCGGATGGGCGAAGTAAAAGCCCTGGAAGAACTGGAAGCCGAGTTTCTTGCACGCTTCATATTCTTCATGGCGCTCGACTTTTTCCGCCACCAGCTTGATCGGCAGGCTTTTGAGCTGAGCCAGGATTTTTCCCGCACCGTCCAGGCCGTGATCCTGGATATCGAGCTTCACGTAATTTGCACATTGCAGCAATGGGATGGTCTCGGGCGAATGTACGTAGTCGTCCAAAGCGATCTGGAAACCCTGCTGGCGCAATTCCTTCAGGCGCTGGATGACGGCCTCGCTGGCGGAGACAGTTTCCAGGACTTCCAGCACGGTGCGCTGCGGTGGCAGCAATTCGAGGAATTCGCTGTGCAGCAATTCCTCGCTGACATTGATGAAGGCGAGCTTGTCACCGAGCAGCCATTGTGCGCCCATGTCCGACATGGTGTTGAGCAGTACGCGTGCACAGGATTTGAGGTCGTCTTCGATGACGGCGTCCTGCGCGCTGGCGCTGTGTCGGAACAGCAGCTCGTATGCAACGATCTGCTGTTTACCGTCGAGAATCGGCTGTCTTCCGATAAATGCATTGTCTTGCATCGTGAGTTTCCGCTATTAAATTCGAAAGCCGATGGACTGACGCATCGGGTCAGGCAAAAAGTGCGGCCTTGGTATCTTCTGTTTTTACGCTGAGCAGCGCTTCCATGTCCAGCACGAGCACGATGTCTCCATCTCCCGTCAGAGTCGCCCCGGCAATGCCCATGGGTTTGATATCGAGCAGCGGCTTGATGACGACATCGGCCTGGCCGATGAAGCTGTCAATCGCCAGGATAAAATGGCTGTCGCCGCATTGCATCAATACGCCGAACGCGGGCGCTCCCGCCGACGGCCAGCCAATGAGGCTGGCGAGCGTGCGTATGGGCAGCACCTCTTCGCGTACGATCATGGTCGCCTTGCCGGAAACACGCTGCACGTCTTCCGTCTTGATCGGCAGGATTTCCCGCACCATGGACAGCGGTACCGCAAACGGCTGGGTGCCGAGGCGCACCATCAGTACCGGCAGAATGGCCAGTGTCAGGGGCAGCATGATGCGGAATGTCGAACCCTGGCCGACCACGGACGTGACGTCGACGCGGCCATTGAGTTTCTGGATATTCGTCTTGACCACGTCCATGCCCACCCCGCGGCCGGAAACATCGGAAATCTGGTCCTTGGTGGAGAAGCCCGGCATGAAGATCAGGTTCAGGCACTGCTTTTCATCCAGGCTGTTGGCTGTTTCAAAATCGATCAGCCCCTTGTCGATGGCTTTTTGGCGCACGACATCGGGTTTGATGCCGCGGCCGTCATCGGTGATTTCGATAATGATGTGATCGCCGACCTGCTCGGCCGAGAGATGCACCAGACTCTTGGACGGCTTGCCGGCGGCGGCCCGCTCATCGGGGCTATCGACACCGTGATCGACGGCATTGCGGATCAGGTGCACCAGCGGATCATTCAGGTCCTCGATCATGGTTTTGTCGATCTCGGTTTCTTCGCCGGAGAGCACGAGCTCGACATCCTTGCCGAGCTGACGGGCGACGTCGCGAGCGAGGCGCGGGTATTTCTGGAACAGCCGGCCGATCGGCTGCATGCGGGTTTTCATGACGGCATTCTGCAAGTCGCCGACCAAAAGGTCGAGATGGCTGACGGCTTCGTCCAGGTCCTTGATGGTCTCCTGATCTACTTTTCCCTGCATGATGGCCGCACGGAGGCAGGTCAGACGGTTTTTGGTCAGGCCGATCTCGCCGGACAGGTTCAACACCTGATCGAGACGGGCGGTGTCGACGCGGATCGTGGTGTCTTTCGATGCTGCAACGGCTGCGGCACCCGTGGCGGCCACCCTGGGCGCCGGGGCCGGCGCAGGTGTGGGTGCAGGCCCAGGTTTCGGCGATTCTGCGACCGGTGCCAGAATGGAGGCGGGTTGGGTCGTGGCCGGCATGCCGCCACCTACCAGACTGTGAAATAGCTGGTTCCAATCGATCTCGCCACTCCCTGCCACGGGCTCGCTGGGCGCGGTAGCAACGCTCTCGGTTTTGCCCGGTGCGGCAGTCTCGCCGGCCAGTACCGCATCCAGGGCACTCAGCAGGGCGGGGTCCGCTGGCGACGGCTGCTTGGAGGCCGACAGCTCGCCGAACATGTCGCGCACCACGCCGGTGGAAGCCATGATGACGTCCATGATGCCGGGGTTCAGCGCCAGCTCGCCATTGCGCAGCTTATCGAACAGGTTTTCCGTGCGATGGCAGAGTGTGACCATTTCCGTGGCATTCAGGAATCCGGCCCCCCCCTTGATGGTGTGGAAGCCGCGAAAAATCTCATTGAGCAGTTCCTTGTCGTTGGGGCGCTTTTCCAGGTCGACCAGTTTGTTATCGACTCCCGACAACAAATCCGATGCTTCGGTCAGGAAGTCCTGGAGCATGTCCTCCATGCCGGCGAAATCACTCATCTTTTTCCCTTGTTAACTTCAGAAACCGAGGCTTTCGAGCAAGTCGTCCACCTGCGCCTGGCTGGTGACTACGTCGGAGCGACCTTCTGTGTTGATGACCGGGCCATTCAGCAGCGAACTGTCCATTTCTTTCCGTTTGTCTTCCGGCAGGCTCTCGATCAGCAAGCCGACCAATTGATTTTCCAGTTGCTGGACGGTTTCGGCGAGCTTTTTGATGACTTGGCCGGTCAGATCCTGGTAGTCCTGAGCCATGACGATATCCATCAGTTGGGCGTTGGTGGCTTTGGTATTAAGCGGTACATCCTGCAGATAACTACGGGTCTCATGCACCAGGGTTTTGAACTGCTCGGTATCCAGTTTGCGCTCGAACAACTGTTGCCAGCGCGCGGAAAGCTGCGCGGCACCGGCTTCAATTTTCTGCTGCAGCGGTTTGGTTTCTTCCACCGCATTGAGCGTCTTGACGGCGGCCTGTTCGGTCAGCGTCGAAATGTAGTTGAGACGGTCGCGGGTATCCGGGATTTTACCGACAGCGCGCTCCAACGTTTTGTCGTAGCCGAGTTCGCGCATTGTGTCGTGCAGCGCCCGAGTCAGGTGGCCAATACGGGAGTGGATGTCTTCGCCTGCGGGCGAGGTGATCTCAGCCTCGGTCATGGGAGTTGTGGCCGAGGTTGCGACTGGATTCTCTATGGACTTTTCCGCAGGCTTCTCGGTATGCGCTTGCGCTATGCTGTCAAATAATGCTTCGAGTTCTTCGGAATCGCCGTTTTCAGTACTCACCTAATACTCCCTTTTACATGCCGTGTTTTTCGAAGACCTTGTTGAGTTTCTCTTCCAGCGTGGCGGCCGTGAAAGGCTTTACCACGTATCCGCTGGCACCCGCCTGGGCGGCTTCGATGATGTTTTCCTTCTTCGCTTCAGCAGTGACCATCAAGACAGGCAGATGCTTGAGGTCGGCGTCGGCACGGATCGCCCGGAGCAGGTCGATGCCGGTCATGTTGGGCATGTTCCAGTCACTGACGACGAACTGGAAACTTCCACTCTTGAGTTTTTGCAGTGCAACCACTCCATCTTCGGCTTCGTCGGCATTGGTGAAGCCGAGTTCCTTGAGCAGGTTGCGGATGATTCGTCGCATGGTCGAGAAGTCGTCCACAATCAGAATCTTGATGTTTTTATCAGCCATTCATGACCCCATGAACTTTCAATTTGGTAATCGGGTTATACGAGTAAAGGACGCAAGGTTTCGGACAGCACGATAGGGTCGAACTTGGGCACGTAGGCGTCGACTCCTGCCTGCATCCCCATGGTCTTATTGGCCTGGGATGACAGCGAGGAGTGCATCACCACGGGAATGCCATCGAATCTGCGGTCGGTCTTGATGTTTTTGGTCAATACGTATCCATCCATTTCCGGCATTTCGGCATCGGTCAGGATAAGGCGCAGGGATTCATGCAATGGCCGATTTTCCTGCTGCGCACGTGCTGCCAGGCTTTTGAGCTTTTCCCAAGCTTCCATACCATTGTTGGCCTGCTGGTATTTGATGGACATGCGATCCAGTACAGTGACAATGCTTTTGCGTGCGACCTGGGAATCATCAGCAAAGAAAATATAGCGTTCGACATTGTCAGTGAAGGAGGCGAGCTCCGGGATTTCGGGCTCCCCGATGGCAGCGGCGAGCAACTGTTCGACGTCCAGGATCGATACCAAACGTCCGTCCGGGAGTTCCGTAATCGCGGTAATCAAGCCCTCGTTGCCGGCCAGCATGTCCTGGGGCGGTTTGACCTTGTCCCAGTCGACGCGAATGATGCGATCGACCGAATGAACCAGAAAGCCTTGGGTATGACGGCTGAACTCGGTAACGATCAGCGTCTCGTTGTCGGATGCAGTGTGGTCGCCGGTATTGATAAAGCTCGCGAGCG
Organism: uncultured Methylobacillus sp.; assembly: GCA_946478965.1. The sequence goes on along the minus strand of CAMLDQ010000073.1, from coordinate 2,548 downwards.
TGATGACCGGGATAATATTGCCGCGCAGCGAAATGAAGCCTTCAACCCCTTTCGGGACGTTCGGGGTCTTGGTAATGCGCGGTGTATTGGTTACCTCGCGTACTTTGAAGACGTTGATGCCAAAAATTTCATTGGTGCCCAGCGAAAACAGCAGAATTTCCATCTTGTTGGAGCCAGCGAGCTTGGTGCGCGCATCGATGGCATCCAGCAAATTGTTGTCGGCTTCGAGAGACATCTCTTGCATCATTACTCCGTGGTTCGGTCAGTGGAGGTTGGCATTGCCTGCGGAAAGCAGGCGCGAGAGCACTTCCGCAAGTTTCTGCGGTTCGAATTTTGACACATATTCATCTACGCCGACAGATTTTCCAAGGTGGTGGTTGGCAGAGCTGGATAGCGACGAGTGCATCAATACCGGCACGCCGGCAAAGCGCGCGTCGCTCTTGATATTGCGTGTCAGTACGTAACCGTCCATTTCAGGCATTTCGACATCGGTCAGAATCAGCTGAATCAAATTCTTGACCGGTTGCTGCATCGCTTCTGCCCGCGCCGCCACTTTTTGCAGTTCCAGCCAGGCTTCCTTGCCATTGCTGGCGGATATGGACTTGATGCCCAGGGCCTCCAGGGTTTTCTGGATCTGTTTCCGGGCGACGACGGAGTCGTCGGTATAGAAAATGGTTTTCTCGCCCAGATTAAGCGGCGTCAGGGAAGCAATGGTGATGTCATCGGCATAGCTGGAGGTGTCTGCCAGGATTTTTTCGACATCCATCATCATGACGATGCGTTTGTCCTTGAGTTCGGTGACGGCTGTAATCAACCCTCCCATCTGGGCGGTCAGCATTTCCGGGGGGACTTTCATTGCCGACCAGTCGACGCGCAGAATGGTATCCACGCTTTCAACCAGAAACCCTTGGGTATGACCGTTGTATTCGGTCACGATCATGATCTCGGGCGGTTTCCCGTTCTGGATGCCGACGTATTTGATCAGGTCGATGACGGGCACAAGGCTGCCGCGCAGACTGACCATGCCTTCCACCGAGGCGGGCATGTCCGGGGCACGTGTTATTTCAGGAATGCGCATCACTTCGCGCACCTTGAACACATTGATACCGAAGGTCTCTTCCCGGCCGGTGCGCTGATCCTTGCCCAGGGAGAAAAGCAGCATTTCCAGTTTGTTGGAACCGGCAAGTTTGGTGCGCGCGTCGATCCGTTTCAGTAATTCAGACATGCTTGGTTGGCTCCGTCCCCGAACGGGGCTATATCCTAAATTTGAACACTCGCATAATTATGCACTGAAAAAGCCTTGCACGGGTACGGTTAACGCCGCGGTGTACCCCTCTTGGCCGCCCAAGCTATGTTGATGCGTCACGCTTAAAAATTGCGCGCGATTTGAATTCTTCCAAGTTGTTCAGGCGCCCGCGCATCGGCATGCAATTTGACACTATACTTTACGCATTATGAAAAATGTAGCGCGTGCTTATACCAGTTGCCGCATTCGACTCTATGGCTGAGTCGCCAGTCTCGCAATCCTCCCCGGAAGAGCTGCAACAGGCATTCGATCTTTTCAATCGGGTTTCCGAGCAGCTCACCAGCGCCTATAGCGATTTGCAAAAGCAGGTCGAGCAGCTCACCCAGGAGCTGGCTGTCACCAACAGCGAGCTGCGCCGGCAGTTGGAGGAGAAGGAAAATCTGTCGCAGCGGTTGGCGCGACTGCTGGAAGCGCTTCCCGGCGGGGTCGTCGTCCTCGATGCCGCAGGGCGGGTGTGTGAAATTAATCCCGCCGCGTCCAGGGTGCTTGCGAGCGTTTCTGCGGGTGAATTGTGGGAAACGGTCCGCGAGCGGGAGCTTAAACCCACCCCCACGCCTGGAGAGTGGCTGGCTTTCGATGGCGGTCGCCGGCTGGTGATTTCATCCAGCCATACAGGTGTGCAGGGAGGGGAGATTCTGTTGCTGCAGGATGTCACCGAGGCCTACCAGCTGCAGGATCAGTTGCAGCGTCACAAGCGCTTGTCGGCGATGGGCGAGATGGTTGCCGGACTTGCGCATCAGCTGCGCACCCCGCTGGCTGCCGCCCTCCTTTATACTTCCCACCTGCGCGGGGAGCTGGCGCCGGACGAGCGGGTTCGGTTCGCCGACAAGGCCGTCGCGCGCCTGCACTCGCTGGAACGCCTGATCAAGGAAATGCTGATTTTCGTGCGCGGCGGAAAAAATGTGCAGGAGCGGGTTGCCGTATCCAGTTTGCTGGCGGATGTGCAGCAGGTCATGGAACCGCAAATGCTGCAGCATGGACTGGTTTTTACAATGATGGACGAGACCGCTAATGCGGGAGTGATGGGCAGCCGAGAGGCGCTGTCCGGCGCATTGCTCAACCTGTTGGCGAACGCGATGCAGGCGAGCAGGGCGGGTGGCAGTATTTCCTTGTCCGCGCGGCGTGAGCAGAACGGTTGGCTGGCATTTCGTGTGGTCGATTCGGGTAAAGGTATTCCGCAAGAGCTGCAGGAGCGTCTTTTTGAGCCTTTTTTCACGACCAGAACGGATGGGACGGGATTGG
>CAMLDQ010000072.1 GCA_946478965.1 uncultured Methylobacillus sp. | reverse complement strand
TGCTGACATAGAGCGCCAGCTGCAAACGGTCGTGAACATGGAGCTTCTGGAATACCGTGGTCAGGTGCGCTTTTACGGTACGGTCGGTGATATTGAGCTTGCGCGCGATGATTTTGTTGCTGTCGCCGGAAGCCACCATTTGGGCGATTTCCCGTTCGCGCTGAGTCAACCCGGCCAGCCCTTCAGATACGGGTGGCGGAGTGGGTTCTGCTTCGGCTTTTTCTGCAGCCTTGCTGCGCAGTCGCTGCATAAGTTGCGGCAACGCCGAATTCGATATCCAGACCCCGCCATCTTCGACGATGGAAAGCACGCGAAGCACCTGATCTTCCGTCAAGTCCGGCGCGCAACAACCCAAGGCCCCGGCCGCAAGCGCTGACAATTCCTTTTGCGGAGGCATGCGCGGCCCAGCCAACAGGCATTTCAGGGCCGCGTTGGCTTGCTTCAGTTGCTTGAGGCTGCTATCGCCTTCGTATCCGGGGGCCGTAGTATCGATCACGACCAGGCCTGGACCATGTGCGGGCGCACGCGCGAGAAGCTCGGTAAAGGTGACCAACCATTCCAGTTCTCCGCGCGTTGCAAGCGGCGCCTGGAACTGCAAGACAGTCTCGTGATTTCCGCTAACCAGAAAGTTCATTATTTCCCCGGACCGACGACTTCTGGCGAGCTTCTCAACTTGCTCGCGCTATCATTATAATGAGGTTTATTCTTTTCAAGGGCAGCCGCCATGCCGTATGTTCAACGAGATGCTTCCGGTCAGATCAGCGCCATTTTCCAGAAACCGGAAGCGGGCGCAGAGGAACTATTGCCCGCGGATCATCCAGATATCCAGATTTTTCTTGGAGGCATTTTGCCACAATCAGAAAATATTGCAGCATCGGCCCAGCTTTCCGAATCCGACCTCGGCCTGATTCGCGTCATCGAGGATATCGTCGATACGCTGATCGACAAGAATGTCATCCTGTTTACCGACCTCCCTGCAAGCGCACGCGAAAAAATCATGCGCCGCAAGAGCACGCGTGAACGGCTCTTCGGCAGCGCCGATATTCTTGAGGACGAGGACAAGATATTTTAGGCCGTCCTGGCATACAAAATGCTGATCTAGATGCGATTTCCATTCATGCAGGAGGAGTCGCATCATGCAAACCAATATCGGCCCGAGCGCCCTGGGCCTGCAGCATATGGCTGCACGCGCCCAGGAAGTGCGCAAATCGCCATCTCAACTGACAGACACCGCCACTGACAGCATCGCTTCGGGCGGCAATAATGTCACCGCAAGCGGCGAGAATTTGCCGGCAGTTACGAGCAAAAATAGCCAGGACGCCATCCTCGGCCTTCAGCAGGCGATCGAAGCGCTGCAAAGCAATACCGCAAAAAGCCCTGAAGCCAAAGGTTTGCAGCAGGCGCTTGAACGGCTTCAACAGAATGTCGAGAAATCAAACGGGATAGATACGCAAGCCTGACGAAAAAGCACCGGGTGCGGTCGGCTTGAGTGGCCGCACTGAAACAACCCGGCTCACGCTAGCTTCCGGGATGGCTACGGATAGTGATTCTGAAAGCAGGAAATCCAAAAGCTTTTAGTTCCCTTCCACATCGCCTTCCGGAATCCGGACCCTGTACTGGCTGGACTTGTCCTCCCTCAGCACCTCCAGCAACCCGCGCTTCTGAGCATGCTCCACCAGCTCCTTGAAAGATTTGAAGCCATAAGAGGACTCCGTGAATCCCGGGCGGCGTCGCTGCATGGTCGTCTTAACCAGTGAGCCCCAGATCTTTTCATCGGAGCCGCGCTCGGCAATGAGCCCCTCGACGGTCTCGACGATATAGTCCAGCGCCTCCCGGCGTTTGTCTTCATCCACTTCCGCCTTGTGCTGGTCCTTTTTCTTGTTCTCTGCCGCGGGCTTGCCCGGCATGGCGCTCGCTCGCCTTTTCTGCTTGGCCTCCTGCTCCCGCACCAGATCGTCGTAGAAAATGAACTCGTCACAGTTTGCGCTCAGCAAGTCGGAAGTCGAGTTCTTCACGCCTATGCCGATGACGTATTTGTTGTTTTCACGCAGCTTGGAAACCAGCGGCGAAAAATCGGAATCCCCGCTGATGATGACAAAGGCATCCACATGGGATTTGGTATAACAGAGGTCGAGCGCATCAACCACCATGCGGATATCTGCAGAATTCTTGCCGGACTGACGCACGTGCGGGATTTCGATAAGCTCGAAGGCGGCCTCGTGCATGATCGCCTTGAATTCCTTATAACGCTCCCAGTCGCAATAGGCTTTCTTGACGACGATGCTGCCCTTGATGAGCAGCCGCTCCAGCACTTTTTTGATATCGAATTGCGCGTAGCGGGCATCCTTAACGCCCAGGGCAATGTTCTCGAAATCGCAGAACAGCGCCATGTTGTTGATTTCCTGTAATCCAGCCATTCAATGAAGCTCCATCGGTTATTGTTGCAGGACAAAGAAAATATTCATTGCTTTTCAGCAAATTAAGGCGCACAGTGAGCGCCGCGACGTTCAAGTAAGTGTAGTTGTTTTCTGGTTTGTTCCCTAGTTCTTTCGGGTTGTATCGTTCACTCCCTGCCAACTTGATCCTCGCCCTTCAGGGGCAATCCCCATTTTTTGTAATTCAGTTAGATAGGAAAAAGACATGGCAACAGGTTTTGTGAAATGGTTCAACGACTCCAAAGGCTTCGGCTTCATCACTCCTGATGATGGCGGTGCCGATCTCTTCGCGCATTTCTCGGCGATTCAATCCCAGGGCTTCAAATCTCTGGCGGAAAATCAGCGTGTGAATTTCGACGTCACCACCGGCCCGAAAGGCCAACAGGCTTCCAACATTCGCGCTGCCGAATAAGTTAGCCAAGTAATCCAGCCGGGTTTGTCTGGTTTATCCAGCGAACCCACCGGAAAAAGCCCGGCGTTCCCGGGCTTTTTTATTGACGCTTACATCGGAGTGCTTGAATGGCAAAGGAAGAACTGATTGAAATGGAAGGGGTGGTCATGGAAATCCTGCCCGATTCCCGCTATCGCGTGACGCTGGAAAACAGTCACAAAATCGTGGCTTACACCGGAGGCAAAATGCGCAAACACCATATTCGCATTCTCGCAGGCGATAAGATTACGGTTGAAATGTCTCCTTATGACGTTTCCAAAGGTCGCATCATTTTTCGTCATCTCGAACAACGCAATAATTCGGTGGCAGCCCAGCGCCGAAGATCGCGTTAAAGTAACTGACATGAGGCGATTGCCTGAGTATCCAGGCGCAGTGATCCGGCATCCGGATTGATCGCCTGGAGTCGAATGTAGAAAAAGGCCGAAGCCCAGTGGGGCCGGCCTTTTTGCATGTGGCGCCCCCGACACGAATCGAACGTGTGACCCTCCCCTTAGGAGGGGGATGCTCTATCCACTGAGCTACGGGGGCGAGGATGCGATTTTAGCTTAAAATGGCTGTATTGCAGAATTGCAACAATGGAGCGCCCATGAAATGGCTAACAATCCCGGGGCTGGTTTTTCTTGCCTTTTTAGCATGCAGTACCCTCGTTGCGGCCAAGCAGCCGCTCGTCAGCGGGCAACCAGCACCTGCGTTCACGCTGCCCGACCAGCAGGGTAAGCCATTGACATTGGCGAATTATCGCGGCCAATGGGTGGTGCTCTACTTCTACCCCAAGGACGATACGCCAGGCTGCACCAAAGAGGCCTGCAGTTTTCGCGACGATCTCGCGCAGTTAAAAAAACTGGGAGCCCAGGTGATCGGCATCAGCGTGGACGACACCGACTCCCATGCGAAATTCGCCGCCAAATATCATCTGCCCTTCCCTTTGCTCGCCGACAAGGATGGCAAGACAGCCGATAGTTATGGCGCACTCCGCGATTTCGGCATTATCAAGATTGCCAAACGCTATACTTACTTGATCGATCCTCAAGGTAAAATTGCCAAGACTTATCTCGATGTCGATACCTCGCGTCACTCGCAGCAAATCATCACCGATCTGAAAACACTCACCCATCACCATGACTGACACCGACACTGCCAAGCCGTTGCCCCTCCGCATCAATGCCTTGGAATATCTGCTCCACGGTGTTTCGGACAGCGAATTCCCTGCGCTGTCGAGCACCATCAGTGAAATCAACAAGATCGTGGCCTCCGAATCGGAGAGCGCCAGCAAGCTGACCAAAACCATTCTGCAAGACATGGCGCTGACCAACCGGCTGCTCAAGCTGGTAAACACGGTGTCCTACGGCCAATTCGGCGGCAAGATCAACACGATTTCCAAGGCGGTCGTCATTCTCGGTTTCGAAACCGTGCGCAACGTCGCGATGACGCTGATTCTGCTCGAATTCCTGCAAAACAAGTCACAGGCCGAACAACTCAAGGACGAAGTCATCGGCTCCTTTTTTGCGGGGCTGGTCGCATCCAAGCTTTCGATCGGACGCAACGTGCGCGACGCGGAAGAAGCGATGATATGCGCAATGTTCCTGAATCTCGGCAAGCTGTTGGCAACGTTTTATTTCTATGACGAATGCCAGGAAATCGCCGCACTGGTGGAACAAGGAACGCCGGAAGCCAAGGCTTCGCTCAAAGTGTTGGGCGTATCATTCAACGATCTTGGCGTGGGTATAGCAAAGAACTGGAATTTCCCGGATCGCCTGCTGGCAGGCATGCAATCCTTGGCCAGCGAACGGATCAAGAAGCCGTATAACGAGCTCGACAACCTCAATATCACGGCCAACCTTGCGAATGAGCTTTACAGGTCGGCGGCGACAACCACCCTGGCCGACAAGGAAAAAATTCTGTCGCAACTTTCTGCTCGATACGCGCCCGGCATGGCCGTCAGCAATGAGCAGTTGAACCAGGCGCTTACCCACGGCCTGGAAGAAATGGCCGTTCGCGCAGCCATTCTCAATATTTCCGCAGCCCAAAGCCCGTTGATGCAGACGATCTCAGCCTGGAACGGTCAAGCGGAGGAACCGGTCGCCGAGCCAGCCACTGGCGGCATGGAAGGGATCACCGAACTCGACCAAGCGGCTTCGCCTGCTGCCGAGGTGGAGGACAGCAAACCCGATCCGGAGTCCATCCTGACCGCGGGAATACAGGATGTCACGAATACGCTGGTCACCGACTTCAACCTGAATGACATCCTGCAAATGGTGCTCGAAACCATGTACCGTGGCATGGGTTTCCAGCGCGTGCTTATTTTCGTACGCGACGCGAAATCCAACACCATGCGGCCCCGCTTCGGGTTCGGCAAAGCCGTCGATACGCTGCTGCCACGCCTGGATTTCCCTCTCAAGTTTGCGCCGGATGTCTTTCATGTGGCGATGGAGAAAGGCGTGGATATCGTCATTGAAGATGTCGCCGCAGACAATATCGCCTCCAAGATTCCCGACTGGTATCACCGGTCCGTGACTGCGCAAAGTTTTCTGTTGTTGCCGGTGATGGTCGGCGGAAAAGCCATCGGCTTGTTTTATGCGGACATGGAAAGAGCCAACAGCGTGCAGATCTCCCAACGCCAACTAGGCCTGTTGCGTACTCTGCGTAACCAAGTGGTTCTGGCCATCAAACAGAAACAATAGGATCAAGCGGTATGGCCTTTTCTCCCGCGCAATTACTCACGCGGATTCCGGTTATCGACCGCAACCAGAACGTTGTTTTCCAGCTCTTGGGGGTGCAATCCCCTACTCTGGAAACCACCATGCCCTTGATGCTGCGGCTTGCCAATCAGGACAGCCCACAGGCCGTGCATTTCCTGCCGCTGGCGTGGCTGGCAGATGAACTGCTGCTGGAAAAACTACCGAAAAGCACGGTGGTGATCGCAGACAATGCGGAGGATGCCGCCATGGAAGCGCGCGCGGCAGGCTACCGGCTCGCGCTAACTGGTGGCGCAGAGACGAACGCGGCAGATTTTCTACTGACGCCGTTCGCCGCTCACACCCCTGCACGCCCCAATAGTGTTCTGGTCGGCATCGAAACGCGAGAGCAGTATGTAAAAGCAAGCAGTGGCCCATGGTTGTACTATGCGGCCAATCCCGCCACGATCTCGGCACCACCGGCCGGCGCGAAACGCGTTCAGCCGGACCAGGCACTGATCCTTGAGCTGATGTCGGCAATTCGCCAGGAAGAAGAACCCAGGGTGATCGAGGCCTTGTTCCGCCGCGATGTCTCGCTCAGCTTCAAGCTATTGCGCTACATCAACTCCCCGGCCATGGGATTACGCACCAGAATCGAATCGATACGTCATGCGCTTTCGATTCTGGGCTACCAGCCGCTGCTCAAATGGCTGGCTCTCCTCGCCAGCACGGCAGGGACAGGCGCGACGCCGGCACTCACGCATACCGCCATGATACGAGGCCGTTTCCTGGAACTGCTGGGTACTAGGTTCATGGAAAAGAACGATGCCGACAATCTGTTCATGATCGGCATGCTCTCCCTTCTGGACCGCATCATGGGTGCGCCGTTGCCCGATATCCTGGAGCGCGCGAACCTGCCCCAGCCCGTCAGCGAAGCGCTGCTGACAAACTCGGGAAAATACTACCGCTATTTGCTGCTGGCCCATGCCTGCGAGGCGCAGCCCACCGCCGGGGATGCGTCCTGGCCGGATCTCGACCTCAAAACGGTGAACCTTGCCCATCTCGAAGCAATAGAGTGGGCTGCAGCGACCCATGCGCATGGCTAGCGACAGCTAGCCAGCACATCCTCCAGGCACAGATCCAGCGCGCGCCGCCAATCTGGCGCAACCACGCCATAATCGCTCATCAATTTCGTGCAATCCAGGCGCGAATTGCGCGGGCGTCTGGCAGGCAAAGGATATTCCGATGTAGCAATCGGGATAATGCTTTTCACTTTCAGTGCACTGTAAGGAGCCCGCTGTTGAAACTGCTCGACGATCGCGCTGGCAAACCCGTGCCAGCTGGTTTCACCGGCACAGGCGAGATGATAAAGGCCGGAGGTGAAGGCACCCTTGTGTCGACGCGCCATGGCCGTCCAGGCAATATGCGCCGTTGCATCTGCAATCCACCTGCTCCAGGTGGGCGCGCCGAACTGGTCGGCTACGATGCGCAATTGCTCGCGTTCGCGTGCGAGACGCAACAAGGTCAGTAAAAAATTGTGTCCGCGCGCACCGTAGACCCAGCTGGTTCGCAAGATGAGGTGCTCCCCACCAGCGTCCAGAATTGCCGTTTCGCCGGCCAGCTTACTTCGGCCATACGCATTTTGAGGGGCTGGAGAGTCCAACTCGGCATAGGGCCTTGTACTCTCCCCGTCGAACACATAATCGGTGGAATAGTGGATCAGTAACGCATCTTGTCGCTTCGCTTCCTCGGCAAGTATTCCGGGGGCAAGCGCGTTGACGATAAAGGCCTCTTCCTCGTTTGCTTCTGCTGCATCGACCGCCGTATAAGCTGCTGCATTAATGATGAGGTCAGGCCTGGTAGAGCGAACCACGCTGCGCAACGCATCCGGCTTACCGAAGTCGGCCTCGGCGCGCGTGATCGGGATAACTTCGCCCAAGGGCAGCAAGGCGCGGGATAACTCCCATCCCACCTGTCCCTGGCTGCCGAACAGCAGAATTCTCACTCAAAGACCTCTGCGACAGAAAACGGCAGGCCTGCCATGTCCTTGGGGGAAAGCCGGGGCTGGCCGGTGATCGGCCATTGGATGCCAATGTCCGGATCATCCCAGCGGATGCAGCGTTCGTGCTCCGGGGCGTAGTAATCGGTGGCCTTGTACAGCACTTCAGCCGTCTCCGACAGCACTAGAAAGCCATGCGCAAATCCCGCAGGAACCCACATCATGCGCCGATTCGCGTCAGAAAGACATTCTCCTACCCATTGACCATATGTCGGCGACTTCCGGCGCAGATCGATGGCGACATCGTAAATTTCGCCTAAGGAAACGCGGACGAGTTTCCCCTGAGCCTGCCGGATCTGGTAGTGCAGCCCGCGCAACACGCCTTGCTGCGACCTGGAATGATTATCCTGCACGAATTCCGGATTGACGCCGGTAGTCTCCGCGAATACACGCCGGTTGTAACTCTCAAAGAAAAAACCGCGCTCGTCGCCGAATACATTAGGCTCCAGGATCAGCACTTCGGGGATGGCGGTTTTGATGACCTTCATCAAAACACTTTCTCGGCCAGGATGCGTTTCAGGTACTGCCCATAGCCGCTCTTGAGCAATCCCTCGGCGAGCCGTTCCAACTGGGCCTCATCGATATAACCCATGCGATAGGCCACTTCCTCCGGACAGGCAATTTTCAATCCCTGGCGCTTTTCCAGCGTCTGCACGAAGACGGAAGCGTCGATCAGCGAGTCGTGGGTGCCCGTGTCCAACCAGGCATGACCGCGCCCCATCACGCGAACATTCAATTCGCCGGCAGCCAGATAGCGGCTGTTCACATCGGTGATCTCCAGTTCCCCGCGCGCGGAGGGTTGCAGCGATTTGGCGACCCCCACCACCTGATCGTCGTAAAAATACAATCCGGTCACCGCGTAGCGGCTTTTTGGCTGACGCGGTTTTTCCTCCAGGCTAACCGCACGCCCATGCGCATCGAACTCGACGACCCCGTAGCGTTCCGGATCGGTCACCGGGTAGGCGAATACCGTCGCCCCGCGTGCTTGGGCGGCCGCAGATTGCAGATCGTCCGCGAAGTCGTGGCCGTGGAAAATGTTATCCCCCAGCACCAGTGCGCATGGCGAGCCGTCGATGAAGCGCTCGCCGATCAGGAAGGCTTGCGCAAGGCCGTCCGGAGACGGCTGTACGGCGTAGTCGATCGCGATGCCCCATTGGCTGCCATTGCCCAGCATCTGCTCGAAACGCGGTGTATCGGCCGGAGTGGAAATGAGGAGTATCTCACGGATACCGGCCAGCATCAGCGTGGTGAGCGGGTAATACACCATCGGTTTGTCGTAAATCGGCAGCAACTGCTTGGACACGGCCAGCGTAGCCGGATGCAGCCGCGTGCCGGAGCCCCCTGCGAGAATGATGCCCTTCATGACGTAGCCCTCTGCGCATAATTCAATTCGACCCAGTTGCGATACTCGCCGGAAATGACGTCCTCGAGCCAGGCCTGATTTTCCAGATACCATGCCACGGTTTTGCGAATGCCCGTTGCAAAGGTTTCGGCCGGCCGCCATCCGAGCTTCTGCTCGATTTTTCTCGCATCGATGGCATAACGGCGGTCATGGCCGGGCCGATCCTCGACGAAGGTGATCAACTCACGCCGGCTGCCAGATGGACTAGGCTGCAACTCATCGAGCAAATCGCAAATCGCATGCACGATCTGGACATTCGTCATTTCATTCCAACCGCCGATATTGAAGGTGTCCCCGGGCACACCGTGCGCCAGCACTGCCCTTATCGCCGCACAGTGGTCGGTGACATAAAGCCAGTCGCGGATGTTGCTTCCATCGCCGTAGATCGGCAGCGGCTTGCCGCGCAGGGCATTGACGATCATCAACGGAATCAACTTTTCGGGCAGCTGAAACGGCCCGTAATTATTGGAACAGTGCGTCGTCAGTACCGGCAATCCGTAGGTATGGTGCCAGGCACGGGCGAGATGGTCACTGGCCGCCTTGCTCGCGGAGTACGGGCTATTGGGCTGATAAGGATGGGCTTCGGTAAACGGTGCCTCATCCAAACCGAGAGACCCGTACACCTCGTCGGTCGACACATGCAGAAAGCGGAACGCGGCTTTCGCGGATGCAGGCAAACCAGTCCAGTAGTCGCGTGCTGCTTCAAGCAATGTGAACGTCCCCTCGACATTGGTACGGACAAATTCCGCCGGTCCATGAATGGATCGGTCGACATGGCTTTCCGCGGCAAAATGCACGATGGCACGCGGGGTGTACTCTTTCAGCAGCTGGGCAAGCCGGGCCCGATCGCAAATATCGCCGTGAATAAAGACATGCCGGCGATCCGAGGCCAGCGCAGCCAGGCTCTCGAGATTTCCGGCATAGGTGAGTTTGTCCAGATTGACGACCGCCTCGTCGGTAGCCGCCAGCCAGTCGAGTATGAAGTTGGCACCGATGAATCCCGCGCCGCCGGTTACGAGTATCATGCCAGCCTTTACTGTCGGTAAAAGAACGGATTATAACGGCAGATGCCGTTGCGGGCAGAGGTGTTATGGAGAGACGAAGGGAAAGCGACGGCTTTCCATGAAGGATTTGGAGCGGGAAACGAGTCTCGAACTCGCGACCTCAACCTTGGCAAGGTTGCG
>CAMLDQ010000071.1 GCA_946478965.1 uncultured Methylobacillus sp. | reverse complement strand
AATCAAAAAAATGCTTTACATGGCTTATGGTTGTTGCTAGCATCTAACGTAAATTGTGAGCATTGTGTCCGATTAATCCAATGTAGAAAGGGAATTTCAGTTTGAAATTCGACTTTTTCCAAGAAAGAACACCTCCGCTCATTGGGGTGGATATCAGTTCGGCCTCGGTCAAGATGGTTGAGTTGAGTGGTGATGGTGCTGGCAATTACCGTCTGGAAGGATATGCCATTGTCCCGTTGGCAAAAGACTCCGTGGTGGATGGCAATATCGCCGGTCTCGAACAAGTTGGCAGTGCTGTGGACCGTGCCTGGAAGTTGCTCGGCACCCGTGAAAAAAGAGCGGCCCTTGCATTGCCGGCAGCCGCGGTGATCAGCAAGAAAGTGATCATGCAAGCCGGTTTGCGCGAGGAAGACATGGAGTTGCAGGTGGAAGCGGAGGCGAACCAGTACATCCCTTTTACCCTTGATGAGGTCAATATTGATTTCCAGGTCTTGGGGCCTGCTCCCGGTAATGCCGAGGAGGTCGAGGTGCTCATTGCGGCGTCTCGCAAAGACAAGATTGAGGATCGTGTTGTGGTCGCCGAAGAGGCCGGCCTCAAGGTGGTCGTGATGGATGTCGAAACTTACGCAACTGAAGCTGCGTATGCGTTGGCCTGTAGCCAGCTACCAAATGGCGGTCGAGAGCAAACCGTCATGATCATCGATATCGGCGCAGTCATGATGCATATCAATGTGCTCCATGATAACCAGTCCGTTTACATTCGTGAACAAAGTTTCGGTGGAGAGCAGCTGACCCAGGAAATCCAGCGGCGCTTCGGATTGTCGGCAGAAGATGCTGAAATTGCCAAACGCAAGGGAGGCCTTCCGGATAGCTATGCGGCGGAAGTGCTACAGCCTTTTATTCAGTCGCTCGCGCTGGAAGTGGCGCGTGCTTTGCAGTTCTTTACCAGTTCTACCCAGTATAACCGCGTCGACCATATTATGTTGGCTGGGGGGTGCGCTGCAATCCCGGGCGTCGACCATGCCGTTTCCGAGCGCACCCAGGTCAATACCCTGATTGCTAACCCGTTCGTCAATATGTCCGCTGCAAGCAAGGTCAAACAGCAAAATCTTGCTGTTGATGCGCCTTCCCTGATGATTGCATGTGGACTCGCTCTGCGGAGGTTCGACTGATGGCAGTCCGTATCAATCTGCTGCCTTACCGCAAAATCCGGAGGGCTGAGCGCCAAAAGAGATTCAACTTTATGTTGGGTGGGACTTTGGTTGCTGGCATTGTCGTTATATTTTTGGGTCAGAACATTATTGATGGAAGAATAGAACATCAACAGGAGCGAAACAAGCGACTGGAGACCGCCATTGCCAAGCTGGACAAGGAAATAGCCGAAATTAAGGAGCTCAAGGAAAAAATCGGCGATGTCTTGGATCGGAAGCGAGTTGTCGAGAATCTTCAAAGCGGCAGAAGTTCGGCCGTTATTCTGCTGGATGAGTTGGCCAGGCAGCTTCCCGAGGGTGTTTATCTGAGAAGCGTAAAAGAGCAGGGGAACGTCATTACACTGACGGGAATTGCCGATAACAATGCTCGCGTTGCCACACTTGTTCGCAACTTTGGAAATTCTCAATGGCTGGAATCGCCAGAGTTGGTCGAGATCAAGGCTACTCAAGTTGGTAACCTGAAAAAAAGCCTTTTCACGCTGAATTTGAAAACCAAGTCTCAGCAGCCTGCATCGCCAAATTCCAAAAAGAAATGAAGGGGGCTGACTACTATGAAACTTGAGGATTTCAATCAAATAGATCCGAAGAACATGGGGAGCCTCCCCATTGCAATGAAAGCAGTTTTGTTGAGTGTTCTGTTCGTTCTATTGGTGGCCGCTGGGTACTGGTTTATGTGGATGCCGGCCATGGAAGAGTTGGATAAAGTCACGTCAAAGGAAGCGGATCTTCGCAAGGTATTTCTGGATAAGAAGAAAGAAGCCGTCAATCTCCCTATCTATCAGCAACAAATGGCGGACATTGAGACTACTTTCGGCGCGTTGCTGAGACAATTGCCCGACAAGTCACAGATGGACGGTCTTTTGACTGACATCAATCAGGCTGGACTTGAAGTTGGCTTGGAGTTTGAACTCTTTAAGCCGGGTGCTGAGCAGAAAGCTGATTTTTATGCTTACAAACCTATCTCGATTCGAGTGGTTGGGAGCTATCATGAGTTGGGAGCATTTGCGCAAAACATAGCAAATCTTTCACGTATCGTAACGCTTGATGATCTGGCTATTACACCGCAAGGAAACAACGGTCAGCTTGGAATTAATGCGACAGCGAAAACATATCGCTATCTGGATGCTTCGGAAACAGCCGGCAAGCAAAAGGGTAAAAACAAACCCGGTAAAAGAAAATAGGGGCTAGATACGTGGTATCGATTAATTTTGCGGTTGCATATTGCAGTTTAAAATGGCGGGGAGTACGCATGTGAGAGCCTTGGCTATGATTATGTTCTTCAGTATTTTGTTATCCGGATGTGGTAGCAATGAAGGGGATGATCTTGATCAATTCATCAAAAACTCGGGCAAAGACCTGAAGGGCAAGGTAGACCCCTTGCCGGAGGTCAAGCCCTATGTTCCAAGCGTATATAATGCAGATGGCAGCTTGAACGACCCTTTTAAGCCAAGGAAGGCGCAGGTGAAGGCCGGTGGATTACAGCCCAACCTTAATCGCCCTAGAGAACCATTGGAAGCCTTCCCGCTGGAGAGTTTGCAATTGGTCGGGCTGATTACAAAAGGCAAGCTGAAAATCGCCTTGATCAAAACGCCGGAAAATACAGTACAGCAGGTCAAGGTTGGTAATTATCTGGGGCAGAACTTGGGTATGGTTACGGATATTCTGGATACAAATCCTGCAGAGGTGAAAATCAAGGAAATCGTGCAGGATGATTTGACCGGAGAATGGACGGAGCGTCCCGCGAGTATTGTTCAGCAAGGACAAGAATAGGGGTTGGAATGATGAAAATGGAAAAAATTGTTCGGTCTTGGGCGCTCGCAGCGACTGTGGTTGCCATGATGATGGGCGCGCAAGTTGCATGTGCGGAGGATCCCTCATCAAACCAGATAGAAAAAATCGATTTTACGACCTTGCCCGGAGATAAGCTGAATATTCAGGTGACGCTGAGTCATCCGATGCAAAATCCGCCGGCTGGATTTACTCTCACAAATCCGGCTCGGATTGCGCTGGATTTCCCAGATACTGCGAATGCATTGCGGAAAAATACACTTTCTGTGAATCAATCCATGCTGCGAAGCGTAAGCCTTGCCCAGGCAAAAAGTCGTACGCGGTTGGTGTTGAACCTTACGAAGAGTGCGTCATACAGTGCCAGTGTGAGCGGTTCGCAAGTCAATATCGAGCTCCAGCCAGCTGAAAAGGTGGCTGATGCAACGGCGGCGACTGTGACGAAATTTGCCGAGGCTACGTTGGGTGAAGAACATCACTCGATTAAAAATGTCGATTTTACCCGAGGCAAAAATGGGGAAGGGCGTGTGATTGTTGATCTTTCGGATAATTCCACGGGGATCGACATCCGCCAGCAGGGTGCGAAAATCCTGGTTGATTTTATCAATGCGGACTTGCCGGAGAATTTGCAGCGCAGGTTGAATGTCATTGATTTTGGAACGCCCGTGACGAATGTCGACACCATACAAAATGGCAAGAATGTCCGGATGACAATAGAGCCTAAAGGCTTATGGGAACACTCGGCATATCAGGCCGATCGGAAATTCATCGTGGATGTGCGCCCTCTGGTGGAAGATCCGAACAAGCTTATTCAAGGCAGCAAGCAAGGATACAAGGGTGACAAGCTTTCCTTGAATTTCCAGAATATCGAAGTGCGATCAGTGTTGCAGGTGATCGCAGATTTTACCGGCTTCAACATCATTACCAGCGACAGCGTGACTGGAAACATTACGCTCCGCTTGAAAGACGTGCCGTGGGATCAGGCGTTGGACATCATCATGCAGGCGCGTGGTTTGGGTATGCGGAAAAACGGCAATGTCATCATGATTGCGCCGGCAGAAGAGATTGCCGCGAAGGAAAAGCAAAAGCTTGAAGCCGAAAGGCAAATTGAAGACCTTGAACCAGTCGTTACCGAAACCTATACCCTTAAATATCACAGGGCAGAGGATGTGAAGAAAATCCTTACGGATGCAAAGCAGAAAATCTTGTCAAAGCGAGGCAGTGCAGTGATCGATGCGCGTACGAATACCTTGTTTGTTCAGGATACGGAAGCGAATCTAGCCAGGGTTGATAAAATAATCCAGAAAATCGACATTCCGGTTAAGCAGGTGCTGATCGAAGGCAGAATCGTTTTGGCTGATGACGGTTTTTCCAAGAGCCTGGGTGCAAAATTCGGCATCGGAAAAGGAGTGGGCGGGACGAATTCTGGAATGGTAACAATTGCTGGAAATTCAGTTGCTTCACAAAATCTGGCATATCAATCGGGAAGATTGAATCAAGGAACGACGCAATATACGGGTAATTCAACAGCAGGAAACGGCACTGGCTCTACAAGCACGGGAGCAGCCAAAGCTACAACGGCGTCTGCGGACTCGGGTCTTAACGTGAATCTTGGATCGACCATGAGTACCGCAGGTACGATAGGTCTGACATTCTTGAAACTTCCAGCCGGCATACTGCTTAATTTGGAACTTTCTGCTGCAGAGGCGGATAACAAGAGCAAAACCATCTCCAGCCCGAAAGTCATTGCTGCCAATCAAACAAAAGCTGTGATCGAGTCTGGGGTGGAAATTCCTTATCAGGAAGCTTCAAGCAGCGGAGCGACGAGCGTTTCCTTCAAAAAGGCAACCTTGGGATTGGAAGTCACCCCGCAAATCACACCAGATAATCGTGTTGATCTGGATTTACTGGTGAAGAAAGATTCGGTGGGAGATATAACCAATGGTGTCCCCGCGATCAACACTAATCGTGTTCAAACCAAGGTACTCGTAGATAACGGTGAAACTGCCGTTCTAGGAGGAATCTTCGAGCAGCAAGATACCAAAACCGTTGACAAGGTGCCATTCTTTGGAGATATTCCACTTCTAGGACATTTGTTCAAGCGCACTGAGAATTCGACTAGTAAGAATGAGCTCCTGATCTTTATTACACCGAAGATTCTGGACGATACGCTCAAGGCGAACTGATATACCGCTTGGCACGCATCGGTTAAAATGCCCGTCATGCAAATGACGGGCAATATTTTTTTTGTGGGCCTGATGGGGGCTGGGAAAACAACCGTAGGCAAACTTATTGCCAAGCGGCTGGGCAAGACCTTCTATGATTCCGATCATGAGATAGAGCAGCGGACGGGAGTCCAGATTCCCGTGATCTTCGAGCTTGAAGGCGAGGCCGGTTTTCGCAAGAGGGAAGCGGCAGTGATCGAGGATTTAAGCCACATGCAGGATATCGTGCTGGCAACGGGTGGTGGTGCCGTATTATCCAAACAAAATCGCGAAAACCTTAGCCGGAACGGGATGGTCGTTTATCTGCGGGCCAGTGTCCCGGAATTATGGCAGCGCACAAAGAATGACAGAAATCGTCCTTTGTTGCAGACAAGTGATCCGCGCGCCAAGCTCGAAGCGTTGTTGGCCGAGCGCGATCCGTTGTACCGTGAAATTGCCGATGTGATCATCGATACCGGCGAACAGTCCGTCACTACGATAGTGCAGCATCTCGAAGAGTTATTACCCAAGTATGCAAACACTTAGCGTCGATCTGGGAGATCGCTCCTACCCCATTCATATTGGTCAGGATCTGGTAAGCCGTGCCGATTTGATTTTGCCGCATCTTCAACGCAAGCAAGTGGCTGTGGTGACCAATACCACGGTCGCGCCGCTCTATCTGGAAAAGCTGGCGGCACCGCTGCGAACGGAAGGTGTCAGCGTGCTGCCAATTATCCTGCCGGACGGGGAGCAATACAAAAATTCCGAAACGCTGAACACGATTTACGATGCCTTGCTTGGGCATCGTTGTGAGCGTCGTACGACGCTCATCGCATTGGGTGGCGGTGTTGTGGGAGACATGACTGGATATGCCGCTGCAACATTCCTGCGTGGCGTGCCTTTTATTCAGATTCCGACCACGCTGTTATCGCAGGTTGATTCCTCCGTGGGAGGAAAAACTGGCATCAACCACCCGCTGGGCAAGAACATGATCGGGGCTTTTTATCAACCGCAACTTGTATTGGCCGATACGGATACGCTTTCAACTTTGCCGGATCGCGAGCTATCCGCCGGGATTGCGGAAGTTATTAAGTATGGGCTGATACGCGACCCGGATTTTTTCGCGTGGTTGGAAACCAACATGCACTTGCTGACGGCACGGGATTCGCAGATGCTGGCTTATGCGATCTACCGTTCATGCCAGAACAAGGCGGAAGTAGTTGCCGCAGATGAAAAAGAAAGCGGCGAGCGCGCGTTGCTCAACCTTGGCCATACGTTTGGTCATGCCATCGAAAACGGCATGGGTTACGGAGTGTGGCTGCATGGCGAGGGTGTGGCGGCTGGGACTATGATGGCCGCAGATTTGTCTTGCCGCATGGGATGGATCAGTGCCGAGGATGTTGCGAGCATCGACCGCCTGTTCAAGGCGGCGCATCTGCCAACACATGCTCCCGCTCTTGGCGTAGATAAATACCTCGACCTGATGGGGCTGGATAAAAAGGTTGCGGATGGAAAGATACGCCTGATTTTGCTTAAAGCCATTGGGAAAGCCGTGATGACAGGCGATTACCCGCGGGAACAGTTGCTACAAACGCTGGCTGTATCATGACGATGCTTGCCCCTTACGCCGCTCACCCTGAGCGCTCGCAAGGCAGGCAGCACCATGAAGCCGCGCCGGAAGGGCGCAACGAATTTCAGCGCGACCGGGACCGCATTATCCATTCCACAGCCTTTCGCCGACTGGAATATAAAACCCAGGTTTTTGTGAATCACGAAGGCGATCTCTTTCGTACCCGCCTTACCCATAGCATCGAGGTTGCACAAATCGGGCGCAGCATTGCTCGTAGTCTTGGTCTGCACGAAGATCTGGTCGAAGCGATTGCCTTGGCGCATGACCTCGGGCACACCCCCTTTGGCCATGCCGGGCAGGATGCGCTTAATGAATGCATGCATGTATACGGCGGCTTCGAGCACAATCTGCAGTCGCTGCGAGTCGTCGATCTTTTAGAGCAACGCTATGCCGAGTTCGATGGCCTGAATCTCACTTTCGAAGTGCGGGAAGGTATTCTGAAGCACTGTTCGATGCAGAATGCCCGTAAACTCGGCAAGATCGGTGAGCGCTTTCTGAAAAAGCAGCAGCCCTCGCTGGAAGCGCAGGTTGCCAATTTGGCGGACGAAATCGCATACAACAACCACGATGTGGATGATGGGCTGCGGTCGGGGTTAATTACGTTGGATCAATTATCCAAGGTCGGCGTTTTTGCGCGTCATTTGTCTGATGTCAAGGCGCGCTACCCGCAGATCGAAGGACGCCGGCTGGTCCACGAAACCGTGCGCCGCATGATCAATTCGCAAGTACAGGATTTGTGCACGCAGAGTAGCCGAAGTATTGCTGCTGTTGCTCCCGTAGGCATTGAAGATGTCCGGCAGGCAGGCGCCTTGATCGCATTCAGCCCGGAAATGCAGCAAGAACAGCGCGAGCTCAAGCAGTTCCTGCGCAACAATCTCTACCGTCACCATCGAGTCAACCGTATGAGCAGCAAGGCGCAGCGTATTGTGCGAGATCTTTTCACAGCGTTTTACGCTGAGCCGGAACTGATGCCCGAAGATTATCAGTATCGCGCCAAGGAAGACCAAGCAAGGGCGGTAGCAGACTATATTGCGGGCATGACGGATCGATATGCAATCCGGGAATATCGACGTTTGTTTACGGTGGACGAATTGCCTCTTTAAGGCATGTCGCACCGCCTTAAGGTCAATTTTCTTCGAACTAAAATCAGAGGTTCTACCATCGCTGGACAAAATAAAAGGGCTTGAGTCAGACTCAAGCCCTTTTTAGCTGGTGCCGGAGATAGGAGTCGAACCTACGACCTTCGCATTACGAATGCGCTGCTCTACCAACTGAGCTACACCGGCGTGGCCTGAATTATAAGGTTTTGCCGGTGCCAGGGCAATGCGAGCGAGCTAGCGCGGTTTATCCGGATAGCCAATGATGCCTAGAATGAAACGCACCGTGCCATAAGTCAGCCAGGCGAAAAAACGCCGTATCAGAGGTGCATGCCGCCAGTTTTGCTGAAACACACGGTGCGCACCTATATCTATGCTATGCAGAATGTCCTGACGCAATTCATTCGAAAAAACCGCATCCTGAACAATGATATTGGCTTCGTGCGAAAGCAATAGGCTGAATGGATCGATATTCGAAGAGCCGACGGTTGCCCAGTGGCCATCGATTACCGCGACCTTGGAATGCATGAAGCTGGCGTGGTATTCATAAATCTCAATGCCGGCCGAAAGAAACTGGCCATAGAGCGCACGCGAGGCATAGTCGAGCATGATGTATTCCACTCGAGCCTGTAACAACAACACTACGCGGACTCCGCGTTGCGCTGCGGCCATAAGGGCATGGCGGAAGCGGATGCCGGGGAGAAAATAGGCGTTTGCAATAATAATTTCATTATGTGCCCTGGCAATGGCGAGCAGGTAAGCCTGTTCGATGGCGCGGCGGTTCCATGCATTGTCACGCTTGACGAAGCAAGCCCAGGTCTCCCCAGCCGGCATGGCTTGGCGCCTTAGCTTGCCGAGAAAAACATGCTTGAGCGAAGTCCAGGCGACGCGCCGCCACATGCGGCGCACGGTGGATTGCATTTGCCTGAGCAGTGGACCCTCGATGCGGACAGCGTAGTCGACCCGGGGCGGTGTGTGGCCTGGGGTGTTCATATCGTCAATGATGTTGATACCGCCGATAAATCCGATAAGCCCATCAATGACAACCAGTTTCCGGTGCAGACGACGAAGGCGATTACGCTTCAACGTCCACGGGGAAATCTTCGGGCGGAAGACCAGTACTTCGACTTTTGCATCTTGTAGTTTCTGCATTAGGGATTTGGGGAAATCCTTGCAGCCAAAGCCATCCAGCAGCAAGCAGACTTTGACGCCTCTAGCGGCGGCGCGCTCGAGCGCGGATGCAATCCGGAGGCCAATGCTATCGGGTTCGAAAATATACGTTTCGATAAAAATTTCCCGTGAGGATGCATCAATGGCATGTTCCAAAGCTGGAAAATACTCGGTACCGTTGCGCAGCAGTGTGATCCGATGCCCTGGAGTGAAATGGGTCATAAGCGGGTGAGGATTGCGGACAAGGCGGCATGGTCGGAAACACGTGCGAAAGCCGCGCCGCCGTGAATTTGTGCTTGCTGTATATGAAAGCCGCGAACATAGATGCGATCCAGGCGAAGCAAGGGCAGCAGACTAGGAAAGCTACGCGCGGGTTTGCCATGGCCGTGTTCGAAGACTTCGCGGAGATGCAGGCCTTCGGCCAGCGTTTGGCCTGCTTTTACACGCCAGTCGTTAAAATCGCCGGCGATGATCACCGGGGCTTCCGGCGGCACCACGGATTCGATGCGGGTACGGAGTCGGTGGAGTTGCTGGCGTCGCCAGCGGGAAAAGAGACCGAGATGCACGCAGATGCAGTGCAGTTCGCGATCCCAACCGGGGATCGCAAGTTCGCAATGCAATAATCCACGTTGCTCGACGGGGTGAGCTGACACATCGATATTTTCCCATCGGGTGATTGGGAATTTCGATAGCAAGGCATTTCCGTGGTGGCCAGCAGGGTAGACGGCGTTTCTGCCGTAGGCCGAATCGCTCCAGATCGAATCGGCCAGATATTCATGCTGGCCGGCGTCCGGCCAGCGAGAGAATCGTCGCTGGTGCAGGGTGTGCTCTCCACGTACTTCCTGCAGAAATACGATATCGGCCTGAAGGCGTCGAATTAGCTCGCGCTGCTCATGGAGCACGAGGCGCGCGTTGAAGCTGGTAACGCCCTTGTGGATATTGAACGTCGCAATCCGCAGGGTGCGATGCATCGCTGTGGAGGTCAGGAAGCTTCCAACATGCGGTCCAGCGCAAGCTTGGCCAGTTCGGTTTCCTGCGGGCTGACGTGGATGCGGTTGACGACATTACCTTCGGCCAGGTTCTCCAGTGTCCAGGCGAGATGCTGCGGGTCGATGCGTGCCATGGTCGAACATTCACAAACGATGGAAGACATGAAGCGCACCAGCTTGCCTTCCGGTTTCATGCGTTCGGCCAGGCGGTTGACGAGGTTGAGCTCGGTGCCGACCAGCCATTTGGAGCCGGTAGGAGCTTCGGATACCGTGCGCAGGATATATTCGGTGGAGCCCACGTAGTCGGAGAGATTACAGACTTCGAAGCAGCATTCCGGGTGCGCGATTACCTTGCCGTCCGGGTGTTCATTGCGGAAGCGCAGGATGTCCTGCGGACGGAACATCTGGTGTACCGAGCAATGGCCTTTCCAGAGCAGGACCTTGGCATGGTCGATCTGCTCCTTGGTCAAGCCGCCCAGCGGCAGATCAGGATCCCACACTACCATCTGGTCGAGCGGGATGCCCATCTTGTGTCCGGTCCAGCGGCCCAGGTGTTGGTCCGGAAAGAACAATACCTTTTCGCGGCGGGCAAAGGCCCAT
>CAMLDQ010000070.1 GCA_946478965.1 uncultured Methylobacillus sp. | reverse complement strand
GCATCGCGCTTGAAGTAGTCGCCGAAGCTGAAGTTGCCCAGCATTTCGAAGAAGGTGTGGTGGCGCGCGGTGTAGCCGACGTTTTCCAGGTCGTTGTGCTTGCCGCCGGCGCGCACGCATTTCTGGCTGGAGGCGGCGCGGGTGTAGGGGCGCTTGTCGAAGCCGAGGAACACGTCCTTGAACTGGTTCATGCCCGCGTTGGTGAAGAGCAGGGTGGGGTCGCCCACCGGCACCAGCGAGCTGGAAGGCACGATGGTATGCCCCTTGGAGGCGAAAAAGTCGAGAAAAGCCTGGCGTATTTCTTTGCTGTTCATGGTTGTCGATAACACTGGAACGGGCGTCCTCGCCCGTCGCCGATATAAAAAATGCAGGCGAGGACGCCTGCGTTGCTACTCTTCGTATTCCCCGTGCAACACAGTTTTTATGATGCCTGTGCCGAACCCCCGGCCTTGCAGGTAGCGTGCCTGCTTCGCCCATTCTTCGCGGTTCTGCGGCGCTGTGCCGAATTTCTTGCGCCATAGTGCGCGGGCCGTGCCCAGTTCGTCTTCCCGGACTTCTTCCAGCGCCCGCTCGACGATGTCTTCGCTCACGCCCTGCGCCCGCAGTTCGTGGGCGACTTTCAGGCTGCCGTACTTGCCCCTGCGGGCATGGACCATCTGGTCGGCGTAGCGTTCGTCGGACAGCCATCCGCGCGCCTTGAAATCGTCCAGCAAGGCTTCCACATCATCTTCTTCCCCGGCATAAGGCAGCAGTTTGCGTTGCAATTCCAGCCGGGAATATTCGCGCCGGGTCAAATAACCCAGCGCGCGTTCGCGCAGGGAAAGCGATTTCGTATTAGGCGTCGCTTTCCTCATCGCCATCCGGCACCGTACGCATCATGTCGCTGACCAATCCGGCATTCGCACGGATCTTCGCCTCGATCTCGCCGGCGATTTCCGGGCGCTCGCGCAGGTATTCACGTGCATTGTCCTTGCCCTGGCCGATCTTGTCGCCCTTGTAGCTGTACCACGCGCCGGATTTCTCGATCAACTTCAGGTTCACGCCCATCTCGATGATTTCGCCCTCGCGCGAGATGCCCTCGCCGTAGAGAATGTCGAATTCCGCCTGCTTGAACGGCGGCGCCACCTTGTTCTTGACCACCTTCACGCGGGTTTCGGAACCGATCACCTCGTCGCCCTTCTTGATCGCGCCGGTGCGGCGGATGTCGAGGCGGACGGAAGCGTAGAACTTGAGCGCGTTGCCGCCAGTGGTGGTTTCCGGGTTGCCGAACATCACGCCGATCTTCATGCGGATCTGGTTGATGAAAATCACCAGGGTGTTGGCGCGTTTGATGTTGGCGGTCAGCTTGCGCAGCGCTTGGCTCATCAGGCGGGCTTGCAGGCCCATGTGCGAATCGCCCATTTCGCCTTCGATTTCCGCCTTCGGGGTCAGCGCAGCGACGGAGTCCACGACCACCACGTCCACCGAGCCGGAACGCACCAGCATGTCGCAGATTTCCAGCGCCTGTTCGCCGGTGTCGGGCTGTGAGATCAGCAGGTCGGCGACATTGACGCCGAGCTTGCCTGCGTATTGTGGATCAAGAGCGTGTTCCGCGTCGATGAAAGCGGCGACGCCGCCCAGTTTTTGCATCTCGGCGATGACTTGCAGCGTCAGCGTGGTCTTACCCGAGGATTCCGGGCCGTAGATTTCGACGATACGGCCGCGCGGCAAGCCGCCTACGCCCAACGCGAGGTCGAGGCCGAGCGAGCCGGTGGAGACTACCTGGATGTCCTGTTTTTCGGGCTGGTCGCCCATGCGCATGATGGAACCCTTGCCGAACTGTTTCTCGATCTGCGAGAGGGCTGCCGCGAGAGCTTTGCTTTTGTTTTCATCCATGTCGCCTGTCCTCGGTGCTTAAAACCTCAAATTATTTCATAAATCAGCGGGTAAGGTAAGGATGCGCGGCACGTATTTCAGTGCGAGGTCGGGCGCTCAGGCCGTTTGCCGGGAGCGTTCCAGCTGCGCTTTGCGCTCCGTTATGGCTTGCGTGAGTTGCCGCGCCAGTTCGCCCAGCGGGTCGCCGCCCATGGCTTCGGCGGTTTCAATGGTTTTCCTGAGCTGGAAGATGCCGGTCTTGCGATGCAATTGCAGCTCCTTCTGCAGTTCGCCCAGGCGCCGGCGCAGCTGAGCGATGCGGCGAATAGCCTTGACGATGCGGGAGGCCGTGTCTTCGCCGGCAATGATTTCGGGGTCCTGGCCGAACTCGATCGTCAGACGCTCGATGGTGCCGATGTCGCCGCGCTCGTAGGCGCGATTGACGCGGGCCATCAAGTCGGTGCGGCGCAGGCGTTCGCTTTCGCTGGTGGCGCGGTCCGGATGCATCAGCCGGGTGGCCTTGCGGTAAGCCTGCTTGAGTTCGGCAGTGATGTCGGGCGGCGGCTCCGGCCGGGCATCGACCAGGCCGGCCTCTTCGGCGGTCTTTTCGGCGCGCGCCTGTGCGGTTTGTGCATGCATCTGGGCAAGTGGGTTGCCGGGGCTGCGCAGCATCGCCTCGAAGGCGATCTGCGCGTCCAGTTCGTCCAGTTCTGCATAGAGAGGCCCGACCGCCTGGTAGTAGCGATGGCGGAAATGCTCGGTCTCGGTTTTTACCGTTTCGAGCGAGAGTTCCGCCTGGCTGACCTGGTCTGCGAGCGTACCCTGCTCGCTTTCCAGCCGTTGCAGCTCCTGTTCTTCGGGGAATAAGGCCATGAGTCGTACGGGGTCAGTAGCCGTCGGATTCCTGTAGCTGGCTCAGCTGCCATTGCGCTTCGGCATGTCCCTGCTTCGCCGCCTTGCGGTACCAGAATGCGGCGGCATCGTCGTCGTGCGGGACGCCATGGCCTTGCTCGTACATCGTCCCCAGCTTGAACAAGCCCTCCTTGTCGTCCTGCGCGGCCGCCTGGCCGTACCAGTGCAGGGCTTCCTCGTAGCGCTGGTGCATCTGGTACACATCGCCCAGCCAGCATTGCAGGAAGACCTCGCCCTGCGCAGCGGCCTGCCCCATCCATTTAAGGGCCTCGACGTTGCGTTCGGAGTCGAGGTTTTCACCATCGTAGCAGCACAAGCCCAGCGCCCATTGTCCGCGGGCATAACCGCGTTCGGCGGCCTTGCGGTAGCAGCGCTCCGCTTGCTGCACGTCTTGTGCGACGCCGTGGCCGTTTTTGTACATGTCGCCCAAGTCGCATAACAGGGCGGGATCGTCCCGGTCCTGATGCGCCATTGCCCAGTCAAAGGCGCGTTTGGCAAAATGCTGCGCCCTGTTGCCGCCGCCGTCTCCGCGGCGTTCGGCGCGCAGCAGAATGGAAAGCGGGTAATACGCAGGCTCGTAATCGTCATCCGCGAGCTGGCGGAAAGTGGCCAAGGCCGACGCGATGGCCGCATTGGTCAGTTGCCAGTTGCCAAACATGGTCTCGCGGTCGAACGTCGTGCGGGCCTGGCGGTAGCGCTCATCGAGACGTGCGCGGTCGGAGCTGCCGGCAAGGTTGGCCGGTTTACGGCGTTGCTGCTGGGCGCTGTCACGTTGTTTGAACTGCGGCTCGCATTCCTTGCAGAAGCGGATGGCATGGGGCTTGACGCCATCGCCAAATTTCTCGATAGCCTGCTGGAAGAATACGCGCACGAAATCGTTGTAGGAATGGTTTCCCAGCAGATAGGGGCGCGCCATTTCGAGAAACTGCTGGCGTGCGCTCTGATAGAGCGACTCGGTAAAAAACTCCTGGTTGCTGCGCAGGGCTGCCAGTCCGCGCGCGATCAGGCTGTCATCCCTGTCTGCCAGGGACAAGGCGCCCGAAATGCGGTAAGCGGTACGCTCCGGCAGGCTGATCACTGCGGCGAATTCCAGCAAAGTTGAATGATTCCCGAACGCTGAGAGGCATCGCTCGGCGCGTCATGCAGTAGTCTCATACCCGAGTTATAGGCGAGGTTTGCGCAACGGTCAAGGCGCATGCATCGGTAGCGAGAGTGCATGTATGCCTTCCAGGATAGCGGCAACAGATTGGCGGCGTATTTCGTCGCGACTTCCCCGGAATAAGCGGGTTTCGGAGCGCACTTGCTCTTCCACAGTCGCCCAGGCAAAACAGACCGTGCCGACGGGTTTGCTTGCGGTGCCGCCCTCCGGGCCGGCGATGCCGGTGATGGCGCCCGCGATCTGCGCATGGCTGTGGCGGAGTGCGCCCGAGGCCATTTCTCGCGCCGTGGCTTCGCTTACCGCCCCGGATGCAAGGATGATGTCCTGCGACACACCGAGCAATTCGGTTTTTGACCGGTTGCTGTAGGTGATGAATCCACGTTCGAACCAGCCCGAGCTGCCGGCTATCGCCGTGACATATTGCGCCGCCATGCCCCCTGTGCAGGATTCGGCCAGCGCCAGCATCCAGCCACGGGCCTGCAGTGCAGCCCCGGCTGCGGCAGCCAGTTTCAGAAGCGGATCGTCAGCCATTGCAGGGCCTGCAGTGCGATGATGGTGTATCCGGCCGCAAGCAGGTCGTCGAACATGACGCCGAAACCGCCTTTCAGGTGGGCGTCGCATTGCCGGATCGGAAACGGTTTCCAGATGTCGAACAGGCGGAACAGAATGAAGGCGGCTCCCCACCACGCCCAGGTGCGCGGGGTGAAATGCAGTGCCAGCAACATCGCAACGATCTCGTCCCACACGATGCTGCCATGATCGGCGACGCCGAGCGCGGTGCCGGTCTTGCCGCAGATCGGAATGCCGATCAAGAAAAACAGCGCGATCAACGTCAGCTGCCAGTTACCGGGCAGCTGCATCAGGCCCAGAAATATCGGGATCGCCACTAGCGTGCCGAACGTACCCGGGGCGACGGGGGCGAGACCGCTGCCCAGCCCCAGGCCAAACAGGTGCGCCGGGTGGCGGAGCAGGAAGCGCCAGTCAGGCGAAATGGTCATAGCCGCTTTTCTCCATGGGTATCGGCTGTCCGGCGGCATCCAGCAGGCGGAGCTGTCTTTCCGTAGTGATTGTACCGATGCGTGTCAGTTTGAGTGCGAGCTGGTCGGCGAGAATCTGGATATCGTCCCGGTTTTGCTGCGCTGCAGTGAAACACAGTTCGTAATCGTCGCCTCCGGCCAGCAGACAGTTTCGGCCAAGCGGGTCGATCAGCAGTGGCTCGAGTACAGGATGCGCGGGAATCGCATCGAAGCAGAGCTCGGCCCCTACCTGGGAACGTTCAAGAATGTGGCCGAGGTCGGCCAGCAGCCCGTCGGAAATGTCGATTGCAGCGTGGGCCATGCCGTGCAGGGCGATCCCCAGCGCGACGCGCGGTTGCGGGGTTTCCAGCGCGCGCCGGCAATGCGAGCTATCCGTTTCTTCGAGCTCCACGCGCTGCTGCAGTTGAGCCAGCGCCAGTGCGGCCGCCCCCAATGTGCCTGACACCCAGATGTCGTCGCCCGGTTTTGCCTTGTCACGCCGCAGGGCATGGAACGGCGGTACTTCGCCGAAGATGGTGACGCTGAAGCTCATCGGCCCGCGTGTCGTGTCGCCACCGATGAGGTCCACGTCGAACTGCTGGGCGCACTTGAAAAACCCATCGGCAAACGCGCTCAGCCAAGGGTCCTCTATTTTGGGTATGGCAATGGCCAGCGTGGCCCAGCGGGGGGTGGCCCCCATGGCGGCCATGTCGGACAGATTGACTGCCAGGGTTTTCCAGCCCAGCTTGCGCGGGTCGGTATCCGGATAAAAGTGCGTGCCGGCGACCAGCATGTCGGTCGATACGGCGAGTTGCATGCCGTCCGACACTACGCACAGGGCGGCATCGTCGCCTACCCCGAGCAGTGTGTGGGGTGTCCGGCGCGCGAAGAAACGCTCGATCAGCGCAAATTCCGGACTCATTCGGGGCGCTTGCGGATCGCAGATTTCGGTCGGAATGCCTTGACTACACGCTCGTCCGTTTCGATGTAAGGCGCGCCGATGAGATCCAGGCAGTAGGGAACGGCGGCAAAAATACCGGTGACGATGGGGGTTCCTTCGGCATCCTTCAGGCCTTCCAGCGTCTCCTTGATGGATTTGGGCTGGCCTGGCAGGTTGATGATCAGGCTTTGCTTGCGGATCACGGCGACTTGCCGCGAGAGGATGGCGGTCGGCACGAAATGCAGGCTGACCTGGCGCATCTGCTCCCCGAAACCGGGCATGACCTTGTCGGCGACGGCTAGCGTCGCTTCCGGCGTGACATCGCGCAGGGCGGGGCCGGTGCCGCCTGTGGTCAGTATCAGCGAGCAATTTTCTTCATCCACCAGTTCGCGCAACGCGGATTCAATTTCCGGTTGCTCGTCGGGCGTCATGCGGATCACGGCTTCCCACGGCGTGGTAAGCGCCTGCATAAGCCAATCCTGCAGGGCGGGGATGCCCTTGTCTTCATAGACGCCACTGGAGGCGCGGTCGCTGATCGACACGAGGCCGATCCGTATGGATTTTTCTGTCATCTCGGTTGTCACACGGAAGGTTCAAGCAAAGAAAATTATCATACCATTCCGTTTAGCATCTGCCTCATGCCGAAAGGGGAAAGACATCATGCACCGAATGTTTGTCGTTTTTTTAATGGCCGTCCTGGCTGGATGTGCTTCAGCACCCAAGCCAATAGAAGAAGGCCCCCCCAACCCCTATGCAAAGAATTACATCAGCCTGATGGCTGCACCTGCCCGAGCCTCTTCCAGTCCGGCCATATACCGCGGGCAGGACAGAGATGCCGACCAGGTGCATCTGCTGGAGCGTGGTTACGACATGCTCGGCTATTCGGCATTCGAGGCTGGTAGCGTGCCGCCGGAATTGCTCAATGCGCAGGCTGACAAACTGCATGCCGATCTAGCATTGGTTTATACCGAGAAAGCCGGCGGCGTGCCGGACAGCGTCAAGCTGGACCAGGCCAAGGCGCGTGCGCAGCATCCAGAAGGCGCGCCTTCTGGTCGGTTGTATCACTTTGATGGTGATGCTTATCGATATTTCGCCAGTTATTGGGTGAAGCTGCCACGTCCCCTGTTGGGCGTGCATGTGCTGCGCCTGCGCGCGATGCAGAAGGGCGAGCCTGGATTACAGGTGATCGCTGTGGTGCACGATTCACCGGCGGAACAGGCGGGGATACAACGTGGGGATACGCTATTGCGGCTCGGGGATGTGGCACTGGATAAACCCGAATTGCTGGTGCAGGCCGCCAAGCGTTATGCGGGGCAGAGTACCGAGCTTGTGTTCAACCGCATGGGGGGTGAGCAGCATCAACGCGTGACGCTGAATACCCCTCAGTGACCACTCAGGTCGCGCAGCAGCCGGAACAGCTCCCGGCTGCTTTTGGGTGGCCGGTTGGCGAGCGCTTCCTTGCGTGCATTGCGGATCAGGGTGCGGAGTTGCTGGCTGTCGGCCTGCGGGTGCTCGGTGAGAAAGCCGGACAATGCGCTATCGTCCTCCAGTAGCCGGGTACGCAATTTCTCCAATTGGTGAAAATGGGCGTTTTCCTCTTGGTGCGTGCCTTTCCAGCGCGCAAGCTGGTCAGCGATGGGGGTCGTATCGATTTCACGCATCAGGCGACCAATATATTGCTTCTGGCGGGCGAGCGCGCTGTTGGAAGTGATGCGCTGCGCTTCCTTGACGGCATCGAGCAGCAGTTCGGGCAGGCCGAGTTGTCCGAGCTTGGCGTTATTGAGCGCGATCAGTTCCTCGCCCAGGTGCTGCAGTTCCTGC
This sequence comes from uncultured Methylobacillus sp., assembly GCA_946478965.1. The sequence continues at coordinate 3,044 of CAMLDQ010000070.1, read as the reverse complement.
ATCGCAGCCTTGCGCTTGGTCTTGCTGAGCGGTTCCTGATCGTCTGTTTCGTCGGGCATGTTCATGCTGCGGTATGATAACAGCTTTTTTGAAGGCCCCTCTCGTGAGCGACACCCGTTTTAGCCATTCCCTGGACGATCTGCGGCAACTGAGTGCCGAGGTGCTGAAGTTTGCGCAGGAGGCCGGCGCAAGTGCTGCGGAAGCGGAAGTCAGCATGGGAATTGGTCAGAACGTTTCCGTCCGTCTGGAAGAAATCGAAACCATCGAATACAACCGCGACAAGGGTATGTCGGTGACGGTCTATTTTGGCCAGCGCCGCGGCCATGCCAGCACTTCGGATCTATCTGCCCAAGCCTTGCGGGATACCGTGACGGCGGCTTGCAGCATCGCCCGCCATACCGCACACGACACATTCTGCGGCTTGGCCGATCCGGCACTGCTGGCACGGGAGATCCCCGACCTGGATCTGTATCATCCCTGGGATATCGGGGTGGAGCAGGCGATCGAACTGGCCCGGCGCTGCGAAACGGCAGCGCTCGAGGTCGACCAACGCATCAACAACTCCGAAGGCGCCGCTGTTTCCACCTACAGCGGGCTCTTCTCCTACGCCAATAGCAATGGCTTCAACAATGGCTACCATACGTCGCGACATTCCCTCAGTTGTTCGGTCATTGCCGAACAGGAGGACGGCATGCAGCGCGATTACTGGTACACCTCTGCGCGCGCTGCGGTGGATCTGGATGCCGCCGAAATCGTCGGACATCGCGCCGGCGAACGCACGATACGCAGGTTGGGTGCGCGGCGTCTGCCGACGGCACAGGTGCCGGTACTGTTCGAAGCCAGCGTTGCATCCGGCTTGCTGTCGCATTTTGTCTCCGCGATTTCAGGCGGCAATCTGTATCGCAAGTCCTCTTTTCTGCTGGGCAGCCTCGGGCAGCAGGTATTCGCACCGCAGATAAATATTGCTGAGCGCCCGCATCTGCCGCGTGGTCTCGCGAGTTCGCCGTTTGACAACGAGGGTGTTGCCACGCAAGCACGCGCCCTGGTGACGGAGGGCGTACTGAACGGATACATGTTGTCCAGCTATTCGGCACGCAAGCTTGGCATGGCGAGCACCGGCAATGCCGGTGGCAACCACAACCTGATTCTTGAGAGCGGGGAGCTGGATTTTCAAGGGCTGTTGCAGGCCATGCAGACTGGGCTGGTGGTAACGGAACTGCTGGGACATGGCATCAACATGGTCACCGGCGATTATTCACGTGGTGCGGCTGGCTACTGGGTGGAGAATGGTGAAATTCAATACCCGGTGGAGGAAATCACCATTGCCGGTAATCTGCGCGACATGTTCCGGCAGATTGTGGCGGTCGGCAACGATGTGCTGGTGCAAGGCTCCAAGCAGACCGGATCGATCCTGATCGAACGCATGACGGTTGCCGGCGAGTAATGGCTTCCACGGCATGCTCTGCATGCCGAGTCAAATAAAAAGAGCCCCGCACTGCGGGGCTCTTTAATTTCAATCTGACTTGCTTATTTTGCTGTTTCGCCGGAACTGGCGACCGAGGCGGGCCCGGCATCCCATTCCGAATCGTCCATGTCTTCCTTGGGCACGTTGCCGTCATGGATTTGACTGTTGCGACGTTGCATATAGGCGTCGCGCATGAAGGCATACGGATCAAGCGCGGCTTCATCCAGCAAGTCGCTCGCAGGCAGATATTGCGCGCGCTTGTCGATGAACTTGGCGATCAGGAGCTGGTTGCGGGTGCGTACGTTGTCGACATAGTAGATGGGGTCGAAGAACGCGCTGTCGACTACCAGGCCGCCAGTGTCGCGCAGGGTGCTCGGGCCAAGGAAAGGTAGCACGATATAGGTGCTGTTCGTCCAGCCCCAGTGCCCCAGCGTCTGGCCGAAGTCTTCATTGTGTTTCTCGATGCCGTCCATGGAGGCGACGTCGATGAGACCGGCCAGCCCAAAGGTCGAGTTGATGGCGAAACGGCCGGTGTCATCCATCGCTTGCCCAAGCTTGAACTGGAGCAAGTCGTTAATGATGGTGACCACTGTGCCCAGGTTGGAGAAGAAGTTATTGACGCCGCTACGTACCGGGCTTGGCATCACGGCCTTGTAGGCGCCCGCGATCGGCTTGATCACGGCTTTGTCTGCCGTGTCATTGAATTTGTAGATACCGCGGTTCAATCCTTCCAGCGGATCCTTGTTTCCTTGCGTGGCACACCCGCCAAGCAACCCGGTCAGGAGAATGCCGGCCAGTATAACTCTGCTGCCTTTCATGCCCATATTGCCCTCGAATTTCAGTTTCTATTTTGTAATTGTAAGCTTGATGTGCAGGGCTTAACCCGCTCTCCACCTAGCGAGCAACTTTAATGGATGGGCATAGCGTTGTCCAGCTCTTTCAGGGGCGATCCCGTGGCGTGCTAGAATGGTGTCGCATATAAGTCACACTTCGATGCGAGCGACGTAATTGGCTTGTTCGCCAGTATCGGGAAAGCCGGAATGACCCACACAGCCCTCACCCAATTCATCATAGAAGAGCAGCGTCGCCACCAGGGGGCGACGGGGGAATTCACACTGCTCCTGAACGACATCGTCTCCGCCTGCAAGCGCATCGCCAACCAGGTCAACAAGGGTGCCCTGCTCGGCACCATGGGCAGCCTGGAATCGGAGAACGTGCAGGGCGAAGTGCAGAAGCAGCTGGACGTCATCACCAACGACCTCTTCATCGCCGCGCTGGAATGGTCCGGCCACCTGGCCGGCATGGCCTCCGAAGAAATGGAACAGCCCTACGCCATCCCCGGACGCTACCCCAGAGGCAAGTACCTGATCCTGTTCGATCCGCTGGACGGCTCGTCCAATGTCAACATCAACATCTCGGTCGGCACCATCTTCTCCATCCTGCGTGCGCCGGAAGGCGTCACCCAGCCCACGGTGGAAGACTTCCTGCAGCCGGGCACGCGGCAGGTCTGCGCCGGCTATGCCTTGTACGGCTCCTCCACCATGTTCGTGCTCACCACCGGGCACGGCGTCAACGGCTT
>CAMLDQ010000069.1 GCA_946478965.1 uncultured Methylobacillus sp. | reverse complement strand
GCTATTCCCGCGTCGAAGAAGGCGCCATTTTAAGGATTTTCGGGCCTGTGTCAACCTCTGAAACGTGCTTTATAGCTCATTAATTTGGGGCCAGGCGGCCTTCAGATAGTAAGCCATTGACAGCAACGTCAAAAATGCCGCGAAGTAAATCAACAGGGTACCTATCCAGGGAATATCGACCGGGCCGATCGGTCGGAAATACAGCAAAAACAGGATGGCGATCATCTGGGCTGCCGTTTTGATTTTCCCCACCATGGCAACCGCAACATTCTGCCCCTTGCCCAGCCCAGCCATCCACTCCCTCAAAGCGCTGATGGCAATCTCACGCCCGATGATGATAAGGGCAACCACCGCCCCCACCCGTTCGAACTCCACCAGAACGATTAGTGCCGCCGCCACCATGAGCTTGTCCGCCACCGGGTCGAGAAATGCACCGAAGGAGGAGGTCTGATTGAGCGCGCGGGCAAGATAGCCATCCAGCCAGTCAGTCGCCGCGGCAAACGCGAAGATCAGGGTGGCGTACAAGTCACGCGTGGGCGTGGGCATATCCCCCAATGGCAGGTAGAACATCGCCACGAACAACGGGATCATCAGAATGCGTAGCCAGGTCAGAAGGTTGGGTATATTCCAGTGCATAATCGGTACTTAATGTAGTTCCTGATAGATTTTTTCGGCCAATGCCGGGCTGATGCCTTCCACTTGCGCGAGTTCGTCCACGCTCGCCTTGAGGACGCCCGCCAACCCGCCAAAACGCGTCAGCAGCTTTTGCCGGCGCTTGGCGCCGACACCGCCGATCTCCTCCAGCGAGGATCGCGTCCGCGCCTTGGCACGACGCCCGCGATGCCCGGTAATCGCAAAACGGTGCGCTTCGTCCCGGATTTGTTGCAGCAGGTGCAAGCCCGGATTGTCTTTTTCCAACCTCAGGGATTCTTCTCGATCTGGAAAAATCAGCTGTTCCAGGCCCGGCTTGCGCTCTTCCCCTTTAGCAATGCCGACCAACATCATATCCGGCAATCCCACTTCCTGCATCACCTCGACGGCGACCCCCAGTTGGCCTTTGCCCCCATCGATGAAAATCAGGTCAGGCAACTTGCCTTCGCCTGCGGCAACCTTGGTGTAGCGACGCGTCAACGCCGAGCGCATAGCCGCATAATCATCGCCCGGCGTGATGTCAGTAATATTGTAGCGGCGATATTCGGAGTTCTGCATCGCACCTTTATCGAAAACGACGCAGGACGCCACCGTCGCCTCGCCCATGGTGTGGCTGATATCGAAGCATTCGATACGCTCAGCCGTCTCCGGAAGATCGAGCGCGGAGCGCAGCGCCAGCAGGCGGCCCTCCTGCGTGGTTTTCTGTGCGAGGTGCTGCTGCAAGGCCAGTGCGGCATTGGTCTGCGCCATCTTGAGCCAGACGCGCCGATCGCCGCCGGCATAAGCACTGATCTGCACCTTATGCCCGGCTCGCTCTGTCAGTATTTCTTCCAGACCGTCCTCCTCCAGCGCAACACCGGTGATGATCAAGGGCGGCACCGGCTGCTGCGAATAATGCTGCTCCAGGAACGCCTGCAGCACCGTCTGCTCGTCGCAATCCTCAATGTGCTGCGGGAAGAAACTGCGGTCACCGACATGTCGCCCGCCCCGTATCATCACCAGATTGACGCACATGAGGCCGGATGCGGGCACGCAAGCCACCACGTCGGCATCGCCGCTGCGAAAATCGCTGACGAATTGCCGCGCCTGCACCTGGCGCAAGCTCTGGATACGGTCACGAAACACGGCAGCGAGTTCATACGCCTGCTTTTCTGCCGCCTCCATCATCTTTTCGGAGAGTTCATCCAGCACCTGTTGTTCCCGTCCTTCCAGGAACAGTTCGGCATGATGCACGTCTCGCCTGTAGTCTTCAGGCGAAATGTAATTGACGCAAGGTGCCGTGCAGCGCTCGATCTGGTGCAGCAGGCAAGGACGGGAACGATTGCTGAATACCGAGTTCTCGCAGGTTCGCAGCCGGAACACCTTCTGTAACAGCTGGATGCTTTCCCTGACCGCGACAGCATTCGGAAACGGTCCGAAGTACCGATTGGATTTCTGCTGCGTGCCCCGATGAAAGGCCAGACGCGGGTATTCGTCTCCTGAAAGCATGATGTAGGGATAGGATTTGTCGTCGCGAAACAGTACGTTGTAACGCGGCATCAGGCTCTTGATGAGGTTGTTTTCCAGCAGCAGCGCCTCGGCCTCGGAGCGCGTCACCGTGGTTTCGATGTTCGCGATCTGCGACACCATCATGCGCGTGCGCGGGCTGGGCAGATTTTTCTGGAAGTAGGAGGAAACGCGTTTCTTGATGTCGCGCGCCTTGCCTACATAGATGACGTCCCCCGCCGCGTTGAGCATGCGGTATACGCCGGGAAGAGACGGCAAGCCTTTCAAACAGGCTTTGTGATCGAACATACCGGAAATTTGCGAGCTGGCAAAACTCCAGTATACCTATTGCGGCGCGACGCTGACGCGATTGCGCCCGTTTTCCTTGGAAAGATAGAGTGCCTTGTCGGCCCGATTGACGAAGTCGTTGGTTTCTTCTAGCTGATTGAGTTCGGCCACGCCCAGCGAGATCGTGATGCCGCCGATCTCATCGCTGCCGTCGTGGCGGCGAATGCGGCCCAGTTCAACCATGCGCCGAATCTTGTCGGCAAGCATCTGCGCCCCATCGATCGGCGTATCCAGCAGCAACACGCCGAACTCTTCACCACCCAGGCGAGCCACGGCGTCGCGGCCCTTGACATTGGCCTTCAGGATTTCCGCCACGCCGCGAATCACCTTGTCGCCGAACAGATGTCCGTGGGTGTCGTTAATTTTCTTGAAATGATCGATATCGAGCATGATGAGCGAGACGGGCTTGCCCGCGATGCCCGGTTCTTCGAGCAGGCGCGAGAACCTGAGCTCGAAACCGCGCCGGTTAAGGGTGCCGGTCAGAGGATCGGTCACCGCTTCGACCCGGGCATGCTCCAATTCACGCTTCAGCTGCTCGATTTCCTGACGGCTGTTCTGCAGATTGCCCTGCAGATCCAGCACAGCCGAGCGCATGTGCAAGGTGTCGCTCTTAAGATTAGTCACGATCGCCTGCAAGGCTTCCGAGCCGGACTGGTCGAGCAACTGGGCGGAGTGTTCCAGATTGTCGCCGTACTCATGAGCCTTATGGTCGGCAGCCTCTGCGTGCCGCAGGATATCGTTCAGAATGCGCTGCGCATTGTCGCCGATCAGGCGTTCGGCATCCTGGCTCAATTCGGAAACATACTGATCGAACAACTCGTCGATGGCCGCATCGTTCATCGGCTCGGAGCGGGCCAGCATATTGTCCATTGCTCGCTTCAAGCGCAGGTTGATCCCGGCGACGTATTCGTACCAGACCGCATAGCAGCATGGGGTAAAAGCGGCCTCATGCTTACTCATGTTCTGTAGCACCAGCCGGAATATTTCCGCGCTGGCATTGCGATCCTGATCGTATTTGAACATAGCCGACGCTCCGCCCTGGCAACCCCCTCGTTATATGAGGGGAATTATAGCTGGTCCAGCAACTCTCCCGCTACCGCCCAGTTTTCTTCCGGAACTTCGTCGAAAGTGATGTAGGTATAGGATTTCGGCTTGTGCGCGAGCCGTTCCAGCGTATCGGTAATTTCCTCTGCAATCTTCTGCTTCTGCTCGCGCGTCAGCGTGCCGGCAAGGCGGACATTCACATAAGGCATGTCATTCCCCTTTCATATCATCGCGAATGCGCTCGAACACCGCGTGGAACATCGCCTCCGTCAAGCGCTTGGTTTGGGTATTGTATCGACTGCAATGATAGCTGTCATAAAGCACCCGCCCTTGCGGTAGCAGGTGCCGCTCACCATGTCCGAAGCGGAAATTCGACACTTTCAGTTTAAGTGCCTTGAGAACCGCTTGGTGCGCCACATTCCCCAGCGCAAGGACTGCCGCATTCTCCGGCAGGCTTGCCAATTCGACTGCCAGATAGCGATTGCATTCGGTAATCTCCCGGCCTTCCGGCTTGTTGGCTGGGGGCAAGCATTTCACCGCATTGGTAATGCGGCATCTGGCAAGCTTCAGGCCATCCTCAGCCGAAACCGAGGTTGGGCCACTGGCAAAGCCATATTTGTACAAGGTTTGGTAAAGCAGAACGCCGGCATAATCTCCGGTAAACGGCCGGCCGGTTCGGTTGGCTCCATGCAGTCCGGGCGCCAGACCGACAATCAGCAGTTTCGGCGCCTCATCACCAAACGGTGGCACCGGCCGTGCAAAATAGGAAGGATACTCGCGTTTGACTCCATCAAGGAATCCCGCCAGCCGTGAGCACGCGCGACAATCAGGGTCGAAAGATAAAGACACAATATAAAACTTGGCATTTGTTGGGATATTTCATTTTAGCATCGCGCCCATCATCAGAATCGGGTATACGTGTAAGATAACGCGATGCCGCGCCAATCCAAGGAGAGATAGCCATGAGGAGTTTTATCCCCGCCCTCTTGATGTTAGGTTGCACTTTGCCCGCCGCAGCCGACCAGCAGGAAGTGACCATAAGAGCGCTATCGGAAGCCGGCCCCGGCGAAGCGATCGGCACCGTGACATTCAGCGACAGCGACAAGGGCCTCGTCATCATCCCCGCCATTCGCCATCTCAGCCCTGGAATGCATGGCTTTCATATACACCAGAAGCCCAGCTGCGACAGCGCCGAAAAAGATGGCAAGATCGTGCCCGGACTGGCTGCAGGCGGGCATTTTGACCCCAGTGGATCTGGAAAGCATGAAGGTCCGCAAGGGCACGGTCATTATGGCGACCTGCCCGCGCTGATCGCGGACGATACAGGCATGGCAACGCAGCAACTAATCGCCCCACGCCTGAAACTGGCTGATATCAAGGGGCACGCCCTGATTATTCATGCCGGCGGCGACAACTACAGCGACCAGCCCAAACCGCTGGGCGGCGGCGGCGGCCGTGCCGCATGCGGGATTATCGAATAGTCCTTACCCCGCCCGGCGACGAGTTGAGCACGGCGCTAGGCAAGGTAATAGAAAGGCATCAGCAACAACTCGATAACATCCGCATAAAGAACGGAAAGCCAGCCCACAAACAGCATCTTTGTCGTGGACAGCGCTTTCCTCAGCGCAGCGGGCTTGAGATCGAATGCGATGCAGATACGATCGACGCTCGCGCTAAAAGGGATGGTCCGGTGAAACAGCGAGGAAGGGAACATCACGATGTCCCCAACCTTCTGCTGGACAACCTTTGCGGGAAAGTCATCGCGAAGCTTGGGGTAGTCGTCGCCATCGGTACTGAAGGCGATACAACCTTCATCGCCATTGTTCTTGTCGGGCAGGGCGAGGTAGATACAGCCGCTGATCCAGCCCTCCTCGTGAATATGCGAGGTCAGGTGCCCGCCCTTCTGCATCTTCAGATACCAGGAACTGCTGAATTCCGTTTCATCCGGAAACGACTGGATCAGTTCGCAATCCGCACCTGAAAAATGCCGCCGGTAGGCTACGATCTTTTCACGAATGAGCGCTGCCAGCCTACGGAATGACGCTTCCGGTCGCTTCAGCAGATTGCCGGCCGACTGGATGCCGTAATATAGCCGCCCTTGTTTGCGCTCGGCGATTTCAGTCAGGTTGATATCGCGCAGCAATTCCTGCAACAACGCACTGTTTTCCTCGGCCAGTTGTTCAATCCGGTCGTGAAACACGAAATCCATGGGATTTTTGCAGAAATTATAGGGATCTTCCTGCTCGAAATTGGTCGAGTAGTGTGTCGACAAGGTCGCCACCAAGGGCGACACATGCGGGTCAGCAAGGAATTCCTGCCGTTTCGCCTCGAATGCCTCGAATTGTCCTGCCTTATAAAGGCAATAGAGCGCGCGATCCTGCGCGTCTTCCATATGGGAGCGCTCGAAGTGGGGAATCGCCTCATGATAACGACCAGCCAGATAGAGAAATTCCGCGAGATTGTAGTTCGCGCCCGAATGGTCCGCATTAATCGAGAGTGCCCGTTGGTACTGCGCTAACGCCTCGTCCATCCTGCCCTGATCGCGCAATGTCTCGCCCAGGTAGTTATAGGCATCAGCATAATCCGGAGCCAACGAAACTGCCTGACGGTAATGCTGTTCAGCTTCCTCTAGCTTGCCCTGGTCGCGCAGCGCGGCGCCCATATTGAAATGTCCGCGGGCATCCGATACCAATGCCAGTGCCTGGCGATAACAGGAAACCGCCTCTTCCAAGCGACCAAGCCTTTGCAGCACCGTCCCCAGATTGCCATACGCCTCGTGGAAACGAGGCTCCAGGGTCACCGCCTTGCGGTAATTGGGAATAGCTTCTTCGAGGCGCCCCAGTTCCTGCAGGGCAATCCCTAAATTGAAATAGATGACGGCAAGCCCAGGCTTGAGCTGCGCAGCCTTGCGGTAACTGGCGACGGCCTCTTCAAGCTTGCCAAGATGAGTCAGCACGACACCGAGATTGAAATGAATCTCGGCGATCTTGGGGTCGATAGCAAGCGCGGTGCGATAGCTTACCGCCGCCTCTGGAAACTTATTCTGCCCTTCGAGCGCGACGCCAAGCACATGATGCAGGATCAGCACACCGGGATAGATTCGGAGCAGGGTGCGCGCCCCACTCTCGGCTTGCGCCAGCTGGCCGGCATTCAGCAAGTTCAGCAACGATTGAATCTCGTTCTGACTGGGCTGTCTGGCCGCTTGATACGGATTCCTCATGATCACTACCTTTATCACGTTTATGACACGCGCTTCAGATAACACCAGAAAACACCACAGCGCCTACCGGTTCGGCCACTCCTCCAGCACCGAACCGCGTATTACTTTAACGCATTCCCTTGTTTACGCAAACCACCGGGCTCAAACAATGCCCTTGCATGAATCAGCTGGAAAAACAGGCTGTTAATGCCGCGATCATATAGGCATGATCCAGCACGCCGGCGCTTTCGCGCAGACTGTGCATCGCCCACATCGGGGACCCCACATCCACAGTGGCCATCCCCAGGCGCGAAGCCACAATCGGCCCGATGGTGCTGCCGCATCCCAAATCCGTGCGATGCGCGTACTGCTGGAACGGGACGCCAGCGCTTTCGCAGAACGTCATGAAACGTGCAGCGGATTCGGCATCCGTGCTGTACCGTTGATTGGCATTGACCTTGATCACTGGGCCGGCATTCACCATGACCCGGTGATGGGGCTCATAGGCCGCTGGAAAATTCGGGTGCCACGCGTGCGCCATATCGGCGCTGACGAAAAAACTGCGCGCGTTCGCGCGATGCCGTGCTTCGCCATCGACGCCCGTCTGCGTCGCAATGCGATCCAGCACGTCAGCAACAAAGCTGCCGCCCGCCCCGGCGGCACTCGCACTGCCGACCTCTTCGTGGTCGAACAAGGCCATCACGCAGGTTGCTTGTGGAGCCGGGCTCGCCAGCAACGCCTCCAAGGCCGCGTGGCAGGACGCCAGGTTATCGAGCTGGCTGTTCGCGACAAACTCCTGACGCGCGCCCCAAAATACACCCTTCTGCGTGTCATAGACATTGAATTCCGTCGTCAGGATGTCCGATGCGTCGCAGCCCAGTTGTTGGGCGACATGCAGCAATAGCACCTTGCCGGAGTCTTCTCCATTTGCCACTCCGAACAAAAGCGGCAGCTCGTTCTGCTTGTGCAGCTTGAGGCCCTGTTCGTTGACGTCGCGATTCATGTGTATCGCCAGATTGGGCAAGCGTACGAGAGGCGAATCAAAGCGGATCAGGCGCGTTTCGTAGCCGCCCCCGGCACGCACGGTCACGCGTCCGGCCAGGCTCAGGTCGCGGTCGGCAAATGTCGCCAGAATGGGCCCGCCATAGACTTCGACGCCGAGACGCACAATACCTTCACTGATGTGCTCAGCCTTGGGTTTGATTCTGAGGCCGGGTGAATCGGTGTGTGCGCCGACAATTCTGAACCCGCTTTCTGCTAGCGGCTGCCTGCCTGCCACAAAGGCAATCAAGGAAGCGCCACTGCGCATGACGAAATATCCCTGCCCTGGCTCGATATCCCATGAGGAAGCTTCATGCAGACGCTTGAAACCGGCAGCTAGCAGCTGCTGCGCGACAGTCTCGGCCGCGTGCCAGGGGCTGGGGCTGGCATCGATAAAATCTATCATCTCCTGCGCGCAGGCGCGGACTTCAGGGGTAATGGTCATCAGGCAATCCGGAAATTCGAGGTTAGAGGGACAGCATACTAAAGCGTGAATAAAGTTGCCAACACGTGTAAACCATCTGTAAAGACGCGCGTTAGATTTGTTGGAAAATGTTTTTCCACAAATGGAACTGGCTTCATGCTCCACCGATATCCCAGGTTGAAGCTCGCGCAGCCGGCTCTGTTTCAGGCACATTTATCGTCAATCGCTTAATTTGGAAACTCTCATGAAAAAAGTACTTCTCGCCTCCATTCTCGCTTCCGTCGGCTTCGCAACTTCCGCCATGGCGGGTGATCTGCTGCAAAGCGCCACGGAAGACGGTTCGTTCAAAACTTTCGTATCCGCCATCAAAACTGCTGGCGTAGAAAGCGACTTCCAGGGCAAGGGCCCCATCACGGTGTTCGCTCCCAACGACGACGCTTTCGGTAAAATTCCGAAGGACAAGCTGAAAGCGCTGTTTGCCGACAAGGCCGCCCTCAAGAAGATGGTGGAATTGCACATTGTTGACAAGAAAGTCACCAAGGCCGACATCGATGCCGGCAAGGTCAAGTCCGTGGAAGGCGAAGACCTCTCCCTGTCCGTGACTGACGGCGTCAAGGTCGACAACGCCAACCTCTTCGGTCCGCAAGTCGATGCGGATAACGGCGTGATCCATGCCCTGACTTCCGTACTGATGCCCAAGTCCTGAGTCTCGGCGTACGCTTTTTCAAGCCGCCCTTGGGCGGCTTTTGTTTTTCAGTGCATTGACTACGCATACAGCGCTGATTAGCATGGCGGGCACCCCAGCATAACGTCCGGCCTGCGCCGGGCAGCTCAACCGAGGAGACATCATGAGCGAGATATACGGCGATCGGCATCGCGCCCTGCAGGACAGCTTCGATACCCGCCGCCTGGCGGATCGTGTCAACGAATTGATCGTAGTCAATGAGATTGCCGACGAGCATGCAGGCTTCATCGCCAGCCGGGACATGTTTTTCCTGACCACGATCGATCACCGCGGCTACCCGACCTGTTCCCACAAAGGCGGCTACCCGGGCTTCGTGAAAGTCGTCGACAAAAACACCCTGGCCTTCCCGAGCTTCGACGGCAACGGCATGTACCTGTCGATGGGCAACATCAGCGGCAACAGCAAAATCGGCATGCTGTTCATCGATTTCGAGACGCCGCATCGCGTGCGGGTGCACGGCAACGCAAGCGTGCGCCGCGACGACCCGCTCCTGGCAGAGTTTCCGGGCGCGGAGATGGTGGTGCGCGTAACGATCGAGGAAATTTTCATCAACTGCCCGCGCTACATCCACCGCTACCAGCGCGTGGCCAGCTCGCAATATGTGCCTCAGGCCGATTGCCAAGCGCCGGCGCCGCAATGGAAGCGCCTCGACGCCGTGCAGGATGTCTTGCCGGAGCACGACCGGGAAGCCGCTGCCAAGCTCGGAGGCACCATCACGCCGGAAGAATACGGCGCGCTGGTGATGAAAGGGGAAGGCTAGGCCCCTCCGGTTTCCAGCGTGTAGCCGGCCCCTTCCGCGCCAAGCGTCTCGATCAGCCAGGGCATGGTTGACTCCAGCGCGGCATGCAAGGTCCACGGCGGGTTGATGATGAACAGCCCGCTGCCATGCATGCCGAAACCGTCCGGACTGGGCTGGTTCACGTCCAGCGCAACATGCAGCCATTCCTTGGCCGGCAATTTCTTGAGTTTCTCCAGCATCGCCGGAACTTCCGCGCGCTGCAGCTGCGGATACCAGACTGCATAAGTCCCGGTTGCAAAGCGCTGCAAGGCGTCTTTCAACGCCGTGATCACATGACGGTAATCGTCCTTCACCTCATACGGCGGATCGATCAGCACCAGCGCCCGGCGCGTAGGCGGCGGCAGCAGCGCCTTGAGGCCGGCGAAACCATCCGCCTGCTGGATCTGCACCCGGCGCCCGCTACCGGCAAAGGTTTGTTGCAGCAACCGCAGATCCGCCGGGTGCAGTTCGAACAGGCGCAACTTGTCTTCCGCTCGCAGCAGCTTGTGCGCCACCAGCGGCGATCCGGGGTAGGTCTTCAGCACACCGTCCCCGTTCATGCCGCGTACCAGTTCGACATAGGGTTGCAATAACACCGGCAGGTCGTCACGCGGCATCAGCCTGGCAATGCCGCTCGCGTATTCGGCGTTTTTCGCCGCGAAGCCGCTGTCGAGTTGATAGGCACCGGCGCCGGCATGCGTGTCGATATACCAGTAAGGTTTGTCCTTCTGGTTGTAATACTCCAGCATGAAAGCCAGCACCGCGTGTTTCAGCACGTCGGCGTGATTCCCGGCATGGAAGGCGTGGCGATAGCTCAGCATCGGTATTCCTCGGGGACGGCACGCGCCATGTCGAGCGCCGTCAGAACGTCCATGAAATCATCCGCCAGAGGCGCCGTCAGCGTCAACGGGTGGCCTGTCACAGGATGCGCCAGTGTGAGTGATACGCTGGCCAGCAACATGCGATGGCAACCGAAGGCCTGCTGGAAAAAACGGTTATGCCGCCCCTTGCCATAGGTCGAATCGCCGATGATGGGGTGTGATATATGCTTGAGGTGGCGCCGCAACTGGTGCCGCCGTCCGGTCAAGTGTTCCAGCGCCAGCAAGCAATAGCGACTGCTTGGATACTTGTCCACCGCCACTTCGCACTC
>CAMLDQ010000068.1 GCA_946478965.1 uncultured Methylobacillus sp. | reverse complement strand
GCACCGATACCGCGCAGTTCGCCGACCTGTTCCTGCCCATCCAGCCCGGCACCGATGTCGCGCTGTTCAATGGCATGCTGCACGTCCTGCTATGGGAAGACATGGTGGACATGGACTATATCCGTGCCCACACCGAAGGCTTCGATGCGCTCAAGGCTACCGTGCGCGACTACACCCCGCGCATGGTGGCCGACATTTGCGGTATCCGCGAAGAAGACCTCGTGACTGCCGCAAAGTGGTTTGGCCAAGGTCCGACGCTGTCTTTCTACTGCATGGGCCTCAACCAGTCCTCGCACGGCACCGACAAGGGCAGCGCCCTGATCAACCTGCACCTCGCCACCGGCCAGATCGGCAAGCCCGGCGCCGGCCCGTTCTCGCTCACCGGCCAGCCCAACGCGATGGGTGGCCGCGAAGTCGGCGGCATGGCCAACCTGCTGTCCGCACATCGCGACCTCGCCAATCCGGAGCACCGGGCCGAAGTCGCCCGCCTGTGGCAAGTGGATGACGTACCCGCCAATCCGGGCAAAGCGGCGGTGGAGATGTTCGAGGCTGTCAAGAAAGGCGAGATCAAGGCGATCTGGATCGCCTGCACCAACCCTGCGCAATCCATGCCCGACCTTAACGAGGTACGCGACGCACTGGAAGTCGCCGAACTGGTCGTCGTGCAGGAAGCCTTCCGCAACACCGATACCATCAAATACGCCGACGTCCTGCTGCCCGCGACCACCTGGGGCGAGAAGGAAGGCACGGTGACCAATTCCGAACGCCGTATCACCCACATCACACCCGCCATAGAGGCACCGGGCGAAGCACGTCACGACTGGGACATCGTTGTCGATTTCGCACGCCGCCTGGGCCTGCGACTGGATAACGGCCGTGACGGCCGCGCGCTGTTCGATTACAGCACGCCTGAGGATATTTTCCTCGAACATCGCGAATCGACGCGCGGCCGCGACCTCGACATCACCGGCCTGAGTTACGCGCTGCTCGATTCCCAAGGACCCCAGCAATGGCCGTTCCCTCAAGGTGCGGCACAAGGGCGCGCGCGCCTCTACAGTGATGGCGTGTTCGTCAAGCCAGGCGGCAAGGCGCACTTCGCTAATACGCAGTATTTGCCCACGGCAGAAAAAACCGATGCACGTTACCCGTTGCACCTGACCACCGGGCGTTTGCGCGATCAGTGGCACGGCATGAGCCGTACCGGCAACGTGCCGCAACTGTTCAACCATGTCGAAGAGCCACTTTTGTCGATGAACGCCAGCGATATGTCGCGCCGCGCCATCGCTTCCGGCGACTTGGTCAGGGTCAGCAGCCGGCGTGGAAACCTGGTTGTACGCGCACAGGCATCCGAGGAAATGATGCCGACGCAGACGTTCATGCCGATGCACTGGGGCAGCCAGTACATGAACGGCTTGGGCTGCAACAGCCTGACGATCAGTACTTTCGATCCGATTTCCAAACAGCCTGAACTCAAGCATGCGTCGATCAAGGTGGAAAAACTCGATCTTCCCTGGCAGATGGTAGCGATGCGCCGCTGCGACAACCTCTCCATACTGGATCGCATGCGTGAGCTACTGGAATGCTTCGAATACGCAAGCTGCGGTCTCTATGGCCGCGATCCCGGCATCGTCATCCTGCGTGCATCGCACCAGCAGGCGCCCGACGAGGCCCTGGTACGCGAACTCGATACGCTGCTCGATATGACCGACGTCAGCAAGACCATCAGTTATACCGACCCCAAACGCAATATTTCCAAGCGCATCGTGGTCGAGGGCGGCGAAGTCATCGGCGTCCGCCTACTCGGCGAAACGCTGGCCGCGGGCTGGCTCAAGGAAGTGATGGTGCAGGGACGCCTGACCGACGAGCTGCGCCGCTGGGCACTCGCCCCGCTAAGCGCCCCGCCCGTAGGCAGCAAGAGCCGCGGTCGCATTGTCTGCAATTGTCTTGATGTCTCCGAGCTTGAAATCAGGGACGTCATTGCTGCAGGCGGAGCTACGTTGGAAAGCCTGCAGGCGCGCCTAATGTGTGGCACGGAATGTGGATCCTGCGTTCCCGAATTACGGCGTCTCGTTACAGCGAAATAGCACTAACCAAACAAAAGCCCCGGAGAATCAAACTCTCCGGGGCTTTTTGTTGTCCAGCGCTTTGCCGCCGTTAGCGCAGCTTGCGACCGAACATGGAAAGTGCGAGCTGATAGCCGGTCATCGCCAGTTGCGGATCATAGCGCTCGCCCTCATCGCGCATGAAAGCGTGCTGGCCATTGAATTCATGCCAGGTAAACACCAGGCCTTCGGTCTCATTCAATGCCTTGTAGATTTCGGCGCGCTTCTCGCCCGGAATATGCGGGTCCTGCTTGCCCCAGATCATCAGCAGCTCACCCTTGATCTCCTTGCGGCGCTCCATGCTGTGCTGGCCCGGCTGGTTGGGAATGGTATTGGTATGCAGATCGGTCGCATAGAAGCAGGCCGTGGCCTTTACTTCCGGCTGCAGCGCAGCACGGAATGCAAGGTGGCCGCCGATGCAGAAACCCATCGCGCCGATATCACCGGTCGCCCATGGCTGTTGTTTTACCCATTCGATCATCGCTGCGTTATCGGCGTCATAGCTTTCCACCGGCTTGGCTGACTTGTCGGCGTTGCCCTTGTCTCGCCCGGCGTCGTCATAACCCAGCACGGTGCCGATCGGGTTCAATTCGTGGAACACCTCCGGCACCAGCACGGCATAACCGTGCCCCGCCATGATGCGCGCGGCACGCTCAATGGGACCTGTTTGCTGGAAAATCTCGGAATAGAACAGGATCACCGGGTAATGCCCCTCGCCCGCCGGCCGGTGCACATAAGTGCGCATCGTTCCGGTCGGGGTTGGCAGGTCGGCGATATGGCTCTGGATCATCATGAAATGGGCTCCTCCTGGGGAGAATAATGTTATGAGTTTTTTGGGAATGCCGCGGCTGCGAAGCTTCGCCGCGCGAAAGCCGCTATTTTACAACGCTTCACACTTTAAGGAGATTGCTGCCGAGCGCATGGGCCGCGTGACAGATGGTAACGAAATCCTGCGCGGACAGCGAAGCCCGCCCGATCAACCCGCCATCGATATCCGGCATCGCGAACAAGTGCGCCGCATTATCCCCGGTCACACTCCCTCCATACAGAATCCGTACATTGGCAGCAATTGCGGCATCGCATCGGGCAACACGGTCGCGGATGAAGGCATGCACCTGCTGCGCCTGCTCCGGCGTTGCAGGTCGGCCGGAACCAACGGCCCACAACGGCTCGTATGCCAGGACGGCGCGACTCAATACCTTGGCGCCGAAGCGGCGGATAATTGCATCCAGTTGCCGGCCGACGATGTATTCGGTCCAATCCGCCTCCCGCTCCTCATGCGACTCGCCCATGCAGAAAATCGGCACCAGTCCCACTGCCTGCGCCGCAAGAAAGCGTGCCGCAGCGGTGTCGTCGGTTTCGTGGAACTGGCTGCGGCGCTCGGAATGGCCGATGATGACATGCGTGCAACCGTATTCGACCAGCATGTGTGGCGCCACCGCACCGGTCAGCGCATTATCCTTGGAAGCGCACAGATTCTGAGCCCCCCACCCTACATTGCTGCCTTGCAGCACGGACTGCGCTTGGTTTAAGTAAGGATAAGGCACGCACACAACATAATCTGCGCCGTGCCAATCATGCACACCGGCTTTGAGCGCATCCAACAACAGTTTGTTGGCCGCAATGCTCCCATTCATTTTCCAGTTTCCGACCACCAACTTGCGGCGCATTTCGTTTATCCTTCCGGGATTAGCATTGTTGATTCTAGCGCCAAATCCTGTACAACGACTATTGGCCGAATCTTCTATACTTATCCTTCAAATATCCATGCTTGTGGGTATGTCTTTTGCTTTCTTAATGATTCCATCTTTATATGTTGCCTGCCCCATGAAGCTTTCCGTACACGATATAGTCCTTGCCGCCAAACAGCACGAGATCGAGGAACTGCGCCAGCTTGATTCGAAAGCCAAGCTGGCCGGTGTCATCGGCCACCTGGTGCACTCGCTGCAGATGGAGCGTGGCGCCTCCAGTATCTATCTCGCTTCGGAGGGCAAGCGTTTTGCCACGATCCGGTCAGAATTAATTACGGAAAACGAGTTGCTGGAAAGCAAATTGCGCAAGCTGTTTGAAGTGCAACTGGATAATTCGGCTTTCGGCACGGCACGGTTGTTTTCGCTCATGGCCTGGGTTCTGCTTGGACTCGAAGCGCTGCCCAAACTGCGCGCGCAAATCGAGTCGCACAAGCTTAAGGCAGAAGAAGCCGTACTGGTTTTCAGCCAGCTGATCGCCGGCCTGATTTCGCTTATTTTCGAGGTTGCGGATAACGCACTCGATCCCGAAATTTCGCGTTCGCTGGTCTCGCTGTTCCACTTTATTCAAGGCAAGGAGCAGGCCGGCCAGGAGCGGGCGCTAGGCGCGCTCTGCTTCGCATCCGGACATTGCGACGTCAGCAACCAACAACGCATTGCGCACCTGATCGAGGCCCAGGAACGCAGTTTCAAAGTGTTCGCCGAATTTGCGGAAAAGGACACGCTACGCCACTGGCAGGACATACAGATTTCTCCGGCGCTGATCCAGGTGGAAAGGCTGCGTCGCCTGCTCCTGACCGCACGACCTGGCGCACAGATCGACAGCAACCTGAGTGATCCCTGGTTCGAGAACTGTACGGACCGCCTGGCAGGTATGTGGACGCTGCAATGCAATATGGTGCATCGCTTGGAAGAGCGCTGTGAGCAACTAATCGCGAAAGCAGAACGCAACCTATCCGATTCTGAAGGCCTGCTTCAGGCACTCAGGCAACATCCACCAGCCAACGCGGAAAATATCGAGCGCTTTTTCGATCCCGCCCTGTCTTTCGACCCGACCCTGCACTTCCTTCCTACCAATGGATTGAACGCCAGCCCGGGCCATTCAATGTTTACGCTGCTGCAGGAACAATCCGGCCGTCTCGCCAGCATGGAAGTCGAGCTGGATAAGGCACGGCGCGCACTCAACGAGCGCAAGGTTATCGAACGTGCCAAGGGTATACTGATGGCGCGCCTCGGCTTGTCCGAGGAAGCCGCTTACAAAATGCTGCAAAAGACGGCGATGGATCAGAATATGCGGATTCTGGATATTGCGGAAGCGACGCTGACGCTGCCTAATTTTGTCGCGAAGCAGACCCCTACTTGAACCGGCAAGGCAGCTGCACCTGAATGACCTGGCCGAATCCGATAAGCATTTTCTACGTCGTTTTCCCTGTTTCATTCAGCATCTCGTTTCGCTCGGCCGAGAGCAGATCCTTGAGATCCTGCCGGCCCTGTACCGCGAGGGTGAGCAGCGCCTCCTTGTCGGCCCTCACCTTGAGCGCGGCTTCCAGCTGTTCCGTATCGTGACGCTCAAAATGCTTGATGATTTTTGTAGCCGCCGCCGATGACTCTCCTAATGTCACCAACGCCTGCCTAGCCGCCTCGAGGGATGAATAAAACGTCTCGCGGATAGGCCGCAGATTCATATCGCGAAATTCGAACGCATCGCTGCGGCTGCGTGCCCTAACGATCATCGGCACATGCGGCCAGCGTTGCTGCACCAGCTTGGACATTGCCAGCGCGGCTGCGGGGTCGTCAATCGCAACAACCAGCAGGCGCGCTTCGGCGATCCCCGCCTCTTCCAACAAATCAAGTCTCGCAGCGTCGCCGTAATAGCAACGCCAGCCGAATGCGCGCGTGAGCTCAACCTGGTCGGGATCATTGTCGATCAGCGTGGCCGAAATGCCGTTGGCCATCAATACCCGCCCGACGATCTGCCCAAAACGGCCAAACCCGGCGATGATCACCGAGTTGGATTCCTTTATGGTTTCGCGCGGCCGCTCTCCGCAGTCCAAAGTTACCAAGCGTTCGTAAATCACCAGCAACAGCGGCGTCACTAGCATGGAAATCGCGACCACCGCATTCAGCAGATCGTAGGCGGGACGGCTTAATAGATGCTGCGACAGCGCAACGCCAAAAATCACAAATGCAAATTCGCCAATCTGCGACAACGCCACCGCCATAAGCAGCGCATCGCGCCGCGCCAGCTTGAACAGCCTTCCCAATCCAAACAGGATGCCGATTTTTACCAGCACGATCAATAGCGCCAGCCCGATTACCGTGCCGGGTAGACGCGCTACAAGTGACACGTCCACCGACATGCCGACAGCGATGAAAAAGAGACCGAGCAGGAGCCCCTTAACCGGCTCGATGTCCAACCTGAGCTCGTAGCGGTACTCCGAATCGGCAAGCAGTACACCTGCCAGGAATGTCCCCAATGCCATGGAAAGCCCAACCGCCTGCACCGCCATCGAGACACCGATCACCAGCAGCAGTGAAAAAGCGAAAAATATTTCGCGCATTCCTGTCTTCGCAACAACCCGCATCACCGGCCGCAACACAGTACGACTTGCAATCACAATTGCGGCAATCACAGCGAGCGCCTTTGGTACTGCCAAAACATCAGCACCGCCATGAGCCCCCCCTGGCGCAATCAACGCAAGTACCATGAACAAGGGAATAACCGACAAATCCTGAAATAGCAGCACAGCAAAGGAGGCTTGCCCTCCCGGCATACCCAGCAATTTTTTCTCTTCCAGGGAAGCCAACCCGATAGCAGTCGACGACATGGCAACGCCGGCGCCAGCCACCAATGCCATCTGCCAAGACAGCCCCGCCATGCAGATGACAGCCATCACAACGACTATCGTCCCCACTACCTGCAAACCGCCTAGACCTAATAGCGATTTGCGCAATTCCCAAACCTTTTCTGGCTCGAGTTCCAGTCCGACAAGAAAAAGCAGCAACACGACGCCAAATTCGGCAAAGTGCAGCACCTGTTCAGGATCGGGAATCAGTTTCAATGCATAGGGCCCAATCAGAATACCTGCGATGAGATAGCCCAGCACCGAACCCAACCCGAATCGCTTGAATAGTGGGACGGCAAGCACAGCGGCAGCGAGATAGATAAACGCCTGTGTTAAAAAAGGGGTCGCCATAGACTATTCTGAAGATGGAAACTGCATGAGTTTACTACGGACTTAATAGCTCGAACTTCCGCATGGGTTTCATCAGCGTTCATAAAATCAAAAAGGCCCCCATGCTCTGCAAAGCCTGATGCTCTGAAATACCTCCGAGAAAGGGCTCGGCATTTGACTTTGACACTCCCAATAACCGAAATTGGATTTACCAATTTCATTTTTAAGTTATTGAAAGCGTACTACAGACCACCCCAGCGGTAAAACATAACCTATTGATTTAACGTGATATAATTAAATAACTTTATGCAAATACCGCTGTAAATCAACTTGATTTTCTCTTTGGCGACTTACGAAATCAATTCATAAACTCTTTCAGCAATCATATGGCCAAGTAATGGCGGAACTGCGTTTCCAACTTGGACATACTGCTGAGTGCGGTTACCCTCAAAGAAATAGTTATCTGGAAAAGTTTGAAGCCTGGCAGCTTCTCTTACAGACAAGCTTCTGCATTGCCTTGGATCGGGGTGAATAAAGTAGTGTCCGTCCTTGGAAATATGGCTAGTGATAGTGGTGGCAGGTAAACCTTCCAGTTGAACCCTGAAGCGATCATCGAAGCCGCCTGAAGACCAACTCTTATGCAGCGGGGCGAGACTTTCAGGAAAATCAGCCGCTCTCGGAGATTTTCCATGCACAAGGGCATATGAGGATGCGAACAAATACCTAAGAAGGTCGCTCGACATATGACCACGTGCCTCATGATTCACAATGCCATCATTCGGAGCATTTCTTCCGATCCACCATTCAATATTCCCTGCAGTTGATCTGGGTTGCCTGACGAATCTTCCCCCTCTGGATAAGCTATCAGAATTGATTCTGCTGAAAAAGGCACTGATTTCTGTGAGCTTATTAGAAAGGGCTGGATCCACGCTCCTGAACGAGTCCTCCAATTCACGAGCGTAATTCGTGACAGTAGCCAACCATGCTGCAGAGCTATCATTTGATGAAATGCCGCTTCTCAGAAACAGCATGTTCCCGATGATTTCGGATACAGAAGGGGCTATAGCCTGTTCAAGCATCCTTGGTTTTTTATCGATATCCTCTCGAACACCTATAAGAATGACTCTATGACGGGCCTGAGGCAAACCGTAATATTCGGCCTTAACTACATACTTGGAGGCGTCGTATTCGTGAGGTTCGTGCCCATGTTCGAAGTATTCGTCACTGGAGATCGAATGTATCCGATACTTTGGCCCTGTCCATCCCATGGATCCTGCCGGATCCGAAAGATCTCGAAGAATGCTCGGAAATATAAGATCACCAGAAACTCTTGAAGTTAGAATACCCTTGACGTTTTCCAATAGGAAAACAGGAGGATGGAGCTCGGCTAGAAGTTTCAGATAGGTACGATATAGAAAATGTCTATGATCTGCTTCTGGAGAGTAATCACGGATGCCCTTGTTCCTAGATCTCCCAATGATGGAATAGGCCTGACATGGAGGGCCTCCAATCAGAATCCAATCTGTTGAATTTCCGATAGCCTTCCTTGCTTTTTCCATAAGCAAAGAGTCACCATTCTCTGTGCCGAGTGTTTCTTGAATTGCTTCAAGAGTGGCTTCCTTCCAAGCGGTCTTGGTTAGCTCAGAATAGGGAACATTTCTTTCGCCACGCAAATAAGAAAAATAATCTGTCAGAGGATCACCGTTCATCAAGAGGCGACGAACGAAACTTCGGAGTGTCAGTGTCTTATGAGCTGAGCTTTCTTTTTCAACAGATACTGCCGTACGGAACGGGTGATGGCCACGCCTATTGGAGAAACCTGAAAAGCCTTCACCCAAGCCGCCCGGGCCTGCAAAGAGATCTACAACCTTGATATTTGCCACCAAACCACCTCAGAATGAACCTATGGATGTGAATGATACCAGGTCAAGAAACATGGCGGCGATAAAGTCTAAGGACACACTGCCAGAGAAACTTGTCCGTTCAATTCTTCATCAAGCTGGGTTTCGTTTCAGAAAAAATGACCGACGCTTACCAGGCACTCCTGATATCTACTTACCAAAGTGGAAATGTGTGATCTTTGTTAATGGATGTTTCTGGCATAGACATCAAGGTTGTCGGTATTGCACAACCCCAAAAACCAACGCGGAGTTCTGGAAAAAGAAGTTTGAAGCCAATGTGGAAAGAGATGCCAAGAAGTATTCAGCTCTTATTGAGCAGGGCATCCGAGTGATCATTGTTTGGGAATGTGAGATAAAAAAAGGTGCCGATATACTTCAGCAAAGATTGGCAGATGAAATCATGCATCCTGCTGAATGGCTTCGTTGAAAAGCCTGACTATTTCCATAGCGTGAAGTGCCTGCTTTTCAGAGGGTTTACGCTTCCATCCTTGTGCAGCATATCCTGCCAAAGTGTTAGATATACCAATCTGCCATTCCTTCAACTTTCCAGACTCAGATCCCCACAGTTGAATTTTGAACCATTTCTGAGCATCAATTTCAAGACAGCGAGCAATATTGTTGTGTACTTCATTGGAAACTATCGCCTCCTGATCGCTGACCTTCTTAAGTTGTGCTTGGAGGTTCGGAAGTACATCCCAGCTTTTGCTTACTTCCAGTAAGAATTTCCAGCATTGCTCTGCTTTGAACCACTCTGTAGGGTTACGTGACTCAGCAGAGCTGATCAGAACCTCTGCTACCTTTGGTAACCAATCTTTGATCTGTTGCTTAAGCGAATCAGACAGATCTTGGCGATCCCAGATGGAAACCAAATCGATTCGCCTTGCGGTTTTCTCAGCTAACAGAGCTACTGTGTAGGTGACAACGTTGATTCTGAATGCCGGGATCTCCAGCTCCTTTGCAAGTTGTTGTGTCCTGCGGTAAAGAATGGCTTTTGCTATGAGGGATTTGAACTCATCGGTAGATGGCTCCCAGTCTTTCTGGACATTCGGGACAGACTCCATGAATCGAGTGAAATTCTTCTGACCGCCACGGCTAACAATGTGGGGTAAGCCGTTCCAGACGTTCATGTACCTAGCCAGATCCTCTTTACTGATACGATGATTTGCAGGAAATTTCTTATCAAAACTGGCTTTTTGAGCCAAGGTTGTTGCAGTCTTGGATCTTTCGGTCTGATAACTACCTCTGGCACGTTCATAGAACCACATCGACTGTTCACCTGGTGCCCAGGTTCTCTTGGCAACACGTTCAATCCCGACGTGATAGCTATGGTTAGCACCAAGATCAACCTCGCTGACCTTGTTTTGTGTGTTTGAGAACCTAGAGATCAAGGGCACCATACTCTCAAATTCCGCAGCAGGTACAACGGTTATTTTTGCCTGCACGTGTACGTGGGAAAGATCGGCCTGATTCTCTTTCTTTGCTCTGTGTATTGAGGCAGTTGTCTGGCCACCATTAACGATTTGTAGCCCGCGAATGTTTGTTATTTTGCTGATATTCGGATCAACAGATATTTCTTCTGCAACGATAGTTATACCGTTGTTGTAGGCTAGAAAATGATGTGGTTCCTTGATTAGTGTTTCAAGAATACCCTTGTTAATTTTGCCCCTTGCCTGAAGATAAGAGCGAACATTAAGTTCGAGGAGTCTTGCACCATATTCGTCGTACCAGTCATGCAGAATAGAGCCAGGTATCATCGCGACACAGGTGCTGTAACCAAGTGAGTCGTCAGAAACGGAGACGCAGGGAATGCCACCGTTCTGGTATCCAGATAAATCGACTTCAATTGGTTCATGGCTTGAGCCGCTTGATCGGAATCTTCGGAGCCTCTCAATATCCCAAATATCGTAGCTGACTTTGTATTTATCGAAAGTCTCTTTCCAAGCTTTTTCCTTTCTCTGAACAACAAGTGCATTGGATATCAGAAATATCTGGATCCTATCCACGTCGTCCTTGTGAGAGTCGGTGGGCGGCCGGGGCTCAGGCCGGGTCGGGGACCAGGCCCTCGCCGCTGAAGTCCTCCCCGGCCTCCACGAACGTCAGGTCGGCCGGCGG
>CAMLDQ010000067.1 GCA_946478965.1 uncultured Methylobacillus sp. | reverse complement strand
ACCACATCCA
The DNA here is from genome assembly GCA_946478965.1 of uncultured Methylobacillus sp. Next base: position 11,373 of record CAMLDQ010000067.1, on the reverse strand, counting down.
GGCTTCCGGGTTGATCGGCTCGCCCACGGTGCCGAGCAGGCGCAGGCTGGAAAGGTCGTATTGCTTGGGCAGATCGGCTCCCAGCTTGATGAGCGAGCGGATCGCGGTCGGCGCGGTATAGAACACGCTGACCTTGTGCTTTTCGATCATCTGCCAGAAACGGCCGGCGTCCGGGTAGGTCGGCACGCCCTCGAATACCACCTCGGTCGCGCCCAGCGCGAGCGGGCCGTAGGCGACATAGCTGTGGCCGGTGATCCAGCCCACGTCGGCGGTGCACCAGAAGATGTCGCTGTCCTTGTAGTCGAACACCCACTTGATGCTCATGATCGCGCCCAGCAGGTAGCCGGCGGTGGAATGCTGCACGCCCTTGGGCTTGCCGGTGGAGCCGGAGGTGTACAGGATGAAAAGCGGATGCTCGGCTTCCACCCAGGTCGGCTCGCAGGCATCGCTCATGCCTGCTTCGGCGTCGTCCCACCAGATGTCGCGTTCGGCTTTCCAGGCGGTGTCGCCGCCGGTGCGTTTGTAGACGATGACTTTCTCCACCGCTTCGCAGCCGCCCTGCGCGAGTGCCTCGTCCACGGCCGGTTTGAGCGGCATCGCCTTGCCGCCGCGGAACTGGCCGTCTGCGGTGATCACCAGCCTGGCGCCGACGTCTGTGATGCGCTCGTGCAGGCTCTTGGCGGAAAAGCCGCCGAATACCACGGAATGGATCGCGCCGATGCGGGCGCAGGCTTGCATCGCCACGACGGCCTCGATGCTCATCGGCAGGTAGATGATGACGCGATCGCCGAGGCCCACGCCTTGCGCTTTCAGCGCATTGGCAAAGCGGCACACGCGGCGATGCAGTTCTCGGTAGCTGACGTGCGTAACGCTGCCGTCATCGGCTTCGAAAATGAGCGCAGTCTTGTCGCCGCGGGTCGTGAGATGGCGATCCAGGCAGTTGTAGGAGGCGTTCAGCTTGCCGTCGTGAAACCAGCGGTAAAACGGTGCGTTGGTTTCATCGAGGGTCTGGGAAAAAGGCAGCTGCCAAGTGAGCTCCTGGCGTGCCAGGTCGGCCCAGAAGCCTGCATAATCATCTTCGGCCTGTGCGCACAAGGCTTTGTAGGCCGTCATGCCGGAAACGTTGGCAGCCTTCCTGAAGCTGTCGTTGGGCTCGAATACCCGGGTTTCCGTCAAAACGGACTCGATGGAACTCATGGCAGGTTGTCTCCTCGTGGTACTTGATTTCTTTGGAGCATGCATCATAGCAAGGCTGAGAAGCCGAGAAAACCGGCTTTTGTTGGCGGTCGCATGCATTTGTCGGCCGCGGCTGCCTGAATCTTCAGTTTGTGCCGCCGAGGAAATGGCGCTATAGGCAATGGTACCCGCACTATTTCCCTGTCAGGAGCGGCTGATTTACTTGGTGTGCTGCTTGACGGGGTTTCGATCTTTCGCCGATTCGGCATAATGTGGGCATGAGTACCATAATTCCTGCAATTTCCCCGGCAGAGGCCATTGCCCGGGCCTCCGATCTCAGCCCTTTTTTCCGGCGGCTTCTGGAGTCCGATGCTGGATTAGGCGAACAGTTGCATGACGTTCTGCACCACTCCTGGACTGCAGACGAAATGCGCGCTTTCCTAGCCGGTTATCCGGTTGCGGATGAATCCGACCTGAAGCGGGTTCTGCGCAAACTGCGGCAGCACGTGATGCTGCGCGTGATCGCACGCGATCTCAACGGCCTGGCCGATCTCGACGAGGTGATGGCGAGCATGAGCGATCTCGCCGAAGTGGCGGTGCGCTATGCCCTGGAACATCTGACCAGCTGGCTGCGCGAGCTGCACGGCGACCCGATCGGCGAAAGCGGCTCAGTGCAGCCATTCATCGTGGTCGGTATGGGCAAACTCGGCGGCCGGGAACTCAACGTATCGTCCGACATCGACCTGATTTTCGCCTACCCGGAGGACGGCGAGACCGCCGGCGGCGAAGGTGAGCTGGCGAAAAAAATCAGCAATCACGATTATTTTTCCCGCCTGGGCAAGAAACTGATCGCCGCGATCGGCGAAAAAACCGTGGACGGCTTCGTCTTCCGCGTCGACATGCGCTTGCGCCCCTACGGCGACTCCGGCCCCCTGGTCGGCAGCTTTGCGATGCTGGAAGAGTACTACCAGACGCAGGGGCGCGAATGGGAACGCTACGCCTGGATCAAGGGGCGCGTCATCGCCGGGCCGGAAAAGGAATTGCAGGCGTTGCTGCGTCCTTTCGTGTTCCGCAAATATCTCGACTACGGTGCGTTTGCCTCCATGCGCGACCTGAAAGCGCAAATCCAGCGCGAAGTCGCACGCCGCGACATGCGCGACAACATCAAGCTGGGGCCGGGCGGTATCCGTGAAATCGAGTTCATTGCGCAAGTGTTCCAGCTGGTCAGGGGCGGGCGCGACCGGGAGCTGCAGATTCGTCCTACGCTGGCGGTACTGGCCCAGGCTGGCAGCAAAGGCCTGTTGCCTGCGGAAACGGTGGCAGAACTGCATGCGGCGTATGTGTTACTGCGCAATCTGGAACATCGTCTGCAGTATCTGCAGGATGCGCAAACGCAGAATCTGCCGGAAGACAGCGAGAGCCGTCAGCGTATCGCACAAGGGATGGGATGTGCCGATTGGCCAACATTCTCTGCGTTGCTGCAGCCGTTGCGCAACAAGGTCGAGCAGCACTTTTCACAGGTATTCAGCATGCAGCCGGCAGCAGTTAACGGCCATGCCATGTCCGATTTGTGGACGGGGCAGCTGTCGGAAGAGGAAAGCGAACGTAGGCTGGGCCAGCTGGGTTATCAGGCGCCGGCAGAAGTCGGAGCATGGTTGGCGGCTTTGCGGCGAAGCGCGCGTTATCAGCAGCTGCCTGCCGCAAGCCGGGAGCGTTTCGATGCCCTGATGCCGATCGTGCTGCAGGGGGCTGGCGTTTTCCAGAACGCGGATGCAACGTGCAAGCGTATGCTGGGCCTGCTGGAGAGCATCTGCCGCCGTGCCAGCTATCTCGCGCTGCTGGCGGAATATCCGCAGACGCTGGAACTGGTGGCAAAGCTCGCCAGCGCGAGCCCCTGGCTGGCCGATTACCTGGCTCAGCATCCTATCCTGCTGGATGAGCTGCTGGATATGCGAACATTGTATGCCGCGCCGGATTTCGAAAAGCTGAAGAGCGAACTGGCGCGCCGCCTGCAAGAGGCCGAGGGCGATATCGAACGCCAGATGGATGCGATGCGGCATTTCAAGCATGCGCAGGTGTTCCGTATCGCGGCCCAGGATCTGGCCGGCCTGCTGCCGCTCGAAACGCTATCCGATTATCTCAGCGCTCTGGCTGACCTGATTCTGGATGCCGTACTGAAGACCGTGTGGCCCACCGTACGCGGTTGCCATCGCGAGATCCCGGCCTTCGCCATCGTCGGCTACGGAAAGCTGGGCGGCAAGGAGCTGGGGTATGCGTCCGATCTCGACATCATTTTTCTCTACGACGATGCGGCGCCCGAAGCCGGTGAGGTCTACGCCCGTTTCGGGCAACGCATCAATTCGTGGTTGAACAATCTGACTTCGGCCGGCCTGCTGTATGAGACCGACCTGCGGTTGCGCCCGGATGGGGCCAGCGGGCTACTGGTGAGTTCGGTCGAGGCTTACGAGCATTACCAGAAGCACAAGGCCTGGGTCTGGGAGCATCAGGCGCTGACGCGTGCCCGCTACTGCGCGGGCGATGCTGTGGTTGGCCAGGCATTTCAGAGGATACGCGCCGAGATTCTTCGGCTGCCGCGCGAGAGCGAGGAATTGCGCCAACAGGTTGTAGCGATGCGTCGCAAGATGCACGAGGGGCATCCCAATCCGAGTGGCTTGTTTGATGTCAAGCACGACGAAGGAGGTATCGTCGATGTGGAATTCATCGTGCAGTTTCTCGTGCTTCTGCATGCCCATCGCTATCCTGAGCTTACGGAAAATCGCGGCAATATCGCTTTGCTCGGGATTGCGGCCCGTCTCGGTCTGATACAGGAAAAACGGGCGGAGCAGGTCGCGAATGCTTATCGCGAATATCGCCGATGCCAGCATGCGCTGCGGCTGCAGGGCGAACGCTACACACGGGTGGCGCGCGCAAGCTTCGAGAGCCACGCGGATGCTGTTTGTGCCTTGTGGCTGGAGGTGCTGGGCGAGCGAAACCCGAAAGGATGATCAATCCTGAAGGCTGTCTGCAAGCACGACGCAGTTGCGGCCGCTGTGCTTTGCCATGTACAGGGCTTTGTCTGCCAGGACCAGCATTTCGCGGCCTTCCTTGCTGAATGGATCGAGTGTCGCCGCGCCGATACTGACGGTCAAAGATTCATGCGGCAAGTTCGAGTTTTCCACCGACTGCCGCAGGCGCTCGGCCATGGCATGTGATCCGGGTTTTCCTGTGGTCGGCAGCAGCACGGCGAATTCTTCACCGCCATAGCGTGCAATATAGTCGATTGGCCGACATGCCTCTTGCAGGGCGGCGGCGATGCCGCGCAAGGCTTCGTCGCCCGCGATATGCCCGTGGGTATCGTTGTAACGCTTGAAATGATCGACATCGAGCATAAGGAGGGAAAGTGCCGAGCCGTACCGTTTGGCTCGGGCGACTTCCTCGTGCAGGCGCTGGTCGAATCCTGCGCGGTTGCCAACGCCGGTCAGCTTGTCGGTCAGGCTTTGCCGTTCAAGTGCCTGGTTGGCCGTTTCAAGTGCTTGCTGATGCTGCTCCATCCGGACGATATTGCCCTGCTGTTCATTCGTTAGCTTGCGCAACTCGAGCTGGGTGACGACCAGCCTGGAAAGGGCCGCGAGCGCTTCGATCTGCATCTCGTTCAATTCCCGGGGTTCGGTATCCAGTACGCAGAGCGTCCCGAGCGGCTGGTGATCGGCAGTCAGCAGCGGTTCGCCTGCATAGAACCGGATATGCGGCGCTTCGCACACCAGGGGATTGTTCATGAAGCGTGCATCGGCCTTGGCGTCAGGCACGATCAATGGTTGATCCGGGGTGAGGATGGCGTGAGCGCAAAAGGCGAATTCGCGAGACGTTTCTACCGTATCTAGCCCTATTCTCGATTTGAACCACTGTCGGTTCTCATCCACGAAACTGATCAGCGCAATGGGGGTTTGCGCAATATAGGCGGCCAGTCGCGTGATGTCGTCGTAGGCACGTTCATCCTTGCTGTCGAGGATGTTATAGCGGTATAGCGCCTGCAGGCGTTCGTGCTCATTCTTGGGGATGGAGGCAATCATCTAGCTGATTTGAGGGTAATGGACAGGGGAAGTTCGTGCACTGACTATTTTTTGCGGCTGCCCAGAAGCAGTAACAAGGCGCCGGCGGCGATACCGGAAACGCTGAGCCAGCTTGGGATATCCACGGTTTTTTCGTCCTTGACCGAGAATTCCATCGTGCCAAGCTTGGCAACCTGCTTATCCTTGGTGTAGCTGAAACTGCCCTGTACCAGGCCGAAGGTTCCGGCGGCAATCAAGGCAATACCCAGCAGTTTCAATCCGCTCATCAATGTTCTCCGTGTGCTTATGCGTTGTTCAGGGGCTTCCAATAATAAAGCAAGAGGCCGAAAACGGGCGCTTTGGCCTCGCCGGCCCGGTCAGTCTGGCCGATGGCTTCGGCTGCCATTTTCCAGATGGTCGTCCAATTCGCCAATGTAGGCTGCGAGGCTGCTTTGAGTCTCTTCCAGCGCATCTCGCAGCCCGCGCTCGAGCGTTTCCATGCGCCCCAGCAGCTGGGTGTGGCTTGCGTCCTGGCGGTCGTTCAGCTGACGTAACTCCTTTTCCAGAAGCGCCCGCAATTCAGTCAGCCGCGAAGATTCTGCCTGTTCGGCCAGCTGGCGTTGTGCAAGCAGCTCCTTGGCTTGGCGGCGTGATTCCAGCAACCAGATTGAACGCAGATAGATAAGCGAAGAGAGGAAGCCTCCTGATACTACAAGCAGTACGACCAGCATCACGAACCCGATAGGGGCCTGGATCTGTGTGACCCCGAGCGAAAGTGATGTTGGAGTCATGATGGCCGACCAGTTCAGCAGGCTGAACACGGCCAAAACGATGATGCCAAGAAGCAGCAACAGGGTGCGCAGGCTCATGAGGCGATCTCCAGAAAATTGAAAGCAGTAATGATTGATCTCCTGATTTGGCTACAGTCAGGCCAATGGCTTTGCACTTCAGGGTTGTACGATACAGTTGCGCCCCTTCTGCTTGGCATCGTAAAGACTACGGTCGACCCGGGCGATGAAGGATTTCATATCGTCCTGATGGGTGGGTACGAGGGTGCCAGCCCCGATGCTGATCGTCAGTATCTGGCTCACGGCCGAGGCGGCATGGGCGATTTGTTCCTTGAAGATCGCATTACGGCAACGCTCCGCCACGACATTGGCGGCTTCCGCATCGGTTTCCGGAAGAATCAGGACGAATTCCTCGCCACCGAATCGGGCCAGGAAGTCGCGCGAACGTGTAGCCGCGCTTTCCAGCGCCTTTGCCACCAGTTTCAGGCAATCGTCGCCGGCAAGGTGGCCATAGAGGTCGTTATATTGCTTGAAGTAGTCGATATCGAGAAGGATCAGCGAAAGCGGCTGCCGGTTCCGCACCGCCTGGGTCCATTCCAGTTCCATTACCGTGTCAAACATGCGGCGGTTGGCGATATTGGTAAGGCCGTCCTTGTAGGAAAGCTCTTCCAGTTCCTTTTGCAGTTCGAGCAACCGCTCCTCGGTACGTTTTCGTTCGCTGATGTCGAACATGAAACCGATCAGGGAGTCCACGTCGCCATTTTCCTTGCGCACCACATGCACCACATCGCGAATCCAGACATACTCGCCGTCCTTGTTCAGTGCCCGGTAGTCGGCTTCATGATCGGTACCCGCCTGCGATTGCGCGACGCAGAAATCCACCACCCAGGCGCGGTCGTCGGGATGCATGCGCGATGCCCAATCCTCCACCGATACCCAGCTGGAAGGCTCCCAGCCGAGCAGGCGCTCGATTTGCGGACCGATATAGGCAAAAGTCAGCGTGCCCCAGTCGATTTTCCAGGGAATGGCCTTGGTCGATTCCAGCAATCTCTTGTAGACATCGTCGTCCGGTTCCATCGGGGTCAGGGCGTCATCCATTCTCAAATTTCCAGTTCCAAAAGTTTTGCTTCGCCGCGTGCGGCGTCAATCGCCTGTTGTGCCCAGGATATGCTCGATGCGGCGGTCGGGCACCAGCCACAGCAGCGCCACCAGCGCATAAATCGACTGCGCCAGCCACGGTTGCAAGAAGGAAGCCGCGATCCCCGCGAGGTAGAGGACGGGGGAAAGCTTGCCTTTCCAGTCCGAGCCGACAGCGGCGCGCAGCAGCGAATCGGGCCCGTCGCGCCGTATCAGGCAGGTCTGCAGCAGGGTATACGCGACGGCTGCCATGAATAGCACCGCGCCGTAGAGGGCCGAGGGCAGCGGCGCATGAGGGCTTTCGCCCATCCATGCGGTGGCGAACGGAAACAGCGACAGCCAGAACAGCAGGTTCAGGTTCGCCCACAGCACCCCGCCCGAGACTTGCCGCGTTGCGTGGAAGAGATGGTGGTGGTTGTTCCAGTAAATGCCCACGTACAGAAAACTCAGCACGTAGCTGAGCACATTCGGCACCAGCGGCCGCAGGTCCTGCAGAGCTTCCCCGTGCGGCACCTTCAGCTCCAGCACCATGATGGTGATGATGATGGCCAGAACTCCGTCGCTGAAGGCTTCGACTCTTCCCTTGTGCATTCTGCGCTCGCTCCGTTATCCCATGCCGCCGGTCAGCACCGGCTGCCCGGATTTCTGTACTTCGCGGCGCGCCACGCCCTCGATGTATTTCACGAAATCCGGATCTTCGCCGCTCAGCAGTTGCGGTAAGCGTGCCCGAAAATGCGGTTTGCGGCACCATTCGAAAATGTAGTCCTCCCACGAATTCCAGCGCCGTGCCTGCCTGCCCGACATCGCCTCCTGGTACAACAGCAGGTAGGCACGCTCGAACAAGGAGACCAGCATTGCGCAGATGATCAGCAAGCGTTCTTCCTGCTCCGGGTTCAGTAGGCTCAAGGTTTCGTCCGAGAAAAGCCTGAGGTCGGAATGCTCCAGCGCTACCTTGAGGAAATCCTGGTAATTGTCCGAGAGCAGTTGGTAGACCTCTTCGTCCTCGTTTTCGCGCTCCTTGCGTTGTTCGTACAGGAACACGCAAATGGCGAGCGGCAGGCCGACGACGGTGACCACGTAGCTCAGAAGTTCCCAAGTTGCGGTTGAAAAAACGCTCATTGCTCAGTCTGGTGGCTTTGGTTAGCTCTAGTCTAGCGTCTAATCGATCTATTCACCATGCGTTTGGAGGCGCGCATCGCCTATTGCACGGCGCGCTTATAACCGTGCTGGATTGGATTGCCATAGGGTCCAGGTAAGCAGCGTGGCGAAGCCCACCCAAAGCAGATACGGCACGAGCAGGGTTGCCGCGATGCGCTTGATGCGCCAGAAGCTAGCGATGGTGGCGGCAATCAGGCCGAGCAGCACTATCATTTCGGCAAAGGCAGCGGCGCCCAGGTGCCAGACGAAAAAGAGCCATGACCACAGCGCATTCACCGCGAGCTGCACGAGAAACAGCGCCAGGGCGCCCCGGCTGCCGGGCCGTTCCCGCCACACCAGCCAGGCGGCGATGCCCATCAGGGTGAACAGCGCCGTCCAGACCGGGCCGAACAGCCAGCCGGGCGGCGCCCAATCCGGCTGGGTCAGGCTGGCATAGAACTGCGGCGCCCCGACGGAAGCGATCGCACCCACGGCAGCGGCGGAAAAGGCGATCGCCAGCCATCCAATAAAACCTAAACATTGGGCAAAAAAGGGATGACGATTCATGAGCATATGTCCACTGTTAGAAAAGTTTCGGGTCAGGTCATCGATGAGCGCAGCAGGGTGGCAAGGTAGAAAAAATACAGAGCCAATAACAGGAACCCGCGCCACCTTGCAATAAATCCGCTGCGAGGCGGATAGGTGCATATTAAAGCCAAAAATCCGAATGCCAACGCCTCGGCGACTTCATGCCAGCCCACCGTGATTGGATGGATGATAGCGGCTACGGCAACAATGAAAAGACCGTTGAAAATATTGCTGCCGAGGAGCGTCCCCAGCCCCACCTCGTCGTGGCCGCGAAGTTTGGAAACGATCGCCGTCGCCAGTTCCGGGATGGAAGTCCCGACTGCGACGATGGTCGCGCCGACCGTGAAGGCATCGATGCCGAAAGAGACGGCGATGCGGGTCGCGCCATGCACGATCAGGCTGCCCGCCGTTGCCAGAAACGCAAGACCGAAACCGCACGAGAGCACGATCAGCCAACCGCGCTGTTCGCCAAGAACGCGGCCTGCGGCGCTGCGCTGTCTGCGGGCCTCGATGACGGTGGCAACGATCCAGACGCAGAACATTCCCAGCATCAAGCAGCCATCCAGTCGCGAGAGCTCGCCATCCAGGAACAGCAAGCCGGTAATCGCGGGGACGCATAATGCCACCGGAAAATCCCGCTTGACGCTGCCGCGTGGGCTTTGGATGCCGGATATCGCCAGCGTCAGCGCCAGAATCAGGGCGACATTCAACACATTGCTGCCCAGCGCATCGCCCAGCGCGATTTGCGGTGTCCCTGCAAGTGCCGCATTGATGGAAACGGACAGTTCCGGGCTGGAAGTGGCAAACGCAGCCACCGTGGCGCCGATGATTCCCGGCGAGATTCGCGCCCAGTGGCCCAGCCCGACGGCGCCGCGAACGAACAATTCTCCGCCGATGCCGGCACAGGCCAATCCCAGGAGCAAAGCGAGATATTCGTTCATTGCTCTGGAGTGTTCACGGCGCCGGATCGGAGCAAGGAAGATAAAGCAACGTCAAGCGACGAACAGGTAAGCCGCCAGCAGGATCCCCAGCAAGCCGATGGCAAGCGCGAGGCGGATGGCGAAATTCCTGGAATAGGCTTGCGGCCAATCCTGGCTAAGCAGCGTCGAGATAAAGCGACGATGCTGCAAGGAGGCGGCAATAACCGCAAACGCACCCAGCAGCACGAAAGCGATTCCCAGCATGCCGGAGATTGAAACGCGGCTCTCGATATCCGTGCCGTCCCGGCTTCCGAGCAGGCGCAGGAAAAGGCCGAACCGCGAAACCACGAACCCCAGCGCAATAATGGCGATCCCCGTGCGTATCCAGGCCAGCAGGGTGCGCTCGGAGGCAAAAAAGATTCGCGGATCGTTATCAGGCATGGAATGTTCTCCTCGGGTTCCAGGGTATTGCGGCACGCTTTGAATGTGCAAGCGCTCCCCATCCCGCCAAGAATATATTCGCTTTGCACGGGCTTGACCAGAATGGCCGCGCCGTCCTGGTCAAGCCTGGAGTGCCGCGCGACCAGTTGGCTGCGCTGACCGCGCAACTGCCGCCGTGCCTGATCGGCATGGAAGCCCGCGCCTCACCCGGCAATGCTTCCTCGAAGAATGGACAGCCCTCTACGACCGGCTGCGCGGCCTCATTGCCGAATTCGGTACCGTATGTCGATGCAGTCTGATCCTTGACGGTATCGCGCAAATTGCAGGGGTATTGCCGTATAACGCTGAAAAACCAACGCCCGGTTTTACCGGGCGTCAGGCAGGGTTTACTTGACGGGTGGGGGAAGTCCGTAGAGACAGGTTAGGCGTTTTTGTAACGAACATAGAAGTCCCGCACAAAGTCTTGAATGAACAATGTGGCTTTCCAGTCTTTACCGTTCCGTTGTCCGTAGAAATACATGATTGGATTGAAGTAGGCGAGTCCGTTCTTGGCGTCCTGCTCTAGGTCGGTACGAACCTTTGTGGCGTGAATGATTTTGTTACAGGCCTCGCGTAACGATAGTGGTATCCACATGCTAGGGGCTATGAGATCTTCGATGAGCTCCCCGCAGTTAGTCGGTTTCTGATCTAGTTCAGGGCCACCTCGGTCATCAAGAATCCGGCCCATAACTGCAGAGGTAATTAGGATTCGTGTGATTTCGTCGACCTCCCACTCTTGGAGCTCAATGAGTGGGTCATCAATGTCCTCTCGCGCAATCTCGGCGAACGATCGGCTAGACAGAAAGATTGCCAAGAGGCGATGAAGGTCCAACAAGACTGTTTTCATGTCAGGCACATGACCTTCTCGCATATGTCCCACTGGCCAAGTGATCTCCGCCATCTCAAAAGCGCCTAACGTTGAAGGTAAGGGGCTGGCCGGAAGCTGGCGAAGCCTGCTGTAGGCCAGTCCCGCTTGACCGAATGGTTAGCCACCATGTTTGGCTTGAAGATCTGACACAAATTTGAAAAGTTGCTCAATAAGCCAAGTAACATCATTTCTCAGTTCGCTCCACAGTTCATCTGACACGTAGAGGTCAG
>CAMLDQ010000066.1 GCA_946478965.1 uncultured Methylobacillus sp. | reverse complement strand
TTCCAGATGGGCTTGGACGGCAAGCTCTGATTAATGCGTCGATGACCATGAGCGAGCAAACGCTTCCGTCCGAGCCCGTGTTCCTGCTGCGGCAGGGCGGGAGCCCGCTCGTGGTCTCGATGCCCCACACCGGGACTTATCTTCCTCCCTGGCTTGTTCCGCGCCTGCGGCCGGAAGCCCTGGCACTCCCCGATACCGACTGGCACCTCGATATTCTCTACGATTTTCTGGAGACGCTCGATGCCACCGTGCTTGTCGCCACGCATTCCAGATATGTCATCGACCTGAATCGGCCGCCGGACAATGCCAGCCTGTACCCGGGCAAATCCACGACCAACCTCTGCCCGTTGGATGGCTTTGATGGCGCACCGCTGTATAAGGCTGATGCGGCGCCTGACCTGGACGAAATCGCAGAGCGATTGGAAGCCTACTGGTGTCCTTATCATGATCAATTGAAGGCTGTGCTGCAGCGCATCAAGGCGCAGCATGGCTATGCGCTGTTGTGGGATGCCCATTCCATCCGGGGACGCGTCCCCCGGTTTTTCGACGGAGAGCTTCCCGATTTCAATATCGGCACGGCCGATGGGCAATCCTGCAATGCCTTGTTGGTCGAACGTCTCACCGAAGTGCTCCAGCGCCAGGATCGATATTCCTGGGTCGTGAACCAGCGGTTCAAAGGAGGGTACATCACCCGCCACTACGGCAACCCGATTGAAGGCGTCCATGCAGTTCAAATGGAGATGTCGATGAATACCTATATGTCGAGGACGCGTGCCGATCAGATCGATCCGGCCTCGGCGCAGCAGGTGAAAGGCGTGCTGCGGGCGATGCTGGAATCCATGCTCGAATGGCGCCCAGGCATGACTTGAATGACGACTTGAATTGTCGGCTTGAATGGAAAAGCAGAGGAGCTAAACATGGCTAAGGACGGAAAAGGAACAGCGACCAGAATGATCCATGGCGGGGCCATCAAGGATGCGCTCGGCTCGCCGCATTTGCCGCTATACGACACCACGACCTTCAAGTTCGATACGACGCGCCAGCTGCTGGATGTGGTCGAGGGGCATCGCGAAGGTTTTCTCTATACCCGCTACGGGGCCAACCCCACCATCCAAGACCTCGAGGCCAAGCTCGCCAGCCTGGACGATGCGGAGGCCGCCTTGGTCTTCTCGTCGGGCATGGCCGCGCTATCGGCCTTGTTTCTGGCGCACGGCCGTCGCGGCATCGTCTGCATCGGCGATGCGTATGGCGGCACCCTCGAATTGCTTTCGGAGCAGCTCCCCGGGCTGGGATTTTCGACCTACCAGCTTTTCGCCTCGGATTTGCAGCAACTCGAGCAGCTGCTCGCCGACGGCGTGGGCATGGTGTTTTTCGAAACGCCTACCAATCCTCGCCTGGAACTGCTCGATATCGAAAAAATTGCCACCATGGCCCACGCCCATGGTGCGCTGGTGGCCGTGGATAACACCTTTGCCACACCGATCAACCAGCAGCCTTTGAAGCTGGGCGCGGATATCGTCATGCAAAGCGCTACCAAATACCTGGGCGGTCATAGCGACCTGACAGGCGGGGTGTTGGCGGCAACCAGGGCCTTGCTGGCGCCGGTGCGTCCCTGGCGCAAGAACCTGGGGCAGATGCTGGCGCCCGAAACCGCGCATAAGCTTTCGAGAAGCCTGGCGACGCTGACCTTACGCGTGGCGCAACACAACGCCAATGCCCTGGCTATTGCCCGCTTCCTGCAAGCGCATCCATCCATCACCCGCGTCTACTATCCCGGATTGCCGGATTCTCCTGATTACGCATTGGCTGCACGACAGATGCGCGGGTTCGGCGGCATGGTGACCTTCGAGGTTGACTCTACCAAGCGGGATGCTGGCAAGGTCGTGGAGCGTTTCAAGGTCATCAGCCTGGCGCCGAGCTTGGGCGGGGTCGAAAGCCTGGTGACCCAGCCGGTCACCACTTCGCACCACGACATGAGCGAGGAAGAACGTGCGCGACGCGGTATCAGCGAGAGCATGGTACGCCTATCGGTAGGGCTGGAGGATGTGGTGGATTTGATCGCGGATCTTGAACAGGCACTGGCTTGAGCCATGCCGGTTTAATGAGTGCGCGTAGATATACGGCTAAAGAGTAAAACGGCTAACCCCAAGGGAGTAATCCTTAGTTGGAATTGTGCCGAGTGCTAGCCAGGCTGAATAATTCACCCCAAGTTGGTTAGCTTTGGAAGCTCAGAGCCAATCGGCTTGTCTCCTCTCTTAACCAGGAATGGTTAAGGTTTGAGAAGGGGGTCGGGAGCGCGCGCATCGGTGTACGTCTTAGCAGTCCGTAGCGACTCGGGTTGTGACAATGTATATCCCATGACCCCCTTCGCTTTTTTAGAGAGGCGTCGGTTTGCGGCTTTAAAAAAGCACGGCGGCGCTGAACCGGAAATCAGTTGAATGAGTGGGGCAAACAAATGAATCAAGTCGTCGACTTTCCTATAGAAGATGTCCAGGGCATGGTGGATACACGGCATCTTGCCATCGACAAGGTCGGTATCAAGTCCATGCGTCACCCGGTCAAGGTCAAGGACAAGAGCGGCGGCGTGCAGCACACGGTGGCGATGTTCAATATGTACGTCCATCTGCCCCATCACTTCAAGGGCACGCATATGTCGCGCTTCGTGGAGATGCTCAACGTCAACGACCGCGAGATTTCCATGGAGAATTTTGAATCCATCCTGCGCGAGATGGCCCATCGCCTCGAAGCCCAGTCCGGGCTCATCGAGATGAGTTTTCCCTACTTCATCAACAAGTCGGCCCCGGTGTCCGGGGTGACCAGCCTGCTGGACTATGACGTCACCTTCATCGGCGAGGTCAAGAACGGCGAGTACAGCATCACGGTGAAGGTCCTGGTACCGGTCACCAGCCTGTGCCCGTGCTCCAAGAAGATTTCCGACTACGGCGCGCACAACCAGCGTTCGCACGTCACGGTAACAGCGAAGATCAACGAGTTCATCTGGGTGGAAGACATTATCGGCCTGGTGGAAGGCCAGGCATCGAGCGAGCTGTACGGCTTGCTGAAACGCCCGGACGAGAAATACGTGACTGAGCTGGCCTACGACAATCCCAAGTTCGTGGAAGACATGGTGCGCGACGTCGCGGCCCAGCTTAATGCGGAATCGCGCCTCGGTGCCTATACCGTGGAATGCGAGAACTTCGAGTCCATCCACAATCACTCGGCCTATGCGGTGATTGAGGGCAAGCAGTCATGAACGACATCAATCCAGCATTTCTGGGCTTCGACGGGCTGCTGGCCCCCGGCATCAGCCCGATTACCGAGATCATCGAGGACATCCGCGCCGGCAAGATGGTCGTGCTGGTGGATGAGGAAGACCGCGAGAATGAAGGTGATTTGGTGCTCGGTGCCGAGTTCGCCACGCAGCAAAACATCAATTTCATGGCCAAGCACGGGCGGGGGCTGATTTGCCTGACGCTGACGCAAGACCGTTGCGACCGTCTCGGCCTGTCCCCCATGGTGCAGCGCAACGGGACGCGCCTGGGCACTAATTTCACGGCGTCGATCGAAGCCGCGCAAGGTGTCACTACCGGCATTTCCGCGGCCGACCGCTCGCATACCATCCTCACCGCGGTGGCCGCCGAGGCACGTCCTGAGGATATCGTCAGCCCCGGGCATGTGTTCCCGCTCATCGCGCAAAACGACGGCGTGCTGGTGCGTGCTGGCCATACCGAGGCCGGCTGCGATCTGGCCCGCATGGCGGGGCTCGAGCCTGCCGCCGTGATCTGCGAGATCCTCAAGGACGACGGCAGCATGGCGCGCTTGCCCGACTTGCGCGAATTCGCCGCGGTGCACGGCCTCAAGATCGGCACCATCGCCGACCTGATCCGCTACCGGAGCGAGAACGAAACCCTGGTGGAACGTGCGGCCGAGCGCGTGATCGAGACGGCCCACGGCGAGTTCAGGCTGATCGCCTATCATGACCGGACCGCCGACGAAACCCACCTCGCGCTTGTGAAAGGCGAGCCGGTGCCCGGTGAGGAAATCCTGGTGCGGGTGCACGAACCGCTGTCGGTCCTCGATCTGCTCGACGGCGACAGCCAGGCCCATGCGTGGAGCGTGCCGCAGGCGATGCGGACGATCGCGGCGGAAGGCTGCGGCGTCATCGTGCTGTTGCGGCGCCCCGAGGGCAATGGCGATTTGATCGACCGCGTGCGTTTTGCCGGCGAGCCGGTTCGGGTCAAGCACGAGCTGCGCGACTACGGCATTGGTGCTCAAATCCTGCGCGATCTCGGCGTTACCAAAATGCGCCTCATGACGGCGCCTCGCAAGATGCCGAGCATGGCCGGTTTCGGCCTGGAAGTGACCGGTTTCCTGAACGTTTGAGCGATGGTATGAGCAACGCCCTGGAACTGGCTATACACCGGCATCATGCTCGCAACCAGCGCTGGGGCTTCATGTGGGCGCTATGGACGGCGGTGCTATGGGGTGCCTGGTATGTGCCGGGCACCGCGCTGTGGTACGAACAGCCCTTTTCGCTGATTGCCGCAGACGATCAATCGCTACGGTTGGCGGCGACCGCGGTGATGACTTGGATCCATGCCATCACCGTGATGCTGTTCCTGCTGTTGTGGAACGGCGTGCTGGGTAAGCTGCGCGATTACGGGCGCACCATGGTGCGCTTTCGCAAGATATCGAAGTGGTATGCGCTGGCCTCCCTGTTCGGCGGGCCGATGGCGATTTTCGGTTCCTATATGGCCATGGGCTATGTCGGCCCAGTGTTCGCGGCGATTACCTCGCTGTTCTACCCCGTGGTCGGCGCGGTGATCGCCACGCTTTGGTACAAGGAAAAAATCTCCCGCCAGGCGGCCATCGGCATGAGCATCATCATCCTGGGCGGCATGGTCATCTACGGACCGGGGCTGCTGGGCGAGATGGATCTTTCCGGCAGCCATGCCTGGCTGGGGTATGTCGGCGGCATCATGTCGGCGATCGGCTGGGGAGCCGAGGGGGCGGTCGCAGCTCGTGCAATGGATGTGACCGATCCAGACGTGGGCATTCAATGCCGGTTCAGCTTCGAGATTTTGTTCTGGGGGCTGTTGATCCTGCCGCTGCTGGCGATCTTTACCGACTTGCCTATCGGTTCGCTGATTCTTTCTACCGTGACGGAAAGCCGAGCCATGTTGTGGATTTTCCTGGCGGCCGCGTGTCACGCCTATTGCTATACCGCCTTCTACAAGAGTTTCAGCCTGATCGGAGTCGGTCGCGGCGAGGCGGTAGGCAATCTGTACGCAGTGTTCGCCTTGATTTTCATCGCAGCGTTTACGCTGCAACTGCCGCAATGGTATTTCCTGGTCGGGTTGGCGCTGACGGTGCTGGGCAGTTTCGTCATGTTCGGAGAGTCGGCGGAATCCGTCGCGCAACTACGTGAGGTCGGTCCTGTGGAGGAGGGGACGTGAAACTGCATCAGAAAGGTTTTCTGCTCGTCGAAATCAGCAAGGCTGCGAGCATTTGGGATAGCGATTTAATTTCCAAGGTCCTCAAGGAATACAACCTCTCGGGCGACTATTGGGTCAACAGCATCCGCGTGGCGCTGGATGAATTGGCGGCAGCAGGTCTCATCGTGCGCGTTTCCAGCCGGCTCGACGACCGTACCCCCACGATACCCGGAAGCTTGCGATTCAACTGGCGGCTCTCCGAATTCGGCCGTTCGCGCATGCGCGATACCGGTTTGCTGGCTTATCCCTGATGTTTGCAAAAGTTCGAAAGGCCGTGCGATGAGCGAGTTCTGGGGCTATCCGAATGCCGATATCCTGGCGGTGATCATCATCGGCGCATGCAGCGGGCTCTGTCTTTACTGCGCCCGGCGCTTCGTCAGCCGCTATCAGTAAAGCAGCTTCCAAGTTCTTACTCCCACGGGATACCACCATGGGAGTACTTCTTCAACACAATTATTTCCATCGCCGGATGCCGGTATCTTGTCCGTTATTCCCAGCAATAGCGACAGGAAATCGGCCATGAAATCGGCACATCCAATCGACCATCGGCTAAAAGCAACCGTCATACGTGTTGCGGAACTCACGCCGGGGATTATCGGCATCAGGCTGTCCTGTCCGGAGGTCTCCGATTACAAGGCAGGGCAATACATCCGCGTGTGGATCGACGAGCACCGGGTCAAGAGCTTTTCACTGGCCAGTGCCCCCAGCATCGACGGCGAATTGCAACTTCACGTCAAGTGCGTTGCGGGTAGCGAAGTCAGCCGCTGGCTGCATGAAGAAATGCGTCCCGGCGACACGTTGTACATCGAGAGGCCGCAAGGCAGGAGTTTTTACACGCCTAGCCGTTTCGACCAGCCTATTCTCATGATCGGCACGGGTTCCGGCCTGGCCCCGCTCTACGGAATGGCGCGCGAAGCCTTGCGGCAAGGTCATCGCGGCGAGATCCATCTTTATCACGGCGTACGCTACCGCGAAGAGCTCTATCTGACGGAGCAGCTGCGCGCCTTATCCAGCCTCAACCGGAATTTTCACTATTCGCCTTGCCTATCGCGCGAGCGGCTGCCCGAACACGGCCAGTACGGAAGAGCTTCCAACCTGGCGTTGCTGCAGATCCCGCTATCTTCGCAGTGGCTGGTGTATTTGAGCGGCAATATCGATATGGTGCGCGATGCGGCTCAGGTTGCGGTAGACGCAGGCGTGCCGCCGGAGGCGGTGCTCTCGGATATGGTGCGGCCGGAGGAACTCTGCATCAAGACAGCCCGTGCGGCATGACCGAAGCGCCCTGGATGTCTGGGGAGATCATGCCAAATGAGTATGCTAAAAAAGATAACAAAATCCCATTACCTCTTAAGGAGTAATCCGTAAAGGGAATTGTTGGGGCATGCGGGAAATCCGCAGAATGAACTTAATGCAGAAGTTGTGCATGTCAATTAAAAATATGAAATTTCAAGGGCACCAGGTAACAACGGCGATGTGGGAAGAGGGGGGTTGGGTTTTTTAGGCATCGTCGTCAACCGACTAACGTAAAGGGGTTCAAATTGAAAAATCCACCAGTAATGGACGCGATCACGGCAGACCTTGCCGATGATGTGGTCGCGCAAAATGCAACACTGCATCGCAAGATCGACTGGAAAGGCGCGTTCTGGGTAGCCAGCGGCGTGCCTGCCCTCGTGCTGTTCTCGATCGGCGCGATCGCGGCAACCGTAGGCAAACCGTCGTGGATCGTCTGGATGCTGTCGATCGGCTTCGGCTTCATCCAGGCATTTACCTATGCCGAAATCGCCGGCCTGTTCCCGCATAAGTCCGGCGGCGCATCGGTTTACGGCGCCATCGCCTGGGTCAAGTACAGTAAGTTCATCGCGCCGGTCTCGGTCTGGTGTAACTGGTTCGCCTGGTCTCCCGTGCTCGCCATCGGATCGGGCCTCGCGGCGGGTTACATGCTCAATGCATTGTTCGCCCCCGACGCAGTTATCAATACCTGGCAAATCACCCTGCTCGACCTCGGTGCGATCAAGGATGGCCTGGTGCTCCGCATCAATGCCACCTTCATCCTGGGCGCGGCGGTCTTGCTGACGGTGTTCGCCATTCAGCACGGCGGTATCCTGCGTTCCGCCAAGGCGACATTGGTCCTCGGTATCACCGCCCTGATCCCGCTGATGCTCATCGGCCTGGTGCCGATCTTCACCGGCGATATCCCGCAAGCGCACTTCTTCCCGTTCGCACCGCTGGCTTATGACCCTGCCGGTAACGTGATCGACGGCGTATGGGGCATCGAAGGCTGGAAATTGATGGCGGGTGGCCTGTTCATCGCAGCCTGGTCGACCTACGGTTTCGAAACCGCCGTCTGCTATACCCGTGAATTCAAGAACCCCAAGACCGACACCTTCAAGGCCATTTTCTACTCCGGCTTGCTGTGTATCGCAGTATTCACCCTGGTGCCGATCGCTTTCCAAGGTCACCTCGGCCTGGGTCACCTGGTCACCCCTGCAGTTACCGATGCCGCCGGCAAGGTAACGACGCCTGCGGTGTACAACGGTATGCTCGCTCCCGATATCTACAGCGGCATGGGTGTTGCGGCAGTGCTTTCCAACATGCTGGGCGGCGGTAAGTTCATCGGTGGTGTGCTGGTAGTGATGCTGGTGCTCGCGCTCATGCTGTCCATCATGACCTCGATGGCCGGTTCTTCACGTACGTTGTACCAGGCCTCCGTAGACGGTTGGTTGCCCAAGTATCTCTCCCACGTCAACGAACACGGCGCACCGACCCGTGCGATGTGGACCGACCTCTGCTTCAACCTGGTTCTGCTGTTGATGTCCGACTACGTGTTCGTGCTGGCTGCGTCCAACGTCGGTTACATCATCTTCAACTTCCTCAACCTGAACTCCGGCTGGATCCATCGCATGGATCGTCCGAACTGGGATCGTCCCTACAAGGCACCTACGCTCCTGTTGCTGAGCGGCGCATTGCTGGGCTACGTGAATCTGTCGATGATGGGCCTGGGTGCCGATGTGTGGGGCGCCGGTACTCTCAAGACCGGCTTGATCTTCGCCTCGCTGATCGTTCCGGTCTTCATCTACCGTCACTTCGTTCAGGATAAGGGCGTGTTCCCGAAAGCCATGTTGGAAGACATGCACCTGGCCTCCAATGAGACAGGGGTTACCAACCGCGCGGGCATCCTGCCGTACGTAGCCCTCGGTGCAGGCGTACTGGTGGTGTACTTCTTCCACAGCCTGTAACGCAGCAACCTCCCGCCTGTCTTCCCGCAGGCGTGCCTCGAAGTGGGCGGAGCAATCCGCCCACTTTTTTTATTCCCCGACTAATTCAGGTGTTCCTGATTTACCCCGTTGGGACAGGCCGACTAACACCTTGGTAGTAAGGCGTAAGGAGAATTGTTGGGCCCCTGCCGCGTGCCGAAAATACCTCTACGTTTAACGAGTACAACCCACAGGAGGAAAAGATGGCACGTGATCCCAAGCATGACATTCTGTTCGAGCCGATCCAGATCGGTCCGAAGACTTTACGCAACCGCTTCTATCAGGTGCCGCACTGCATCGGCGCCGGTTCCGACAAGCCCGGCTTCCAGGCTGCGCACCGCTCCATGAAGGCTGAGGGCGGCTGGGCTGCGATGAATACCGAGTACTGCTCGATCCACCCCGAGTCCGACGACACCCACCGTTTGTCCGCTCGCCTGTGGGACGAAGGCGACGTGCGCAACCTGCGTGCGATGACCGACGAGATCCACAAGTACGGCGCGCTGGCCGGCGTCGAGTTGTGGTACGGCGGCGCACACGCACCTTGTATGGAATCGCGTGCTACCCCGCGCGGCGCCAGCCAGATCGCTTCGGAATTCGAAACGCTGACCTACTGTAAGGAAATGGACCAGAGCGATATCAACATGGTCCAACAATACTATGTCGACGCGGCCAAGCGTGCTCGCGATGCCGGCATGGACATCGTCTACGTCTACGGCGCGCACTCCTACCTGCCGCTGCAGTTCCTCAACCCGTACTACAACAAGCGCACCGACAAGTACGGCGGTTCGCTGGAAAACCGCGCCCGCTTCTGGCTGGAAACGCTGGAAAAGGTACGTAACGCGGTCGGCGGCGACTGCGCCATCGCAACCCGTTTCGCCGTGGACACCGTGTACGGCCCGGGCCAGATCGAAGTCGAAGTCGACGGTATGAAGTTCGTCGAACTGGCCGATCCGCTGGTCGACCTGTGGGACGTGGACGTTGGCGACATCGCCGAATGGGGCGAAGATGCCGGTCCTTCCCGCTTCTACCAGCAAGGCCACCAAGTGCCTTGGACCAAGTTCGTCAAGCAGGTTTCCAAGAAGCCGGTGCTGGGCGTCGGTCGCTACACCGATCCGGAAAAGATGACCGAAGTGGTGACCAAGGGCTTCGCCGACATCATCGGTGCTGCCCGTCCTTCCATCGCCGATCCGTTCCTGCCGAAGAAGATCGAAGAAGGCCGTTACGACGAAATCCGCGTCTGCATCGGCTGCAACGTGTGTATCTCCCGCTGGGAAATCGGCGGCCCTCCCATGATCTGCACCCAGAACGCAACGGCAGGCGAAGAGTACCGTCGCGGCTGGCACCCGGAGAAGTTCGCCAAGGCCGGTTCCAAGGATTCCGTACTGGTGGTCGGTGCCGGTCCCGCAGGCTCCGAAGCCGCCCGCGTGCTCATGGAGCGTGGCTACACCACCCACTTGTATGACAGCGCCGAGAAGATCGGCGGTCACCTGAACAGCGTGACCACGCTGCCGGGCCTGGGCGAATGGAGCTATCACCGCGACTACCGCGAACAGCAGCTCACCCGCCTCGTGAAGAAGAACAAGGATTCCGTCATCGCCCTCGGCCAGAAGCGCCTGACCGCGGACGACGTGCTCCAGTACGGTGCCGACAAGGTAGTCATCGCCACCGGCTCTTCCTGGAACACCGACGGCACCAACTGCCTGACGCACGATCCGATCCCCGGTGCGGATGCTTCGCTGCCGGATCAGCTCACGCCGGAACAGATCTTCGAAGGCAAGAAGAAGATCGGCAAGCGCGTGGTGATCCTCAACGCCGACACCTACTTCATGGCGCCGAGCCTGGCCGAGAAGCTGGCGACCGCAGGCCACGAAGTGACCATCGTGTCCGGCGTGCACCTCGCCAACTACATGCACTTCACGCTCGAGTACCCGAACATGATGCGCCGCCTGCACGAACTGGGCGTCGAGGAAATGGGCGATCACTTCTGCTCCAAGATCGAAAAGGGCCGCCTGGAGGTTTACAACATCTGGGGCGACGGTTCCAAGCGTAGCTATCGCGGTCCCGGCGTTGCACCGCGCGATGCGAACAAGACCCATCGCTGGGTCGAGTTCGACTCGCTGATCCTGGTGACCGGACGTCATTCCGAGAATGCACTGTGGAATGAGCTGAAGGCACGCGAAGGCGAGTGGGCTGCCAACGGCATCAAGGGTGTGTACCTGATCGGCGATGCCGAAGCACCGCGCCTGATCGCCGATGCGACCTTCACCGGCCATCGTGTGGCCCGCGAGATCGAAGAAGCCAATCCGCAATATCCGCTGCCGTACAAGCGCGAAGTCGCGGTTTGGGGCGCCCCGCACATGCCGGGCGGCACCTTCAAGATCGAGTACAAGGTCTAGCAAGGAACCTGCCGCCGCGGTTTGCCGCGGCGGCGGTTTTCGATGCTCACAGTTTTTCAGTCACGCAATTTCGAATAGGTAACTCCCCATGAGCGATCCCAGAGAAATCACCCGAGTGCTGTTCGAGAATTTCCAGCCCCAGGCGATCTATTTGTTCTACGCCTTCGGCTATGCGGCGATCGCCGTCTTTCTCTACGGCACCTACGCGCAAATCCGTAAATACCGGCGCGGTCAGCCCGATGGATCGTGGGGCGAACTGCTGCACCGCTTCGGCGACATGGCGAAGACCATGCTCACCCACCGCACCCTAGTACGCCGCGACAAGTCGGCCGGACGTGCGCACAAACTCATCTTCTTCGGTTTCATTATGCTGTTCCTCGGTACAGCCACCATCACGCTGGAATACGACATCACGGCGCGCTTGTTCGGCTGGCACTTCTGGTACGGCAGTTTCTATCTGTGGT
>CAMLDQ010000065.1 GCA_946478965.1 uncultured Methylobacillus sp. | reverse complement strand
TGCGGCTGCACGTTGGCGTATTCGGCGCCGAACAGCTTCTTCACGCGGTCGATCGCGATCTGCTCGACCTGGTCCACGTACTCGCAACCGCCGTAGAAACGCTTGCCCGGATAACCTTCGGCGTACTTGTTGGTCAGTTGCGAACCCTGCGCCTGCATGACAGCCGGGCTGGTGTAGTTTTCGGACGCGATCAGCTCGATGTGATGCTCCTGACGCTTACGCTCGCCTTCGATGGCTTGCCACAGGTCCGGGTCACACGAGTTGAGGGTTTGGGAGTAGCTGAACATGAGTCGATTTCCGGGTGCAAAAAATGTTGCAATTCTAGCATGTTAAGACTTGCCGCCGCACCTGCCACGCAGCATCCGCCCCTCTCCGGCGGGTCTCTTTTTGCGTCACGCGCGCTATAATCTCCGGATTGCATCAGCGGCCTCCGACATGAACCTCATCCGTGAGCAGGATTTTATCGACAGCATCACCGACGCCCTGCAATACATTTCCTACTACCACTCGCCGGACTTCCTGCACGCGATGCATAGCGCCTGGCAGCACGAGTCCTCTCCGGCGGCAAAGGACGCCATCGGGCAGATCCTGGTGAATTCCTATCTCTGCGCGGAAGGCCAGCGCCCGCTGTGCCAGGATACCGGCATCGTCACTGCATTCATCAAAATCGGCATGCAGGTGGCCTGGGAGTCGAGCAGCAGCCTGCAGGACATGGTCGATGAAGGCGTGCGGCGCGCCTACCGCCACCCGGACAACGTACTGCGTGCCTCCATCGTCGCCGACCCGGCCGGCGCGCGCAAAAATACCCGCGACAATGCCCCCGCCGTGGTTCACGCGGAACTGGTACCGGGCGACAAGGTCGAGGTCAGCATCGCCGCCAAGGGCGGCGGCTCGGAAAACAAGGCCCAGCTCGCCATGCTGGAACCGTCCGACGACATCGTCGCCTGGGTGCTGGAAACCGTACCCAAGATGGGCGCCGGCTGGTGCCCGCCCGGCGTACTCGGCATCGGCATCGGCGGCACCGCGGAAAAAGCGATGCTGCTCGCCAAGGAAGCGCTGATGGCCCCCATCGACATCCAGGAACTGCAGGCGCGCGGAGCAACATGCCGCGCCGAAGAGCTGCGCCTCGAGCTCTACGAAAAGGTAAACCAGCTCGGCATCGGCGCCCAAGGCCTGGGCGGCCTGACCACCGTGCTCGATGTCAAGGTGCTGGATTTCCCGACGCATGCCGCTTCGCTGCCGGTCGCGATCATCCCGAACTGCGCGGCGACCAGGCACGTCCATTTCACCCTTGACGGCAGCGGCCCTGCGCTGCTGCCCGCCCCCAGGCTCGAGGACTGGCCGCAAATCGCGCTCGACGCCGGCGCACCGATGCGCCGGGTCAATCTCGACACCCTGACGCGGGAAGACATCGCGCAGTGGCAGCCAGGCGAAAAACTTCTGCTCACGGGAAAACTGCTGACCGGCCGCGATGCCGCGCACCAGCGCCTGCAGGACATGGCGGCACGCAACGAGCCGCTGCCGGTGGACTTTCGCAATCGCTTCATCTACTACGTCGGCCCGGTGGATCCGGTGCGCGACGAGGTGGTCGGCCCGGCCGGCCCGACCACGGCCACGCGCATGGACCGCTACACCGAATTCATGCTGGCGCACACCGGCCTGCTGGGCATGATAGGCAAGGCGGAACGCGGGGATAGCGCGATCGAGGCCATCCGGCACCATCGCTCGGCATATCTCATTGCTGTCGGTGGTGCCGCCTACCTGGTTTCCAAGGCCATCAAGGCGGCCCGTGTCGTGGCCTTCGCCGACCTCGGCATGGAAGCGATCTACGAATTCGGGGTGGAGGACATGCCGGTCACGGTCGCCGTCGATTCGCACGGCACCTCCGTCCATGAGCAGGGCCCCGCCGAATGGAAAGCGATCCTGCGCGCCGCCCGCTGATCCGGCACGGCAAAAGTCTTCGGCACCCCGGCCATGGCAACCAGCTGCAAACGCAGCTTTCGTACCGCGCCCCGGCCTTGCATACCCATAAAATGCATATGGCTGCATGGCACCCATCTAACCATTACAATACGTAACAAGACTTTCACGGCTGCTTAAGAAAAAATGGCCAAGCTATTCACCCCTATTCGACTGCGCGAGCTCGAATTCCGCAATCGGGTTGTCGTTTCCCCGATGTGCCAATATTCCGCCGAAGCCGGTTTGCCCAACACCTGGCACCTGGTCAACTACGGCAGTCGCGCCGTCGGCGGTGCCGGACTGGTCATGGTCGAGGCGACGGCCGTCTGCCCGGAAGGCAGGATCACGCCCTACTGCACCGGCATCTGGTCGAACGAGCATGTTTCGGCCTTTCAGCCGATCACCGATTTCATCCGCAGCCAGGGCGCAGTGCCCGGCATCCAGATTGCCCATGCCGGCCGCAAAGCCTCCTGCTCCCAGCCATGGACAGGTAGCCAGTTCCTGCCGATAGGCGCTGGCGGCTGGAAAACGGTTGCGCCTTCCGCCATCCCGTTCAGTCCAGCACATGGCGTGCCGCATGCGCTGAATGGCGATGAAATCGACGGCATCGTCCGCCTGTTCGCCGAAGCCGCCAGCCGGGCACTGGCGGCCGGATTCGAAGTCGCCGAAGTGCATTGCGCACATGGCTACCTGCTCAACGAATTTCTCTCGCCGCTCGCCAATCACCGCTCGGACGAATACGGCGGCACGCTGGAAAACCGCTGCCGCCTGCCCTTGCGCGTTGCGAAAGCGATACGCGACCTGTGGCCGGAAAAGTGGCCGGTATTCGTGCGCATCTCGGCCACTGACTGGGTCGAAAACGGCTGGGATCTGGCGCAATCCATCCAGTTTGCCAAATGGCTCAAGGCCATCGGTATCGACCTCGTCGATTGCTCGACCGGAGGCATGGTGCCGGATGCAAAAATCCCCACCACCCCGGGCTATCAGGTTCCGTTCGCCGCCGGTGTGCGCAATGGTGCCGGCATCGCCACCGGCGCGGTCGGCATGATTACTTCGCCCGCCCAGGCGGAACGTATCCTGCAGGAAGACGAAGCCGACATGATTTTTCTCGCGCGCGAACTGCTGCGCGATCCCTACTGGCCATTGCGCGCCGCGCGCGAACTGGGTGCAGAAGCGCACTGGCCCAACCAATATGTGAGAGCAAAACTATGAAATGGTCCGACGTGCAACGCATCGCCGAAGAACTGTATGACCGCCATCCGGAAATCGACCCGCGCACCCTCCGGTTCACCGACCTGCACAATTACGTCGTCGACCTGGAAGAGTTCGACGACGATCACACCCGCGGGGGAGAAAAAGTACTGGAAGCGATCCAGGCCGCCTGGATCGCCGAGAAGGAATAACCGGGACTACAGCGTACGGGAGTAGCGCGGCTTGCTCTCGGCCGCGGGCTGGCGCAGGTAACCGTCGAAGGCCATCGCGATATTGCGCAGGAACACGCGCCCGGTTTCGGTGACGCGCAGCCGGCCAGACTCCAGCAGCAGCAGACCGTCGTCCTGCATCTCCTTGAGCTCTTCCAGCGCGTCGGCGAAGTGGGTATCGAAATCGATGCCCCACTCGCGCCCGAAGGCCGCCTTGTCCAGCTCCAGATCGCACATGATCTGGGTAATGGCCTCGCGCCGCAGCTTGTCCTCGCGTGAAATCCGCAGGCCGCGCTCGACCGGCAGCTTACCGGCATCGACCTGCGTACGGTATTCGGACAGCACCTTGACGTTCTGCGCGTAGACCTCGTCGGTCTGCGAAATCGCCGACACGCCGAATGCGAGAATGTCGCAGTTCTTGTGCGTGGTATAGCCCTGGAAGTTGCGGTACAGGGTCTTCGCCTGTTGCGCCTTGACCAGTTCGTCGTCGGGACGGGCGAAGTGGTCCATGCCGATATACACGTAGCCGGCCTCGGTCAGCTTCTCCAGCGTCAACTTCTGCAGCGCGAGACGCTGCTCAAGCTGCGGCAGGGTTTCTTCCAGAATCAGCTTCTGGTGCTTCTTCATCCATGGCACATGCGCATAATTGAACACCGCGAAGCGGTCCGGTGCCATCGCGATCACCTTATCCAGCGTACGTGCAAACGAGGCCGGCGTCTGGTGCGGCAGGCCTACCATCAAATCGAAATTGACGCTGGCAAACCCGTCTTCGCGGATCCAGTCGTACACTTCGCGGATCAGCGCTTCCGGCTGCACGCGGTTCACCGCGTGCTGCACCTTGTCCTCCAGATCCTGCACGCCCAGGCTGACCCGGTTGAAACCGCTTTGGCGCAGTGCGCGGATATGTTCACGCGTGAGTTCGCGGGGGTCCATTTCACACCCGATTTCCGCATCCGGCGCCATCGAAAACCGGCTCGCCAGATAATCGTACAGACGCCGCATATCGTCGGGGCGCAGATAGGTCGGCGTGCCACCGCCCCAGTGCAGTTGACGCACCTTGCGCCGCGGACTGGTGAACGCGGCAACGCGATCGATTTCGCAGAACAGGACTTCCAGATAGGCCTGCGCCTTGCTGTAATCCTTGGTCGCGATCATGTTGCAGCCGCAGTAGTAGCAGAGGGTATCGCAGAACGGGATATGCGCGTACAGCGAAATATCGCGTTCGCTGTTCTGGCTGGCCAGCAGTTCTTCTTCCCATTGCTGGGGCCCGAAGCTTTCGTGGAAATACGGGGCCGTCGGGTAGGACGTGTAGCGCGGCCCCGCCTTGCAATATTTATGCAGCAATTCAGAAGAGAAATCCATGACGGCAATTATACCTGACATAATTATCCTTTTTAATACAAGGCGTCATAAAACTGTTGACATCATGCCCGGAGAATTCACAATAGCCCCTTCCAAGCAAGGGTAAACCCGTCGAAAGGCGGGGGCGCAAAGCATCCGGTCTAGAGTAGCGCATCAAGGAATGCATCTATATGACAGCGGGGCTGCCGGAAAAGCTTCGATGCAGCATTTGTCAGCGCGTGCCCCTTCTAGGACAACAACAAAAACCAAGAAAGTAATCACGCATGCCATCCGTTCAGATCAAAGACTACTGCTTCGCCTACCAGCCCATCCTGGACCCGGACAAGAATACCCTCGCGATGGAGCTGCTCTATCGCGACCCCCAGCCGGAAGCGATGCATGCCTTCGACCACACCACTGCAACCGCCAATGTCATCATCAACCTCTGCAGCCACATTGGCATGCTCGAACTGATAGGACAGCGCAAACTTTTCATCAATGTGGCTGAAGACCTGCTGCTGGACGATGCAATCACGCTGCTGCCCAAGGACAAGGTCACGCTGGAGCTGCTGGAGCACATCGAGGCGACCGACGAAATCGTCGCGCGCGTACGCCAGCTCAAGGAGATGGGATACGAATTCGCACTCGACGATTACGTCTACAGCGACACGCCTTCACCGCTGTTCGCGCTGGTCGACATCATCAAGGTCGACATCCTGCACGCCGACCTGGCGGCACTCGACCAATTGGTCGCCACCCTGCGCCAGTGGCCGTGCAAGCTGCTGGCAGAAAAAGTGGAGGATCAGTCTACGTTCGAAGCCTGCCTGGCGGCCGGCTTCGATCTCTTCCAGGGTTATTTCTTCGCCCACCCGGCCCTGCTTGGCGGCAAGCTGACCGATCCCAACAAACTGGTCGTACTCAACTTGCTTTCCAAGGTCAATACGGATGCCGACATCGAAGAAATCGAGACCGTTTTCAAGGGAAACCCTGGCCTGACCTACAGCCTGTTGCGCTTGATCAGTTCCCCGGCCTTCTACGTTTCGCAAAAAATCGACTCCATCCGGCAAGCGCTCCAGATGCTAGGCATGCGCCAGCTGGGGCGCTGGCTGCAGGTCCTGCTGTTCACCCAGCACAATGCCCAGCATTGCCTGCCCTTGCTGGAAATGGCCGTGCATCGCGCCCGGCTGCTGGAGCTGGCTGCACAGCCGATCGGCGTTTCCCCTGAACGCGCCTACGTCACCGGCATGTTCTCCCTCGCCGACAGCGCATTGGGCATCGAAATGCAGGAGATTCTTGCCCATCTCAATCTGGTCGACCAGGTCGAATACGCGCTGCTGCGTCGCGAGGGGGCACTCGGCAAGCTGCTCAAACTCTGCGAAAATCTGGAGAACGGGGAATTCGACGAAGTCGCAACTCTTGCCGCCGAACTTGGCATCGCCATCCCCGCCTTGATGGAATTCCAGAAGCAATCCATCGAATGGGGCAATCGCATGCTGCACGATTTATTTACTGACGAAAACCAGCCCTAGTGAAACCACCAGCAGAAATTTTCAAGGCGTACGACATTCGCGGCATTGTCGGTCAGACGCTGACGCCCGAAATCGTCGAAGCGATCGGCCATGCCATCGGCTCAGAGGCCACCGCACGGCGCCAGACACAAATCTGCATTGGCTATGATGGCCGCCTGTCCGGGCCGGATTTTGCCGCCGCCCTGGCACAGGGCATCCGCAAATCGGGCATCCACGTCATCGACCTCGGCATGGTGGCAACGCCCATGGTTTACTTCGCCGCCTACCATCTGGGCACCCAGTGCGGTGTCATGGTGACAGGCAGCCACAATCCGCCCGACTACAATGGCCTGAAAATGGTGCTGGGCGGCGAAACGCTTTCGGGCGCCGCTATCCAGGGGCTGCGCAGCCGCATCGAGCAAGGCGAATTGTTCGAGGGTTCCGGTACCTATAGCCGGCATGACATTGCGCCGGAATACATCGCCCGCATTGCCGCCGACATCAAGCTGGCGCGGCCGATGAAAATCGCCGTGGACTGCGGCAACGGCGTCGCCGGCGCCTATGCCGGCAAGCTTTACCGCGCACTCGGCTGCGAAGTGCAGGAGCTGTTTTGCGACGTGGACGGCCATTTTCCCAACCATCACCCGGACCCTTCCGTACCGGCCAACCTGGCCGACCTGATTGCAACGGTCCGCTCGGGCGAGGCCGAACTCGGCCTCGCTTTCGATGGCGATGGCGACCGCCTGGGCGTAGTCACCAAGGAAGGCAACATCATTTACCCAGACCGCCAGCTGATGCTGTTTGCCGCCGACGTGCTGGCTCGAGAGCCCGGCGCCACCATTATCTACGACGTCAAATCGACCCGCCATCTGGACGGCTGGATCACCCGCCACGGCGGCACGCCGATGCTGTGGAAAACCGGCCACTCGCTGGTCAAGGCACGGATGCGTGAAACCGGCGCTCAATTGGCCGGCGAAATGAGCGGCCACATCTTCTTCAAGGAACGCTGGTACGGTTTCGACGACGGACTCTATTCCGGCGCGCGCCTGCTGGAAATCCTGAGCCGCAGCACAGACCCGTCTGCCGTATTGAACGCGCTCCCCGACAGCATCAGCACGCCGGAACAGCACATCCAGATGCGCGAAGGCGAGCCGCATGCCTTGATTGCCCGCCTTGCCGGGGAAGCCCAATTCGAAGGCGCAGACCAGGTCATCACCATTGATGGCCTGCGCGTCGAATACCCGGATGGCTTCGGGCTGATGCGCGCCTCTAACACAACGCCTGTTATCGTGTTACGCTTCGAGGCAGAAACCTCCGCGGCCCTGCAACGCATCCAAGGGCAGTTCCGCAACATCCTGCATGGAATTCAACCGGATCTAAAATTGCCATTCTGACGAACTAATGACAGACGCCGATATTGCTCGCCAAGCCCATCTGCTGCCGATCACCGATATCGCTGCACGACTTGGCATTCCTGGCGCTGCGTTAGAACTCTACGGCAAATACAAATCGAAACTCAGCCCGGAATTCTTGCAGAGTCTGGCCGATCGCCCCACGGGCAAGCTGATACTGGTCACGGCAATCAGCCCGACCCCTGCAGGAGAGGGTAAAACCACCACTTCCATCGGCCTCGCCGACGCCTTGAGTCACATCGGCAAAAAAGCCGCCCTATGCCTGCGCGAGCCTTCCCTCGGCCCCTGCTTTGGCTCCAAGGGGGCCGCAACGGGAGGCGGCCACGCTCAGGTAGTTCCACGCGAGGATATCAATCTCCATTTCACGGGGGATATGCATGCGATCAGCACGGCGCATAACCTGCTGGCCGCATTGATCGACAATCACCTGACGCACGACAATGCGCTGGATCTGGACGCAAATCACATGACATGGCGGCGCGTCCTGGACCTCAATGACCGGGCGCTACGGCAAATCGTCACCGGACTGGGGCGAGGCAACGGGCTAAGGCGTCGAAATGGTTTCGACATTACCGTGACCTCGGAGGTCATGGCAATTCTCTGCCTCTCCGATTCCGCCGCTGACCTGAGGGAACGCCTGGCCAATATCGTGATCGGCCAGACCCGCCACGGGGGCCCTGTCCTTGCCAGCGACTTGCAAGCCCATGGCGCAATGGCCGCTCTGCTGCGGGATGCCATCAAACCCAACCTGGTCCAAACGCTGGAGCACACCCCCGCCTTCATTCATGGCGGCCCATTCGCCAATATCGCCCATGGCTGCAACTCCGTAATTGCAACGCGCACTGCACTTGCTCTGGCCGATTACGTTGTCACGGAAGCCGGATTTGGCGCCGACTTGGGCGCAGAAAAATTCCTCGACATCAAGTGCCGCAAAAGCGGGTTGTGGCCCAATGCCGCGGTGCTGGTCGCAACCGTACGCGCGCTCAAGTTCCATGGTGGCCTGGAAAAGAACGACCTTGGCCGCGAAGACCTGTCTGCAGTATCGCGTGGCATGGCAAATCTGCGCCGACACCTGGACAATCTGAGGAGCCTGTATGGCATACCCGTGGTGGTTGCCATCAACCCATTTCCCGGTGATACCCAGGCCGAACTTGACCTATTGAGCACGGAGGTTGAGCGTCTGGGAGTCCCCGTCGCGCTGTGCCGGCATTGGACGGAAGGTGGCAAAGGCGCAGAGGCGCTCGCTAAAGCGGTCGTTCATACTGCAGAACGCAGCCATCCGGTAGCCAAGCTGCTGTATGAGGACGGCATGCCCATCTGGGACAAAATCCAGACGATTGCCACCAAGGTATATCACGCGCGCAAGGTCAAAGCTGGCGCGCGAGTACGCAAGCAAATTCAGGCGCTCGACGAGCGCTATCGCCATCTGCCCGTTTGCATGGCAAAAACGCAGTATTCGTTCAGCTCGGACCCCACGCTCCGCGGCGCGCCAACCGGGCATGAAATCAAAGTGCGCGAAGTCAGGTTGGCTGCCGGCGCAGGTTTTATCGTAGCAATCTGCGGGGATATCATGACGATGCCGGGCCTGCCCAAGCGCCCGGCCAGTGAGCACATTTTGCTGACCGACGAAGACCATATCGAAGGCCTGGTGTAACCGGCCAGGCTTAAGTGATGACGGTCGGCTGTTCGCGCCCAGTACGTGTACGCAGCTCCGACAACTGCAGTGCAATCGCTATCAGCTCCGCCAGCGCCGTTTGTGCATCGAGATGGTGCTTGGACGTATCGGGCTCGTATGCTTCAAGGTAAATACGCAGCGTCGCGCCCTCGGTGCCGGTGCCGGAAAGGCGGAACACGATGCGCGAACCGTCGGTAAAGCCAACGCGCACACCCTGTCCGGTGCTGACACTGCCATCCACCGGATCGGTATAGCTGAAATCGTCGCAGAACAGCACCTTGTAACGGCCGAATGCTGCGCCCTGCAGCGTGGCAAAGCTGTCGTGCAAGTGCTTCATCACACCGTTGGCGGCATCCGTCGGCAGTTCTTCGTAATCATGGCGCGAATACACATTGCGGCCGAACTTCGCCCAGTGCTCCCGCACGATGCTTTCCACCGACTGCTTGCGCACCGCCAGGATGTTCAGCCAAAACAGCACCGCCCACAGGCCGTCCTTTTCGCGCACATGGTCGGAGCCGGTGCCGAAGCTTTCCTCGCCGCACAAGGTCACCTTGCCAGCATCCATCAGATTGCCGAAAAACTTCCAGCCGGTCGGCGTCTCGTAGCAGGGGATGTCCAGCGCCTGCGCGACACGGTCGGCCGCGGCACTGGTCGGCATCGAACGTGCGATACCGGCAAGGCCGTTCCGGTAGCCCGGCACCAGCGTCGCATTGGCCGCCAGCACGGCCAGGCTGTCGGAAGGCGTCACGAAGAAGCCCTTCCCCAGAACCATGTTGCGATCGCCATCACCGTCCGAAGCAGCGCCGAAATCGGGCGCATCGGCACCGTAAACGATGTCCACCAACTCGTGCGCATAGGTCAGGTTAGGATCGGGATGGCCGCCGCCGAAATCCGTGGATGGCTCTGCATTCATCACGCTGCCTGCGGGAGCCCCGAGACGGCGCTCGATAATCTCACGCGCATAAGGGCCGGTAACGGCATGCATGGCGTCAAACTTGATGCGGAAACCGCTTGCAAGCAATGCACGGATTGCATCGAAGTCGAACAGCGACGCCATCAGGTCGGCGTAATCGGCCACCGGGTCGATAACCGTGACCCTCATGCCGCCCAGCGTCGTCTCGCCCCGTACGTCCAATGGCACATCGGATGCTTCCAGTATCTTGTATTCGCCGATGGCCTTGCTACGCGCAAAGATCGCCTCTGTCACTTTCTCCGGTGCAGGGCCGCCGTTGCCAATGTTGTACTTGATACCGAAATCCGCATCCGGCCCCCCGGGATTATGGCTGGCGGAAAGAATGATGCCGCCGAAAGTCTGGTATTTGCGAATCACGCAGGAGGCTGCCGGTGTCGAAAGAATGCCGCCCTGCCCCACCAGCACATGCCCAAAGCCGTTGGCCGCCGCCATTTTCAGGATGATCTGGATCGCCTCGCGGTTATAAAAACGCCCATCCCCGCCCAGCGCCAGCGTCGCCCCTTGAGGCGCGGCAATGCTGTCGAAAATCGACTGTACAAAGTTTTCCAGGTAATTCGGCTGCCGGAAAACCGGCACCTTCTTGCGTAAACCGGAAGTGCCGGGTTTCTGATCTGAAAAAGGCGTGGTGGAGACCGTGCGGACACTCATCTTGGAACCTCAGGTGGATGCATTTCGACCCATCTTACCATTGCACCCAGGATGCGGGGAGGGTTGACAGCCTGCCCCACACCCGCGATAATGCGCGTCCTCAAGGGGGCATTAGCTCAGTTGGTAGAGCAGCGGACTCTTAATCCGTTTGTCGTAGGTTCGACCCCTACATGCCCCACCAGAATTGAAGCGGCTTAGGACTTAGGTCCTAGGCCGTTTTTGTTTTCAGTGTGGGGGCGCTGACGAGCATCAGCGTTGATTGGCGACTGATGGCGGCATTATGTCGTTAATAATCAATTAATTAGTTAATATATTAATCTTAAACCACTCCCATCAATTCAAATCAATACATAGTAAGTGCGGGGAATTTTATATACCCTAGTTCTGTCTTCTTTAAAGCGAAACTGATGGCGAAGTAACTTTAACTAGGAGGAATTATGAGCAATCGATTTCTCAGGTGGGCCAAAGAATGGATTGAGGAAAACATACCTCCCGGCGCTAATCCTGATATTGAGACATACGAAGCAAAAGCAAAGCGGCTTTTAGACAAGCTTTTCGCGGAAGCAGCGTTGGCCAACTTTAAAACCTCAGAAGTAATCGAAGAACAGGAGCGAATTCAGCCCCTGATTTTGGCGGCGGTATCAGACAGTACCGACTTCGACATTAATGCCTA
>CAMLDQ010000064.1 GCA_946478965.1 uncultured Methylobacillus sp. | reverse complement strand
TCCTGGTACGCAGGCAGTGCCAATGCGGCCAGAATGCCGATGATCGCGACCACGATCATCAGTTCGATCAGGGTGAAACCCTGTTGTGCTTTCTTCATCATCATATGTACCCCTTTTGCAAAAGTATGGTTGAACGACTCCGGGAAAGGCCTTTCCCGGAACGCAGAGGCATCAATGCAATTATGATGCCACATTGGCGATGTTGATTGGGGCCCTTGAAACGTAGAGCTTTTGAGGAGGTTACACGGATATCGATAAGCTTTTCGGCATCCTGGGTGACAAAAATTGTCACACGGATGCCGAAAATTGATGTCGCGAGATTACTTGCCTTCGGCGACTTTCTTCAGGTTTTCCAGCCCCGGCTTGACCACGCCTTCGACGGCGCTGATGGCGGATTCGTCATCCTGGCCGGGCGGGATCGGCGGGTTGAGCTTGTACACGCGGTAGAAGCGGGCCAGCCAGGTCACCTTGGACTGGTTGGGGTTTGCGCCCTTTTCCACGGTGAGGATGGCATAGTAGTCGCTGACCGGCAGCGGACCCTTATCCATGTCGTATTTCAGCTTCATGCTGGCATCGTCCTTGAGCTTGAGGTGCTCCAGGATGGTGCCGCCGTCCTTCAGCGTCAGGGTGCGGTAGGTGGTGCCGTCCTTGTTTTCGACGCTGCTGGCTTTGACTGCCGGATGCCACTTGGGCATGCCGTTGAAATCGCTGACCAGCGCCCAGACCTTGGCGGGAGGTGCGTCAATGGTAACGGTTTCCTCGACCTTTTGCGGGCTCGGGCCGTGGGCGTGCGCTGCAAGCGGCAAAATCAGGGCAGCGAGTAGGGGGAACAGCTTTTTCATGCACTTTCTCCTTGGTGAGTGAACTAAATATTGTAACGCGTCGCGTGCCGATTCGGACTACGGATTTTCCAGCACGAACTGACCGAACGAGCGGCTTTCCTTGCCAGTGGGGATGTGCGCGATAACCTTGTTGGTCACGGCATTCAGCACCGTCAATTCGTTTTCCATCCAGCTTGCGACATAGACCTGGTTTTTGCTGGCCGAGAAGCCGACGCCTTCCGGCGTCATGCCGACCTCGACGGTGGCTACCGGTTTACCACTGGCGGTATCGATGACGGAGAGCGTATCTGCCTGGGTGTTGCTAACGTAAAGCCGGCTGCCGTCCGCGTTGAGAGCCGCGCAGTAGGGATGATCGCCCACGGGTATGGTGGCGGTGACCCGGCCGCTTCTGGTATCAATGACCGAGACATTGTCTGACTTGACATTGACGGCATACAGCAAGCCGCCGTCGGGCGAGAGCGCGATGCCGAAAGGATGGGTGCCCACGGTAACGCGCTTCAAAATGCTGCCCGAGGCGGTGTCGATGAATGCAACGTCATTGCTGTCGCGATTGGCGACATACAGCGTGCGCCCGTCAGGCGACAGACGCATCCCCGCCGGGGCCTGGCTGACGCTGATTTCCTGCAATGTTTTTCCGCTGACGCCGTCCATCTTCAGGACGCGATTGCTGAACCAGTCCGCGACGAAAATGAGCTTGCCATCCGGAGTTGCGGCGATGCCGACGGGGCTGATGCCTGCTGAAAAACTGGAGATTCGCGTGTTGCTGCGCGTGTCGATGACGCTGATGTCGTTGCTATCCACATTGGTGATATAGGCCCGCCCCGCCAAGGGGGCAAGAGCTATCCCAACAGGTTTTTTGCCGACATCGAGATTGGCTACGACTTTGCCCGATTCGGCATCGAACACGGACACGGTGTTGTCTCCCTGATTGGTCACATAGGCAAAAGTCGAGGCCGCAAATGCACTGACAGGTGCACACAGCAGGAGGAGAAAAAGGCGAAATAGCAAGCGAAACGCTCTTGTATAGTTGCAGTTACTGCATCTAACGTGAAATTGGCCGTACCGGATGACACGGTTAGGAAAATACTTGAACGATTCCAGAAGAAAGTACCGGAAAAAAGAAAATCGGGGCGGAATGCCCCTGGACATTCGTGGGTGGGGCTCTAAGGGCAATCCAGAAAAAGTAATGGCGCGTTCATAAGCAGATGCCATTCGTGGTACGGCTGACGGAGGTCCTGCCCGTACTGTAGACGTTCACCACGCGCTCCTGTGTGCCGACAGGGTCGGAGCGGCAAACGGTGAACACATAAGAAGTGCTTGATATCCCCATGGGCTTGAACGCAATCGTGGACGTCGAGCTGGCTTCCGTCACCTTGAACCCCGAGGGCAGTGCCTGCTGGTGCGTGATCACTAGCGTACCGGTGCCGCTGCTGTCGCAGACGAGGCTGTCCGAAGTCGGGCACATGACGATCCAGCCCTGTTCCCAGGTGCCGGCAGTAGCGCAACTGGTACCGTTGGTCGACATGCAGACGCTCACCGTGGCGTTGCGTTTGATGGCTTCGCTGCGCGCGGTGCGCACGCTGGCAACCAGGCTGTTGGCGTAGCCGCTGAGCTTGCTGCCCAGGGTGGCATCGCGAAACGAGGGAACTCCGACCGCGAGCAGCACAGCGATAATGACCATGACGATCATCAGTTCGACCAAGGTGAATCCGGTATTCGACCGGAATGCAGATGGATGTTTTAGCGTGGTTTGCATGCTCGCTTTTGGCTCGGCCCTTGTCATTGCTGGATGTACCAGTATACCCGGCTCTTGGGCTGCGTCCATGATACCGTGGAAGCTGGCGTGCCGCCCTCCAGGGATGATGTGGTGCCGCCGCCGATCAGGAAGGGTTCCGTTGTGCCGTCATCCAGAATCACCTTGCCTGCGACCGGCGACGGGGGCAGGCCGCCGCCTTCGATTTCCGCATAGCGGTTGCCATCCAGATTGTTGCTGGAAGGAGCCGCATTCAGGAAGTTGATGTTGTATACGCTTGCGGTACCAAGTCCTGTGCTGCAGGCGGCCGGATCATACGCCGCCGGGATGTGCGTGCTGAATGTCACGATATTCGAAACCGTGATGGCCGAGGTGACCACCTGCTCGTTATCGCGCAGATCGAGATACCAGCCTTTCTTGGCGGCCAGGTCGGTCGTGGAGGGCGTGGCGCTGGAGTTGATGTGGTACAAGGAGCCGAGGCAGAGCGTATCCGCGCCGCAGGTGGTGTTCTCGTCCGACAGCCAGCTTGAATTGCCAGGGCGGTCTTCCATCATGATGAAGTAATTCGAGACGTTGGTCGCGGCAGTATCGGTCAGCAGCGGTTTTTCACGATCCCCGGTGCCCGCCAGGATATAGAACGTACTCGTGGTGGTGTCCTCGACCACATCCGGCGCGAACTCGAACTTGCGGTTGGGGTTGCACGTGGCCGACGCAGTGCTGCAACCAAAGGAGCCGATTTTTTTCATGGTCCAGCTGGAAGGCGCTGTAGTGCCGATGGCGGCGCAAGCATCGCCGCTGGTCGTGGCGCCGCAGATGCGGTACACGTTGCCGCCGAGGTCGACGGCATAAGCGTAGCGTATCATCCCCGTGGTGGTGTCGGGTACGACGGTCAATCCCGCAATAATGCCGCGGTCCCCGCCCGTGTCGAATGTCTTCAGGAGTTGGCCGGTATCTCCATCCAGGACATAGACATAGTGCCCCTTGCTGGTTGATGAACAGGTATTGTTGTTACTGCCGTCATCCGTATCCTCACAGGGATCATATCCGCCGCCCATCAGCAGAACAGGTGTTGCCC
This sequence comes from uncultured Methylobacillus sp., assembly GCA_946478965.1. The sequence goes on along the minus strand of CAMLDQ010000064.1, from coordinate 8,007 downwards.
CGAGGTTGTAGCCCGAAGCCTTGGCGACCGTAGCGGGTGACCAGGTTTGCCCGATGCCGGAGAAATCGTTGCCCGAGTAGCTCGGCGCACCGCTGCATCCGGTGTCGTCTGCCGCGCCGGTTGTGACATCGAATGCGTTCGGGCAGCCGATCTTCCACTTAAGGGTGGGGTCGGGAGTGCTTCCCATGGAGGTGAAATCGAAGGCGTAGACCGCACGGCCACCCCGGCGCATTGGCGCGTAGATGTAAGCTGCCGTGGTCGTGGAGCCGGAAAGTGTCTGGTAGGCGGTGATCGGACCGTCAATACCGTAGGGCTTGGCGGTTGATCCCGTGCTGGGGAACGACACCGTGGGCGAATTCTCTCGCTGGCGGTTGATCTTGGAATAATATTCCGGCGGGACGAATGACCAGATTTCCGCGCCCGGGGAAATGCCGCCGATAGAAAGCTCTCCATCGCGATTGCCGTTGACGGCCCGGAACATGCCGTCGTTGCCGCCATAGAACACCACGACCTTGCGCCCGGTCGTGGTATCGTCACCAAAGTTGAGCGCCACCGGCCGCGAATGCACGACATCACCATGAACGGAAGGGCGCATATTGGTATCCGCCGCGCGGAATTCATCGTTCTTGTTGTTAAGCCCGCGTTGCCAGTCGATCAGATCGGTCTGCTGCGTATCCGTCATGCTGGCATTGCCGAGCAGCGTTTTGGTGATGATGGAGGTGTTGCTCGTGCTGAAATCCGCCAGGGCGGTGCAGGAGGAGGTGCTGCAGGTCTTGACGGTGCGCGAGGCCGGCGAAAGCGCGCGCAGGCTGTAGCCTTGTGCGCCTTTTTCGACGTAGTTGCCATCCGGTGTGTTGGAATACGAACTGTAGCCAGTACAGTTGGCCACACCGATATTGGTCCAGTAGCTGTCAGGTAAACTTAATGCTGGAGTCCAGAAGCTGCGGGCACATTCGGAGATGAAGCCCGAGCCGCTGGAGGAAATGGCGCTATTGTCATCCGCATCCAGCAGCTTGAGCACGCCGTTGATCTTGCCGAGCTTGTACTGCTTGAGATTGCCGGGCCATCTCGGATAGGCATCCGGATCGGGGCGGAACATACCGACGAATACCTGGTTGAGATAAGTGCCCTGCGTGTTGACGCTGACCGGAAGGCTGACGGCGGCAAACACGCTGTTGACCGACTGGATTTCGCTGAAAGTGGTTTCCAGAGCCGTCTTCAGCGTGGAATAGTCATTCGTGTAGAAATATTTCCCACCGCCATTCGAAGCCGTGCTCATCAGTGTGGCCTCATATTCCGCCTGGCAACTGGAACCCAAAATGCCAATCGTGTAGGTGGTGATGGACTGGGCATTCATGTACCGCGACCATTCGTCGGTGTAGAAACCCTTGTTTTCATGCGCCGAAGAAGGAAATGTATATTTTGAGCCAGAAACGCTGCAATGCAGGTCGGCGGCAGGATAGCTGGTCAGGATGAGCGATTTCTGATCCGTGGTGGCAGCGGGGTTTGCGTTCTTGCCTGAAGTGGAGTTCGTTCCTTCAAGGGCATTTTTAGGGCCGGCATTCCCGGTCGCGTCGCCCGGCGTCCCGGATGAGCTGTAGGAGTTGCCGAGAAAGATCACATAATTCTTGGCACATCCCAAAGTGGGTTTGACGCCGGAGTAATCCCGGCCGGAGAGTCCGGTTTTGCCATACAGGTAGGCCCAGGCTTCCTGCATGGTCGCACCTGTGGCCTCGCTGTTGGCCTTGATGTAGCCGGATCCGGCTCCCCCGCTGGTTTTCCAGCTCTTGACCCAGTTGAGGAAGGTGGTCCTGTTGGCCGAAGTGAGCGAAGTGAGCGGGTACATCAGGCAGCCACCAACGGTGCCGCCGCAATTGGCATTGTTCACATCCCGGATGTTGTTGGCGTTGTACACCACGACGGCGAGATTGAATGGCGGTAGTTCGGCTCCACTCGAGTCAGTCGGTATGGTCGTACCGGCGATCACGCTGTAAAGGGCGCATTGTTCAATCCCCCCCACGGTGTTTGCCAGTGCCGTCACTACGCCCGATGTCGGGCAGGTGAACGTGGAGCTTGAGGAGAAGTTTGCTGCATTGTCGATGACCAGGATCACGTTCGGGCGGTCAACCGTGTTGGTGTTGCCGCCGACGAAGAGATCAATGTCGTCGGCAACCGCAATCGGCTGGAATGATGCCAGCAATGCGCTAGCCAGAAGTAATAAGAAAAGGCGCTTCATGATGTACTCCTAATTTTCAGGCCTTGCATTCTCTAGGCGCAAACTGCTGATTTCTGACTATCAGTCAGCAGGACACGAATACCTTCCTTGACATGCGCTGTTGCGCCACTGCCGGTGATGGCCGCTCCGGAGCGTGATTCCTGGACGGTGGCATCGATCTCCCAGATCGTGTCCCACATGCCGGAGGAGGACATGCTGGCGCCCAGCGTGACACTGCTGAAAGAGGTGGTGATCGCCTGGTAAGCCCGAACGCAGGTCGGTGCAGCAAAGGTCACGATGTAATCGTCCTGGCCGTCATTATCGATGTCGACGGTCGTGGTGCCGCCAGTCGGCGTGGTTGTAAAGGCCGTCGATTCGATTTTCTTTTCAATAGCCTGGTTGACTGCCGCCAATGCTTCATCGCGTCGCTGCATGTTGCCTACCGAGAGGAAGTTGGAGTGGCTGAGCGTGAAGGCTGTAGTGATTACCAGGGTGATCACCACCAGCATGATCAGGCCGATGACTAGGGTTATCCCGCGTTGAGAAGACGGAAAAGGAGCTCGCATCTTCATGGAGTTTCCCTTCGCATCGAAATATTGTTCAGGCGCACAAGAGTGGTGAAAGCGTGGTGTTTGTAGTTCGGATTCAGTACCTTGAACGTGCATCCGGTTGAGGTGCTGGTGGTGCTGCAATAAGTCAGCCCATTACCCAGGGTGTAGACTTTGTTGTCGGTATATCCGGGAGTCTCCTTGTCGGCGCGCGCCAATACGTAGAGCTTGGCGGCGACCACGTTGACCAGTTGATCACGCGTGCACCCGGTGCTTCCGCAATGTACATAGTCGCCATCGGGACTGCCATCCCCGCGGTTGGTTGGAGAGGTCAGGTTGCTTGAATCCGCCCAGGTGACGCCGGTGCTATAGTCAACGGCTGCGCCGGAATCGCTGACGTTGTCGATGCCGAGTTCGACCCGGAACGCTTCTATGCCTTCGATCAGCGGGATTGCAGTTTGGTGCGCCAGCGTTCCTCCTGACTCGTCGAACTGCGATCGCATCAGTGTTGGAATACCGTCCCCCGCTGTATTCGCGTAATCCCGAATGTAATAGATGTCCGAGATGAATTTGCGGATGTCCGCAGTCGTCGAGCAGTCCCGCTGCGTAAGATTCAATCCGGTGGAGGCCAGTTTGTACTTGTTCGAACTGCCGATTTCCGTTTCGCATCGAGAAAACTGGAAATAAAGCTTGTTGCTGTCATACGCGTCGCAAGTGCCGACTCCCGCAACGCAGGTATCAGCATGCCGTATTACCAATACATCCGTGTTGTCCTTCTTGTTGGTAACTACGCCGGAACAGCTAACAGCTGTGCCACCATAGTTTTGCGAAGGTACGCCGTCATAGGCGTCTACAGGAATTCCAAATAATGCATCGAAATAACTCTTTGAGGTAGCCAGCGGTGAAGCGGTGCCCCAAGAGCTGTAGTCGAGACAAGGCGGAGGCACGGCGGCAGGAAAGTCTGCCGTGGTTGTGGCTGTCAGATCGTCATAGTCAGGGATATATCCGCCCCAGAATCCAGCATGCTCCAGGTCGTTTTCGATGAATTGAATCGCGTAACGGCCATTTTCGATCTGGCTGTTGATGCTTGCCATTTGCATATTGTTGCGCGAAATGTTGACAAACAGCGATACCAGGGCCGTCATCAAGAGCATGCCAAGCGTAATCGCAATCATCAGTTCGATCAGGCTGAAGCCTCTTGCGCTGTTACAAGAGGACACATTACTGCGATCTGGGATGAGATTCTGGAAACGTATTGTCATGACAGTGTGGCGATCCGTACAACCGTACTGACGTAGCGACGGCATTTATCCCCCGTGCAGCTTGTGCCAGTATCGTAGGCGTTTTGCCCGCATGCGATGCTGCTTGGAGGAGCAGATACGGGGGCAGCACCCTGCCACGCCACCGTTACAAGAAATTCCACCCCGGAACCGGGGAGCAGTTCAACGCAACCGCGCCCGCCGATGAGTGTGCCCACTTTGGAGCTTCCCGATGTTTCGGCTGCCCCCTGAAGTGCTTCGCACCACTCGGCGCTGTCCTTTTGCTGCGTGGTGGTATTGGTGGTTGGGCAGGTCATGCCGGCGCCCAGTGGGCTGCTGGCGGTGGTGACATAATCTCCAGCATTGGTTCGGTTCGCGCTGATCCGGCTGGCCATGTCGTCAAGCAGAATGAGCGCCTGGGCGCGCTGGTAGGACTCGAGTTCCGCCACCTGCAGGCGCGCCTGCAGGCCCGCCAGGCCGAGCAGGCCGAAGAGCAGGATGGTAATCGTGACCAGGACTTCGATCATGGTGGTCCCGGCCTGATTCATGGCTGCATGGCGCATGGCTATCTGGTCCATTTGTCGGCGGGGGTCTTGTTGCCTTCGCTGTCGAGGGTGAGGCTGCCGTCGCTCGACTGCGTCGTGCCGCTGATGGGAGTGAGGGTGATCGTGAAGGAAGGCGGGTCATCCACGGTATCGACCTTCATCTGGTAATTGGTCTTGACGTCGTCCTGCAGGGTGAAACTCAACGCCGTACAGTCGCTGCTCAGCGTGGAGCAGCTCGCATAGACCCGGTTTGAAATGAGGTATTGCTGTTCGCGGCTGGCGATATCCATCATTTGCGCTTCGGCAGAGGAGCGCTTGCTGCGGATGACATGGTTTCTGTAGCTGGGCAATGCGACGCTGGCCAAAATTCCGACGATCACCACTGTGATCATCAGCTCAATCAGCGTAAATCCACGAATATGTTTGTTCATTTTTTCCATACTCCCAAGATAGCGTAACTGTATGAGGTTTTCGATACCAAGTTAACATTTCACCGACAAGCGGCTCAATATGCAAGCCAAGCGGTATCTATTGAATGACGCCATTCCTCGCTGGGATGGTATTTGCAGGATGGGGGGGCTGGTAACGGATAACGATACGGAGATGCGTTCTCACTGGCATGCCTTCACGCATGCCAGGTTCGAATTTGCGGAGCAGAAAACTTTCTGCAGCTGATTTTGCGTATCGGGGATCCAGGGTTGAATCAGCGACAGACGTCTTTTCGACTATGCCGTTTTTATCCAAATATAAATCAAGCGTAATCGAGCCTGAAATGTTGGGATCGGCGCCGGGCGGGGTAGCCGGCTCGATGTCTTCCAGCGGTTTGATCGGGTTATCCAACTCCTTGAATTCGAAGTACGTGGGTAGTTCCGGTGTTTGCAAAGGCGCAGCTTGCTCGGGGTGACGGAGTAGAGCGGCTGGCTTGGCTCTGCCGTCGATATGCTGGTGCAAGGAATCGGCTGCCATTTCAGCGTGGTCGCGAGCTGAGCTGTCTTGCACGGACGTAATAGTCAGTTGAATAGGTGCTCGTGTGGAATACTGGGCAGGATAGGGAGAGACGTACGCTGACAACACAGTGTAAACAAGCAAGTGAACGGAGCTGGACAGCAAGATTGCCCACAGCGGCATGCGGAGCATGCGCAGTTGCCTTAAAAGCGGGCTGCGCCATGGCCTATCGTTGGCGGTAGTCAATGGGGTGTGGAAATCCATGGGGAGTATCATCGCATACGAAGCTCAGCAGGCGGTCGAATAGCCCGGGACATTGGCCTCGCCATCAGGGGAGCAGAGACGGATTCTGCCGATTCTGTTGATGATGACGCGCAACTGCTCCTGATCCTTGGAAGTGAAGCGTACGTGGCCGTATGTCGCGTCCATGACCCATTTCATGTTTTTGAACGTGAAATGATCTCCAGGAGATGAAATGTGTGCTTCCATGACCACATTAGGAAATTGCTTGCTGGTGATGACGCGTTCGATACCATCCAGTTCGCACGAGTTTTGCACTGTACAGTCACAGCTTGCTCCCAGCTTCAGTCCGTAGCACCACGATGCGCCGCCGTTGCTCGATCTGAAGTTGAGGCGAATCTTGGCGTTGCGCTTGATAGCCTCGGATCTGGCTGTGTGCAGGCTGTAATACAGGGTGTCCGTGGCGGATTTTAGCCGGTAGCGAGTAAGCATTTTTCCGAATTGTGGCGCACTCAGGCCAAGTAGTACTCCAACGATCAAAACCAAAATGAGCATCTCAACAAGAGAAAATGCTCGCATTCTTGCAACGCATTTCATTTTGCCGTCCTCCTGATTTTGCTATGTCTGATTAGCTATGTGATATCCGCCTGTCTGAGGGTGGTTGCCATCTGTCGTATTCGCTACCTTTGTGCAGGAAGCCTCCAACGGCGATGAACAAAAATCATAAAACCGAATGAGTATGCGTATTGGCTATTTGGATTGGGCCCTGGCGTGAGGCTGTCCCTTTCCTGAGCATGCAAAATATGAAAGAATGGCGTCAGTTAATTAAGGTTATTCTGGCCATGATAGACCGTGACGGTTACCGGCCTAACGTCGGCATCATTATTTGCAATGCCCACAACAAGGTGTTTTGGGGAAAGCGCATTCGCGAGCATTCCTGGCAATTTCCGCAAGGCGGCATCAAGCATGGGGAAACGCCGGAGCAGGCGATGTATCGTGAACTGACCGAAGAGGTCGGGCTGTTGCCCCAGCACGTCAAGATACTGGGGCGTACGCGCGATTGGCTACGGTACGATGTGCCTTCGCACTGGGTAAAACGCGAGTGGCGAGGGACGTACAAGGGGCAGAAGCAAATCTGGTTCTTGCTCCGGCTGGTGGGACGCGACAGCGATGTCTCTTTGCGCGCCAGCACTCATCCCGAGTTCGATGCCTGGCGGTGGAGCGATTACTGGGTTCCGCTGGAAGGCGTCATCGAGTTCAAGCGCGATGTCTACCGGCAGGCGTTGAATGAACTGGTCACGCATCTCGGGGCGGATCGGCCTGCCCAGCACAAAAAGAAACCCTCGCCGCAAGCGCGTGCGAGGGCTTCCTGATTTTCCCAACAGGACAATCCCGGCTTAAGCCGGGATATCCGCTCACTAACCTCAGAGTTCAGCCAGAATCGTCGTCCCCGCCGCGACTTTTTCACCCAGGGTTACTTTCGGCTTGGCCGTAAGCGGCAGGTAGATATCCACGCGCGAGCCGAAACGGATGAATCCGTAGCGCTGCCCTTTTTTCAGCGTGTTGCCGACATCGACGTAACACAGGATGCGGCGGGCGATCAATCCCGCGATCTGTACGCAGGTGATGTCCTGTCCGGAGGTGGTTTTGATCCAGAGCGCATTGCGCTCGTTCTCCAGCGAAGCCTTATCCAGCGCGGCATTGAAGAACTTGCCGGGGGAATACCAGCGTTTCTCGATGGTGCCGTCCACCGGGCTGCGATTCGAATGCACATTGAAGACGTTCATGAATACGCTGATCTTCAGCGCATCGCGTTGCATGAATTCATCGAAAGCCTTGCCGACGGCGATGACCTTGCCGTCGGCAGCGGAGATGACAACATTCTCTTGCGCCGGCAGGGTGCGTGGCGGGTCGCGGAAGAATTGCAGAATGAACAGGGTGAGCAGCCAGAGCGGTGCCGACCAGACGGCACACCAGAAGGTGGCTGCCAATGACAGCCCGAAGGAAGCGGCGAGGAATGGCCAGCCTTCGCGAGCGATGATGGGGTGCGGATAATTGTTCAAGATAAATCCTTGGGCGATGGCCTAATAAAAAAACGGGGCACGGCCTTGAATGTGCCTTGCCCCGTCGTTTTTTTCGAGCTGGTTAGTTCTTGCTTTGGTCGACCAGCTTGTTCTTGGCGATCCACGGCATCATCGCGCGCAGTTGGCCGCCGACCTGCTCGATCGGGTGAGCTGCGTTCAGGCGGCGACGCG
>CAMLDQ010000063.1 GCA_946478965.1 uncultured Methylobacillus sp. | reverse complement strand
GCGTTTCATCGCCCGTTGTGCCAGCGTAGCACAAGCGCCGAGTGCTGCGAGCAGTGGCAGGTCCCTCGGTGTAGGCAGATGCAGGCTGTGCGATAGCATCCACAGCCTGCTGAGCTCAGCCGAGGTGCGGCTCCAGTTGCGCCTTGACCCAGAGGTGGAAGTGCTCCATCCCGGTTTCCATCGGGTGCTGGTAGGGGCCGTATTCGTCGAGTTCCTGGGCATGCAGGGCTTTTCTGCCTTCGTGCATGCGCTGGCAGATTTCCTCGTCCTCGATGGCGGTTTCCTTGTAGGCTGCCTGTTCGGCCTCGATGAATTCACGCTCGAACAGGGCGATGTCTTCCGGATAGTAGAACTCCACCACATTGGTGCAGGCGTGCGGGCCGCGCGGGATGACGTGCGAGACCACCAGTACGTGCGGATACCATTCCAGCATCAGGAAAGGGTAATACACCAGCCAGATGGCGCCGTATTTCGGCGTCGTGCCGTTGTTGTACTGCAGTACCTGTTCCTGCCATTTGCGGTAAACGGGAGAGCCCGATTTTTCGAGGTTGCGGTTTACCCCGACCGATTGCACGCTGTAATTTTCACCGAACTCCCATTGCAGGTCGGCGCAATTGACGAAGTTGCCAAGCCCGGGGTGGAAAGGATCGACGTGGTAGTCTTCGAGATAGACTTCGATGAAGGTTTTCCAGTTGAAGTCGTATTCGTCGACCATGACACGGTCAAGCATGAAGCCGCTGAAGTCGAAATCCTTGAGGAAGCCCAGCTTGCCCAGGTCTTTTACGATGTCGCGCTGGCTGTTGAACAGCAGGCCGTTCCAGTTTTGCAAGGCAGTCTTGCCGAGGTCGAGGCAGGGTTTTTCCTCGAAATGCGGCGCGCCCAGCAGTTTGCCTTGCAGGTCGTAGGTCCAGCGGTGGATCGGGCAAACGATGTTCTGTGCGTTGCCGCGTCCCTTCAGCATCAGCGCCTGGCGGTGGCGGCAGATATTGCTGATCAGTTCAATGCCGTGGCTGTTGTGCACCAGTGCCTTGCCGTGATGCATCCATTCCAGCGAGTGATAGTCGCCGGGGTTGGGCACCATCAGCTCATGGCCGATGTATTGCGGCGCCTGCGGAAAAAGCGTTTTTTGTTCAAGCGCATAGATATCTGGATCGACGTACCAGGAAACCGGTAATTGCGGGCGGGAAGGGCGCTGGATAGGAGTGATTTTCGCAAGTGACATAATTTTCTAGTGTCCCCCGAGTGTTTCCGAAGAACTTGAACCGGAGCCATATGACAAAACGAAGAGCCCGCCATTTTGCCTGAACGGGGGATTTTTTCAAGGCAAAATCTTTGCCCCCGGTTTTGTGACGCGCTGATTACGCTGGATAAATCGGCGTGCTCCCGCGTTCCAATGCAGCGGTTTTCTTGCCCGTCGCGGCGATTTAGGATACGCTTCCCACTTTAAATAATAGCGGCTGTACGCGGGTGCGGAAAACATGAAAAATCCTCTGGATTCCATCGCCGGAACCATCGTTTCGGGCCTGGTTGTCACGGTTGTGCTTTATTTCTTTTTGAAAAATTTCATTCTGGCGGGAGTGTAGCCATGGAACTCGTACCTGCATTGGCGCGGTGGATCCATTTCCTTGCTGGAATCACCTGGATCGGCCTGCTGTATTACTTCAACCTGGTGCAGGTGCCGGCGCTCAAGGCGGCCGCAGCGGACGGCTCTGCCGCCGGCATTACCAAGCATGTCGCGCCGCGCGCCTTGCTCTGGTTCCGTTGGGCGGCCGTGGTGACCTGGCTGGCTGGGGCGGCATTGTTAGGCCCGAATTTTGGTGCGGCATTTTCCCTGAAGCCCGAAATGGCGCCAATCGGCGTGGGCGCTTGGCTAGGGACGATCATGCTGTTCAACGTCTGGGTGCTGATCTGGCCCAACCAGAAAAAGATACTGGGCATGACGCCCGCTACGGACGATGAGAAGAACAAGGCGCGACGCATAGCCTTCCTCGCGTCGCGTACCAACACGATGCTGTCGATCCCTTTGCTTTTCTTCATGGCCGGCGGGTTGTCGCACCGAGCGATTTTCGGGTTGTAGAAGATTTCGGCAATTGCTGCACACGGCGGCTTTTGCCGCCGTGTGCATTTTTACTTTTTGGTTACTTGATATGACGCAACATTTGATGAATACCTATGGCCGCCTGCCGGTCACCTTTGTGCGCGGCGAGGGCGTTTGGCTCTGGGACGATGCCGGGCGACGTTACCTGGATGCGCTGGCAGGTGTTGCGGTCAACGGCCTCGGACATGCGCACCCCAAGCTGGTCAAGACGATTGCGGAGCAAGCGGCGCGCCTGATCCACGTGTCGAACATCTATAACATCGCCGAGCAAAGCCTGCTGGCTGACCGCCTGGCGGAGCGCTCCGGCATGGATCGCGTGTTCTTCTGCAATTCCGGATGTGAAGCCAACGAGGCGGCGATCAAGCTGGCCAGGCTCTACGGGCACAAGAAAGGCATAGAGCATCCCGAAATCATCGTGATGGACAAGGCCTTCCACGGCCGCACCATGGCGACGCTTTCTGCGACCGGCAACCGCAAGGTGCAGGCGGGTTTCGAGCCGCTGGTGGCGGGCTTCGTGCGCGTGCCGTTCGACGATATTGAAGCGGTCAAGCAGGTCGCGCAGCATAACGCCAATATCGTGGCCGTGCTGGTCGAGCCGGTACAGGGCGAGGGCGGCGTGGTGATTCCCAAGGATGCTAAAGCCTATCTGGAAGGGTTGCGCCAGATTTGCGACAAGAACGGCTGGTTGCTGATGCTGGACGAAGTGCAGAGCGGCATTGCCCGCACCGGCACCTTGTTTGCCTTTCAGCACAGCGATATCGTGCCGGACGTGATGACGCTGGCCAAGGGCCTGGGCTCCGGCGTGCCGATCGGTGCGTGCCTTGCGCGCGGCAAGGCCGCCGACGTGTTCCAGCCCGGCAACCATGGTTCCACCTTCGGTGGCAACCCGTTGGCGTGTTCCGCCGCGTTGGCGACGCTGGAGGCGATTGACGAGCAAGCCTTGTGCGCCCATGCCGAGCAGGTGGGCGACTGGATACGCCAGGCGCTGCAGAAAAACTTGGGCGGATTGCCGGGTGTTGTGGTCATTCGCAATGCCGGCCTGATGATCGGTGTGGAACTGGATCGTCCATGCGGCGATTTGGTCAAGCAGGCGCTGGCGGCCGGATTGCTGATCAACGTGACGGCGGACAAGGTCATTCGATTGCTGCCGCCGCTGGTGATCAGCCAGGACGAGGCGCAGCAGCTGGTAGATATGCTGGTGCCGCTGGTAAAGAACTTTTTGAGCCAAGCGAGCTAGACAACATGATCAAGCACTTCCTTCAATTCAAGGATCTGACGCGCGAGGAACTGGAGCATTTGTTCGAGCGTGCGCGTTGGATCAAGGACAAGTTCAAGCGCTATGAGCCGTATCATCCCCTGTTCGACCGTACGCTGGTGATGATTTTCGAGAAGGCGAGCACGCGCACGCGTTTATCCTTTGAAGCGGGCATGCAGCAGCTCGGCGGCGCCGCGATCTACCTGAATACGCGCGATTCGCAGCTTGGTCGTGGCGAGCCGGTCGAGGATGCGGCGCAGGTGATTTCGCGCATGAGCGACATCGTCATGATCCGCACCTTCGAGCAGGAGATCATCGAGCGCTTCGCCGCCAATTCGCGCGTGCCGGTGATCAACGGGCTGACCAACGAATACCACCCATGCCAGATTCTGGCCGATATCTTCACCTTCATCGAGCACCGCGGCCCGATCCAGGGCAAGACGGTGGCGTGGATCGGCGATTCCAACAATGTCTGCAACACCTGGTTGCAGGCGGCGGAAGTGCTGGACTTCAATGTGCACGTGTCCACGCCGCCCGGTTACGAGGTGGAGCAGGAGCGTGCCGGGCTTTACGGCCACGAGCATTACGAGGAATTTGCCGACCCGATGGAAGCGGCGCGGGATGCCGACCTGGTAACCACGGACGTGTGGACTTCCATGGGCTTCGAGGCGGAAAACGAGGAGCGCATGCGCGATTTCGCCGACTGGCAGGTGGACGCCGACATGATGCGTGTCGCCGCCAAGGATGCGCTGTTCATGCATTGCCTGCCCGCGCATCGCGGCGAGGAAGTTGCGGCAGAAGTGATCGACGGGCCGCACAGCGTGGTGTGGGACGAGGCGGAGAACCGCCTGCATACGCAGAAGGCGCTAATGGAATTGTTGATGCTGGGGCAGGTTAAAGCCTGAGATTGATGGCGGAACGCAAGGAGTCGGGGCTTTCCAACCATATCCTGCCGGTCTCTTCAACCATGGTGGGTGTGTGCGTGACGGTCATCACGGTGATCCACATCACGCCCAACCGCACTTTCGCCTCCTGGGCGGACGAATTGATGGCGGTGGACAGCCTGCTGTTCCTGTGCAGCACCTTCCTGTCGTACTGGTCCATCCGTCACACGGATTACCGGGCCATGCTGGAGCGTTATGCGGATCGCATTTTTCTGCTCGGCCTGGCGGTGATGGTGTTTGCGAGTTTTCTGGTTTCGTTTGAATTGTTTGTACATTAAGGTTTGCTAAGGAAGCGATTGATGAGCGATGTGAAAAAAGTCGTGCTGGCCTACTCCGGTGGGCTGGATACGTCGGTGATCCTGAAGTGGCTGCAGGATACGTATCAATGTGAGGTGGTTACCTTTACCGCCGATATCGGCCAGGGCGAGGAACTGGAACCCGCACGCGAGAAAGCGAAGAAATTCGGCGTCAAGGAAATCTACATCGACGACCTGCGCGAGGAGTTCGTGCGCGATTTCGTGTTTCCGATGTTCCGCGCCAATACCGTTTATGAAGGCGAGTATCTGCTGGGCACCTCGATTGCCCGCCCGCTGATCGCCAAGCGTCTTGTCGAGATCGCCAACGAAACTGGTGCGGATGCGATTTCCCACGGCGCCACCGGCAAGGGCAACGACCAGGTGCGTTTCGAACTGGGCGCTTATGCGCTCAAGCCCGGCGTCAAGGTGATCGCACCATGGCGCGAGTGGGATCTTTTGAGCCGGGAGAAACTGCTGGCCTACGCCGAGCAGCACGGCATCCCGGTCGAAATGAAGCACAAGCAAGGCGGCAGCCCGTACTCCATGGACGCCAACCTGCTGCACATCAGCTACGAAGGCCGACATCTGGAAAACCCGGCTGCGGAAGCCGAGGAAGACATGTGGCGCTGGACCGTGAGTCCGGAAAAGGCGCCGGACTCCGCCGAATATCTGGATATCGAGTACGCCCGCGGCGATATCGTCGCGCTGAACGGCAAGCGCATGGCGGCGCACGAGGTGCTGGCCGAGCTGAACAAGCTGGGTGGCAAGCACGGCATCGGTCGTCTGGATCTGGTGGAAAACCGCTACGTCGGCATGAAGTCGCGCGGCTGCTACGAAACCCCGGGCGGCACCATCATGCTGAAGGCGCACCGCGCTATCGAATCGCTGACGCTGGACCGCGAAGTGGCGCATTTGAAGGACGATTTGATGCCGCGCTACGCCAGCCTGATCTACAACGGCTACTGGTGGAGCCCGGAGCGCGTCGCACTGCAAACGCTGATCGACCACACACAGCAGAACGTCAACGGTTTCGTCCGGCTCAAGCTCTACAAGGGCAATGTGATCGTGGTCGGCCGCGATAGCAAGACCGATTCGCTGTTCGACCCGACTATCGCCACCTTCGAGGATGACGCCGGCGCCTACGACCAGAAGGATGCAGGCGGCTTCATCAAGCTTAACGCGCTGCGCATGCGCATTGCAGCCAATTTACGCAACAGGAAAGGTTAATCAATCATGGCACAGTTCGACAACGTCAGCGTCAAGAAGAAAGCCAACGTCTATTTCGACGGCAAGTGCGTCAGTCATACCGTGATGTTCCCGAACGGCACGCGCTGCACGGTCGGAGTGATTTTTCCGAGCTCGCTGACCTTCAATACCGGCTCGCCCGAGCTGATGGAAATCAACTCCGGCGTGTGCAAGGTGCGCCTCAAGGGGGAAGAGGAATGGAAAACCTACGGTGCCGGCGAGAAATTTGCCGTACCGGGCAATTCCAGCTTCGATATCGAGACCGTCGAGACTCTGGATTACGTCTGCCACTTCGAATGATGACTGCTTGCCCCTGCCTTGTTGCTTGTGCTTGCCGTACTAGGTGTACTGTCTGCACGCACGGCGTCTAGCAGGGGTGGCGCTGACACAGTAGCCGGAGAAAACAATGCCTTCATTTGATATCACTTCCGAAGCCGACATGGTCGCGATCAAGAACTCGGTGGATGTGGCCGCGCGTCAGATCGGCAACCGTTACGACTTCAAGGGCACGTCCGCGAACGTGGAGCTGAACGAGAAGGACAAGACGATCACGCTGTTCGGTGATTCGGACTTCCAGCTCGACCAGATCAAGGACATCCTGTTCCCGGCCATGGAAAAGAAGGAGCCGGACAGCAGCAAACGGCTCGACCAGCAGGACGTGCAGAAAGTGTCTGGCAACAAGGCCAAGCAGGAAATGCGAATCCGGGACGGTATCGATGGCGATCTGGCCAAGCGGCTGGTGAAACTCATCAAGGATTCCGGGCTCAAAGTTCAGGCCAGTATCCAGGGCGATACCGTGCGCGTGAATGGCGCCAAGCGCGACATATTGCAGGAAGCGATCGCGCATGTAAAAAAATCGGTAACTGATTTTCCGCTGAAGTTCGGCAACTTCCGCGATTAATGTTTACGGAATGTTATGACAGCTAAAACGCTTTACGACAAACTCTGGGAATCCCACGTCGTCCATCAGGAAGCCGATGGTACGGCGCTGATCTGGATCGACCGCCACCTGGTGCATGAAGTGACCAGCCCGCAGGCCTTTGAAGGCCTCAAGCTGGCCGGTCGCAAGCCGTGGCGTGTGCAATCCATTCTTGCCGTGCCCGACCACAATGTGCCGACGACCGACCGTAGCCAGGGCATTGCGGATCCGGTGTCGCGGCTGCAGGTGGAAACGCTGGACAAGAATTGCGCCGATTTCGGTGTGACGGAATTCAGGATGGCCGACCAGCGTCAGGGCATCGTGCATGTGATCGGCCCCGAGCAGGGTGCGACCTTGCCTGGAATGACCGTGGTCTGCGGCGATTCGCATACCAGTACGCATGGCGCGTTCGGCGCGTTGGCGCACGGTATCGGCACCAGCGAAGTAGAGCATGTGCTGGCAACGCAGTGCCTGGTTGCCAAGAAATCCAAGGCGATGCTGGTGAAGGTGGAAGGGCAGTTGCAAAAAGGCGTGACAGCCAAGGACGTTGCGCTGGCAATCATCGGCCGGATCGGTACCGCAGGCGGCACCGGCTATGCGATCGAATTTGCCGGCTCTGCCATTCGCGCACTTTCCATGGAAGGCCGCATGACTTTGTGCAACATGGCGATCGAAGCCGGTGCACGCGCCGGTATGGTGGCCGTGGATGAAACTACGATCCAGTACGTCAAGGGGCGCCCGTTTGCGCCGACGGCGGAACAATGGGAGGCGGCTACTGCCTGCTGGCGCACGTTGCATAGCGATGAAGGCGCGGCATTCGATGCCGTGGTCGAATTGGCGGCCGAAACCATTCAGCCGCAAGTGACCTGGGGGACTTCCCCTGAAATGGTGGTGGGAGTGGAAGGCCGCGTGCCTGATCTCGCCCAGGCCAAGGACGATGTGCAGCGTGGGGATTGGGAGCGGGCCTACAGCTACATGGGCATTCAGGCCAACATGCCGATCAGCGACATCCAGATCGACAAAGTATTCATCGGCTCCTGCACCAATTCCCGGATCGAGGATCTGCGCGCAGCGGCCGCTATCGCCAAGGGCAAGAAGGTCGCTGCCAATGTAAAGCTGGCGCTGGTGGTGCCGGGCTCCGGGCTGGTCAAGGCCCAGGCCGAGTCGGAAGGCCTGGATCAAGTTTTCAAGGAAGCCGGTTTCGAGTGGCGTGAGCCGGGGTGTTCGATGTGTCTGGCAATGAATGCCGACCGTCTGGAACCTGGTGAGCGTTGCGCTTCGACGTCCAATCGCAACTTCGAGGGACGACAGGGGCAGGGTGGACGCACCCATCTGGTAAGCCCGGAAATGGCGGCGGCGGCGGCCATTGCAGGGCATTTTGTCGATGTCAGGCAGTTGATTTAACGGGGGAGTTATGAAGAAATTCGTAGGGTTGGTGGCCTTGGCTTTGTTCCTGGCAGGCTGCAACACGGTTCACGGCATGGGCCAGGATATCGAAAAGGCCGGTGAAGCGATTCAGAAATCGAGCAGCAAATAATGCAGGCTTTCATAACGCTAGACGGCTTGGTGGCACCGCTGGACCGTGCCAACGTCGATACCGATGCCATTATTCCCAAGCAGTTCCTGAAGTCGATTCAGCGTAGCGGTTTCGGCCCCAACGCCTTCGACGAATGGCGCTATCTGGATCATGGCGAACCTGGCATGGACAACAGCAAACGTCCGCTGAACCCGGATTTCGTATTGAATCAGCCGCGCTACCAGGGCGCTTCCGTGCTGCTGACGCGTGAAAACTTCGGTTGCGGCTCCAGTCGCGAGCATGCGCCCTGGGCGCTGCTGGACTTCGGCTTCCGCGCGATCATTGCGCCGAGCTTTGCCGACATTTTCTTCAATAACTGTTTCAAGAACGGCATCCTGCCGATTAAGCTGGATGCTGCGAGCGTCGATCAGTTGTTCAAGGAAGTCGCCGCGAATGAAGGCTACAAACTGAAAGTCGATCTGGAAAAACAGGTGGTGACGACACCGGCTGGGCAGAACTTTACCTTTGAAGTGGATGCCCACCGCAAGTATTGTCTGCTCAATGGCTTTGATGACATTGGCCTTACCCTGCGTCATGTCGACGCGATCAAGGCGTTCGAGGCGAAGCATCGCATTCAGCAGCCTTGGTTGTTTAACCAATAACTATTCGAACTTGGCTTTTTAACTAAACTGAATCTGGAAGTATTTCATGAAAATCGCTGTATTGCCGGGTGACGGCATCGGTCCCGAAATCGTGGCGCAGGCCGTCAAAGTGCTGCATGCGCTCGCTATCGGTCTGGAAATGGAAGAAGCTCCCATCGGCGGTGCCGGTTACGAAGCTGCGGGCGATCCGCTGCCGGAAGCGACACTCAAGCTGGCCAAGGAGGCCGACGCGGTACTGCTCGGCGCCGTGGGCGACTGGAAATACGACACGCTGCCGCGCGACAAGCGTCCGGAGCGTGGCTTACTGCGCATCCGCAAGGAGCTTGGGCTGTTTGCCAACCTGCGCCCGGCACTGCTGTATCCGGAACTCGCTTCCGCCTCCACGCTGAAGCCCGAGGTGGTAAGCGGTCTCGATATCATGATCGTGCGCGAACTTACCGGCGATATCTATTTCGGTCAGCCGCGCGGTATTTCCACGCTGCAGAACGGCGAGCGTGAAGGCATCAACACCATGCGGTACAACGAGTCCGAGATCAAACGCATCGGGCGAGTTGCGTTCGACATCGCGATGAAGCGCAACAGAAAAGTGTGCTCGGTGGACAAGGCCAATGTGCTGGAAACCACCGAACTCTGGCGCCAGGTGATGATCGAGCTGTCCAAGGACTATCCGGAAGTCGAGCTCAGCCATATGTACGTCGACAACGCGGCGATGCAGCTGGTGCGGGCGCCCAAGCAGTTCGACGTGATGGTGACCGGCAACATCTTCGGCGATATTCTGTCCGACGAAGCCTCGATGCTGACCGGCTCCATCGGCATGCTGCCGTCCGCCTCGCTGGACGCCAACAACAAGGGCATGTATGAGCCCAGCCATGGTTCGGCGCCGGACATCGCGGGCAAGGATATCGCCAACCCCTTGGCGACCATTCTGTCCGCGGCCATGATGCTGCGCTATACCTTCGGTGACGAAGCCAATGCCTTGCGCATTGAAGATGCAGTCAAGAAGGCGCTGGCGCAAGGTCACCGGACGGCCGATATCCATACCGAAGGATGTACCAAGGTTGGCTGCAATGCCATGGGCGACGCTGTCGTCGCTGCCCTTTAGGAGATGAACGCAAAATGCAAGTAGGCTTTATCGGCTGGCGTGGCATGGTTGGTTCCGTCCTCATGCAGCGTATGCGCGAGGAAAACGATTTCGAGCTGATCGATCCGGTGTTTTTCACTACCTCGAACCCTGGCGGAAAGGGGCCGGATGTCGGCAAGGAGATTCCGCCGCTCAAGGATGCGAGGGCGATGGACGAGCTGATGGCGATGGATGCCATCGTTTCATGCCAGGGCGGCGACTACACCACCGAGATTTTCCCTAAGTTGCGCGAAGCCGGCTGGAACGGCCACTGGATTGATGCTGCTTCTACGCTGCGCATGGAAAAGGATGCCGTCATCATTCTGGATCCGGTCAATCGCAACGTGATCGATCAGTCATTGTCAGAGGGCCGCCGCAACTGGATCGGCGGCAACTGCACGGTATCGCTGATGCTGATGGCGCTGGGCGGGCTGTTTCGCGAGAATCTTGTCGAATGGGCAACCTCGATGACCTATCAGGCGGCTTCGGGCGCGGGTGCGCAGAACATGCGCGAACTGCTGAAGCAGATGGGTGAAGTGCATCGTGTGGCCGGCGATCTGCTGGCCGACCCTGCCTCGGCGATCCTCGATATCGATCGTGAAGTGGCGGGCACGCTGCGTGACGACAGGCTGCCGACCGCACACTTCGGCGTGCCGCTTGCCGGTTCGCTGATTCCCTGGATCGACAAGGACCTCGGCAACGGGCAGAGCAAGGAGGAGTGGAAGGGCGGTGCGGAAACCAACAAAATTCTGGGGCGCGAGGCCAATCCGACCCCGATTGACGGACTTTGCGTTCGTATCGGTGCGATGCGTTGCCATAGCCAGGCGTTGACCATCAAACTGAAGCGCGATGTACCGCTCGACGAAATTGAGGGAATGCTGGCATCCGCCAATGACTGGGTCAAAGTCGTTCCCAACGAACGCGAAGCCAGCATGCGAGCGCTGACCCCGGCTGCCGTGACCGGAACCCTGGGTGTGCCGGTCGGCCGTTTGCGCAAAATGAGCATGGGACCTGAATATCTATCCGCTTTTACCGTGGGTGATCAGTTGTTGTGGGGTGCGGCGGAGCCGTTGCGGCGCATGTTGCGTATTCTGGTTGAGGCCTAGTTTCGCGCAAAACATAATGTGTGGGATGAGCTTGCATGTCTAACTGATTGATGTTAGCGTGATAAATATAAGTGTGTCGGATAAGGGTGGGATAGTGCATAACTCCAAAATCAAGCGGATTTCCCTGGCGGTATGCCTTGCGTTGATGCCGTTTGCCGCCGATGCGGCAGGGCTCGGAAAAATGACGGTGATGTCCGGTCTGGGCGAGCCGCTGGCGGCCGAGATCGACATTTCGGGAAGCAAGGACGAGTTGTCCGCATTGACGGCCCGGATTGCAACAGCCGATACCTATGCCGAACAAGGCGTTGACCGTACCGCGGCGCTTGGCGGAATACGCGTAGAGTTGGCGAACAAGGCGGATGGTTCGCCGGTGCTCAAGCTGAGTACGAAGCAGCCGGTTAACGACCCTTTTCTCGATATGCTGATTCAGGTCGATTGGCCGACGGGTCGTCTGTTGCGTGAATATACGGCTTTGTTGGATCCTCCTGGTTACGGGGAGCGGGCAGGCGCCGCAGCTAGCGAACAACTGCCCTCGGCGGCAACTCCCTCAAAAAAAAACACTAGCAAACGCGTATCGCCCCCCGGTACGCCAGGCAGCCCGCTAGCTGCTCCGCAGGAAAAGCCATCTAATACAGATACCTATGTAACGAAGCGCGGCGATACGCTGCGCAACGTTGCACGCAATACGCAAGTC
>CAMLDQ010000062.1 GCA_946478965.1 uncultured Methylobacillus sp. | reverse complement strand
GAACTGCGTACCGTCTTCTGCGGTGATCTGGTAACTGCCATGCATGGTGCCCACCGGCGTCGCGATAACCGTACCACTGGTGTACTGAAAATGCTCGCCCGGTTGCAGCAGCGGTTGCGCCCCGACCACCCCCAAACCACGCACCTCCTGCACCTGATTGTTGGCATCGGTAATCACCCAGTGCCTGCTGATCAGCTGGGCAGCCACGCTGCCCGTATTGGAAATCGTAATGGTGTAGGAGAAAACGTAGCGCCCCTGCGCTTCGTCGGACTGCTCCGGCACAAACGCTGTTTCAACCGCCACGGAAAATTGATAGTGTTTGTGCGAGGGCATGGGCAACGCGCCTTTTAACTGATAAGTCCTGTGGTGGGAGAGCTCGGCGAAGCGGAATAGAGTTTTTTCGCCATGCGCCCGGCCAGAAATGCCTCACGCCCGGCCTCGACCGCTTTTCTCATGGCAGAGGCCATCAGCACCGGATTCTGTGCTGCCGCGATGGCAGTATTCATCAGGATACCGTCGCACCCGAGCTCCATCGCGATGGCGGCATCCGAAGCCGTGCCAACTCCGGCATCCACCAGTACCGGCACCTTGGCATTTTCGATGATGATCTGCAGGTTCCAGGGGTTTAGTATGCCCATGCCGGAACCAATCAGCGAAGCCAGTGGCATCACCGCGCAACAGCCGATGTCTTCCAGTCGTTTGGCGATGATGGGGTCATCCGATGTGTATACCATCACGTCGAACCCCTCGTTCACCAGGGTTTCCGCCGCCGCGATGGTTTCTACCACGTTAGGATACAGCGTATGCGGGTCGCCCAATACTTCCAGCTTGACCAGCTTGTGCCCGTCCAGCAGCTCGCGCGCCAGGCGCAACGTGCGTACTGCATCCTCTGCACTATAGCAACCGGCAGTATTGGGCAGATAGGTAAACTGCTCGGGCGGGAGAAACTCGAGCAAGGAAGGCTCGCCAGCATTCTGGCCGATATTGGTGCGCCGTATCGCGACAGTTACGATACGCGCACCACTGGCATCAATCGCAGCACGCGTCTGCTGAAAATCCTTGTACTTCCCGGTACCGACCAACAGACGTGAGTCGTAGGTTTTTCCGGCGATTGTCAAAACGTCCATTGTTTCCTTACCCCCCACCGACCGCCCCGACAATTTCCAGCCTGTCGCCGGGCATCAGGAGAACTTGCCCGAAGGCGGCACGCGGAACGATTTCGCCATTGCGCTCAATGGCGATGCGCTTGCCTTCCAGCCCCATGCGGCTGACCAATTGGGCGACGGTAAAATCGGCGCTGTCGAAACTGCGCGGCTGTCCGTTGATGGTGAGGTCAATCAATTGTGTGAATGCTATCAATTCAAGTAAAATCGGCGGCGTCGCAGATGCTGCAAACGCCAGCGGCACAGGCTCACTTCCCGAACCGTGCGTTATTATAGCGGTTTAACCGGGGATTTCGTTATTCTAGAGTCCAGCCAGCGCGTTCCGGGCATCCTCAACTGCGGGTGTAGTTCAATGGTAGAACATTTGCTTCCCAAGCAAAATACGCGGGTTCGATTCCCGTCACCCGCTCCATTCCGCTAAATTGATGTAGTGCTGACGTGCCGGAACCGCTGAAAGTGCGGCATACACGACTCGAACGTGTGACCTACGGCTTAGAAGGCCGTTGCTCTATCCAGCTGAGCTAATGCCGCATCGGGCGTGGAAAGCAATCGCAAATACTGCTTGAGAAGACCACTTGAAATGTGGTCGGGGTGGAGAGATTCGAACTCCCGACATCCTGGTCCCAAACCAGGCGCGCTACCAGGCTACGCTACACCCCGAGGGGTTGCAACTATACGCAATCCGGGCCGTCCGGTCAATTTAATCTGCTAAAATAGGCACAATCTGAAACATTAGAATTCATCATGGCTGCGCAAATCATTAATGGCAAGGCAATCGCGGAGCAATTGCTCGCGAACATCAAGCAACGCATCGAACAACGCCTTGAACAAGGCAAAAGGGCGCCCTGCCTGGCCGTCATTCTGGTAGGTGACAATGCCGCTTCCGCCATCTACGTCAACAACAAGCGCCGCTCGTGCGAAAAAGCCGGCATGCGCTCGTTATCGTACACTCTGCCAGGCGACGCCAGCGAGGCTGATTTACTGCGCCTGGTCGAAGAACTCAATCAGGATGACAGCGTCGACGGGATCCTCGTCCAACTTCCTTTGCCCGCGCAGATCAATGCCGAACGCGTCATCGAGCGCATTGACCCCAACAAGGATGTGGATGGTTTCCACCCTTACAATGTTGGCCGTCTCGCGCTGCGCATGCCTTTGCTGCGCCCGTGCACTCCGCGCGGCATCATCACGATGCTGAACACCTTAGACATCGACCTGAAAGGCTTGAATGCCGTGGTCGTGGGCGCCTCCAATATTGTTGGCCGCCCGATGTCTTTGGAACTGCTCTTGGCAGGATGCACGGTAACCACCTGCCACCGCTTCACCAAAAATCTGCGCGAGTTGGTCGGCACCGCAGAACTGCTCGTCGTCGCCGTAGGCAAGCCCGCCTTTATTCCTGGAGCATGGATACGCGAAGACGCCATTGTGATCGATGTCGGCATCAACCGCATGGAAAATGGCACAATCTGCGGCGACGTCGAATTTGAAGCCGCCAGCACTCGTGCCGCTTGGATCACCCCCGTCCCCGGCGGCGTCGGTCCCATGACCGTTGCCACGCTAATGGAAAACACTCTGGATGCCCTGGAAAAACGAGAGGCCACTGCGTAGCAGACAGTTTATTGCTAGACATATTCTGCAATCGTAGTAAACTTGCGCCTTCCCTGATTTTCTGCTATTAAAAATAGTTTTCTTTCAAGTTCAAGAGTTCACATGACCGAAGTCATCAAGCAATTCACTCCTTATCAGGAAAAGCCTGGCGAGGAGTACATGAACGACAAGCAGCTGGATCATTTCCGCGGCATTCTCAATGCCTGGAAAGCCGAGCTGAGCCAGGACATTGATCGCACGGTACATACCATGCAGGACGAGGTCACGATGTTTGCCGACCCCAATGACCGTGCCAGCCAAGAGTCGGACATGGCGCTGGAGCTGCGCAACCGCGACCGCGAACGCAAGCTCATCAAGAAAATCGATGAAACGCTCGGCAAAATCAACGAGCATGACTATGGCTATTGCGAGAGCTGCGGTGTGGAAATCGGCCTGAAACGGCTGGAAGCCCGCCCGACGGCAACGCTTTGCATTGATTGCAAAACCCTGGATGAGATTCGGGAAAAGCAAGTAGCCAAGTAATTTGGTACTTCACCCCGCCGCATCCTGCTGCACGTTTCGCCCATCGGCAAAATGCAGCAAATAAAAAAAGCCGGTTAACCTTCGTTAACCGGCTTTTTCGTCACAGGAACGTTATTCCTGCACGTTCGGCTCAGCCGCAGCCTTTTCCTCTTCGGCAGCGGGCTTGTCGAGCAGCGCCTTCATCGACAACCGCACACGGCCACGATCGTCCACCTCCAGCACCTTGACCTTGACCTGCTGTCCTTCCTGCAGGAAGTCAGCGACGCTGTTCACGCGCTGATGTGCGATCTGGGAAATATGCACCAGACCATCCTTGCCTGGCAGCAGCGAGACGATGGCACCGATATCCAACAGCTTCAACACTGTGCCTTCGTAGACCTGCCCAACTTCCACTTCGGCAGTAATCAACTCGATGCGACGCTTGGCTTCCTCGCCCGCGTCGGCATTGACGCAACCGATCTTGATGGTGCCGTCGTCGTCGATATCGATCGTCGTGCCGGTTTCCTCGGTCAGCGCGCGAATCACCGCACCCCCCTTGCCGATCACGTCGCGGATCTTTTCCGGGTTGATCTTCATGGTGATGATACGCGGCGCGAATGCGGACAACTCTTCACGCGAATGATCCATCGTCTGCTTCATCAAGCCGAGGATATGCATGCGCCCTTCCTTGGCTTGGGCCAACGCGACCTTCATGATCTCGGCGGTGATGCCGGTGATCTTGATATCCATCTGCAGTGCGGTAATGCCATCTTCGGTACCGGCCACCTTGAAGTCCATGTCACCGAGGTGATCTTCGTCGCCGAGAATATCGGTCAGCACGGCAAAGCGGTTGCCTTCCTTGATCAGGCCCATGGCGATACCGGCCACATGCGCCTTGACCGGAACACCGGCATCCATCAGCGCCAGGCAACCGCCACAAACGGAGGCCATGGAACTGGAACCGTTGGATTCGGTGATCTCGGACACTACACGGATGGTATAGCCGAACTCTTCCTGGCTGGGCAGCGCGGCCAGCAGTGCGCGCTTAGCCAGGCGGCCATGACCGATTTCACGGCGCTTCGGCGTACCTACGCGACCGGTTTCGCCGGTGGCATACGGCGGCATGTTGTAATGCAGCATGAAGCGGTCGTGGTATTCGCCTTGCAGTGCATCGATAATTTGTTCGTCGCGACCGGTGCCCAGCGTGGCCACAACCAGCGCTTGGGTTTCGCCGCGCGTGAACAGCGCCGAACCGTGGGTACGCGGCAGTACGCCGGTACGGATACTGATCGGGCGCACGGTACGGGTATCACGGCCATCGATACGCGGTTCGCCGTTCAGAATTTGGCTGCGCACCACATTGGCTTCCAGCTTGAACAGCGCATCCTTGACCTGGTTCGCAGTATTGGTATCCGCGTCCTCGGTGATCATTTCACCCAGCACACGCGCCTTGATTTCATCCAGCTTGCCGGAACGCGCCTGCTTGGACTTGATCTTGTAGGCCTCGTTGATGTCGTTCGCGGCCAGCGCAGTCAGCTTCTCGACCATCGCCTCATCCGTTTCCGGCGGCGTCCAGTCCCAGGGTTCATTACCGACTTCGGCAACGAGTTCGTTGATGGCATTGATCACTGCCTGCATCTGCTGATGTCCGTAAATTACGGAACCCAGCATCACATCCTCGGACAACTGGTTGGCCTCGGACTCGACCATGAGCACGGCATTGGCCGTCGCAGCCACCACCAAATCCAGTTGCGTCTCCTTTAGTTCGGTCGCCGTAGGATTCAGTACGTACTCGCCGTTGATATAGCCGACACGCGCAGCACCGATCGGCCCGTAGAACGGAATGCCGGAAATCGCCAGCGCAGCTGAGGCGCCAATGATGGCGGGAATATCGGCATCGATCTCGTTGTCGGAAGACATGACGGTCGCAACGATTTGCACTTCGTTATAGAAGGCTTCCGGGAACAGCGGGCGCAACGGCCGATCGATCAGGCGGGAAGTCAGGGTTTCCTTCTCGGATGGGCGACCTTCACGCTTGAAAAATCCACCGGGAATTTTACCTGCGGCGTAGGTACGCTCTTGGTAGTCCACGGTCAGCGGGAAAAAGTCCTGGCCTTGCTTGACTTCACGCTTGCCTACCACGGTGACCAGCACCACAGTGTCATCCAGGCTTACCATCACGGCACCATCGGCCTGACGGGCAATTTCGCCGGTCTCCAGGGTCAGGGTATGGCGACCGTACGGGATTGTTTTTTTAATGGGCTTTAACACTTATTGTCCTTTTCAAATGAAAATAAGCCGACAAGCGCTGCGTTTCCGCATGCTTTCGGCTTATTTATCTGTGTACTCCAGAGATTACTTGCGCAGGCCGAGGCGTGCGATGAGGGCGCGGTAACGATCGGCGTTCTTGCGCTTCAGGTAATCCAGCAACTTGCGGCGTTGGCTAACCAGTGCCAGCAAGCCGCGGCGGGAATGATGATCCTTCGCATGGATCTTGAAATGTTCGGTCAGCGTGGTGATACGGCTGGTCAAAAGTGCCACCTGTACTTCCGGGGAGCCGGTGTCGTTCTCACCTTGCTTGAATTCGGCCACGAGCCGTGCTGTTTCAGCAGTCGTAATGGACATTCTGTTCTCCTAATCTTGAACCGCGCATTCTAACTCTAAAATGGATAATTAAACAAGCCGTTAATCGACTTTATTGGCAGTGGACACCTGCATCAGCCGTCTTGGAGCAATTTTGCCATCTGGCATGACTTCACCCAGGCCCAGGAAACGCCGATGGCTCCCATATAACCTGACTTCACCCAGCTGCCGTTGCCCCGCTAGCCAGATCGACTGCCCCCGACACAGATAGAAGGCACTGTCTTCATCCAGAATAACCTCAGGAAGTCCGGCGACCAGGCAATCCGCCTGTTTGAGCAGCGCATCCCTGCCCTCGAGATCGAGCGATTCGAGTTGCTCCAAGGTGACAGCTGCGCCGAGATCAAACCCACCGGTCTCGATTCGCCGCAAGGCAGTCAGATAAGCCCCACATTGCAAGGCCTTGCCTATATCTTCGGCAAGCGTGCGGATATAGGTTCCCTTGCTGCATGAAACTTCAATCTTGAGGTATGGCGCAGAAAAGTCGATGAGCGCGATGCGATATATCGTCACCGCTCTTGCCGGACGTTCGATTTCCACACCGGCACGCGCATATTCATACAACGCCTTGCCATGATGCTTGAGCGCCGAATACATCGGCGGCACCTGGCTAATCACACCCAGAAAAGCGCGCAGAATGACTTCTATCTCTGGCTTGGTGACGGTAACCGCGCCTTGGCTGGCAATTTCACCTTCGGTATCGCCGGTCGTACTGGTCGCTCCAAGACACAATGTGGCGATATAGGTTTTGTCGGCATCCAGCAGGTAGTGCGAGAATTTGGTCGCTTCGCCAAAGCACAACGGCAGCAATCCAGTTGCAAAAGGGTCAAGACTGCCGGTATGTCCCGCTTTGGCGGCCTGAAAAAGGCGCTTGGCTTGCTGCAGCGCCTGGTTAGAAGACAGGCCGGCCGGCTTGTCCAGCAGTAGAACGCCGTCTACCGAACGTTTGACACGCTTGAACTGCACCGGGGTTAATTCTCATCGGGCTTGTGCTGACCGTCTTGCGCAACGGCATCGTCGATCAAGCGCGAAAGCCGCATGCCGCGCTCAATGGAGGCATCGTAGACGAAATGAAGCTGCGGTACCGTGCGCATCAGCATGCGTTGCGAGAGCTGACTGCGCAAAAATCCTGCTGCCTTTTCCAGCCCTTTTTGCAGTTCGGGCGCGTTCTCGGTCGAACTATAGAAGACCTTGGCGTGCGCCAGGTCACCGCTCACTTCGACCTCGGTCACGGTGACGCGGGACACGCGCGGATCCTTGACCTCGAATTGCAGAAGATCCGCCAATTCGCGCTGAATCTGTTCGGCAACGCGTTGGCTACGTGCGAATTCCTTGGCCATTAGAGGGTACGCGCCACTTCCACCACTTCAAACACTTCCAGCTGATCGCCCACTTCGATGTCGTTGTAATTCTTGAGCGACAAGCCACACTCGAATCCAGCCTTGACCTCGCGCACATCGTCCTTGAAACGTTTGAGTGAATCCAGTTCGCCCTCGTGCACCACCACGTGGGAGCGTAGCACGCGCACTTTGGCACCACGCTTGACCATGCCGTCGAGCACATAGCAGCCTGCCACCGCACCGACCTTGGAAATACGGAACACTTCGCGAATCTCGACGAGACCTATAGTGCTCTCCTTCTTTTCAGGCGACAGCATGCCGCCCAGCGCTGCCTTCACCTCATCCACAGCTTCATAGATGATGTTGTAATAGCGGATATCCACGTCTGCAGATTCGGCCAACTTGCGTGCATTCGCGTCCGCACGAGCGTTGAAGCCGATGACAACGGCCTGGGAGGCCGCCGCCAGATTGACGTCGGATTCGCTGATCGCGCCTACCCCGGTATGCAGGATGTTGACCTTGACTTCACTGGTCGACAACTTCTGCAACGAAGTCGCCAGCGCTTCGTAAGAACCCTGCACGTCCGACTTGATGATGAGCGACAGCGTCTTGACTTCGCCTTCCGCCATCTGCTCGAACATGTTCTCCAACTTGGCCGCCTGTTGCTTGGCCAGTTTGACGTCACGGAATTTTCCTTGGCGGAACAACGCGATTTCCCGTGCCTTGCGTTCATCATTCAGCACGATCACTTCTTCGCCGGCCATCGGCACATCGGACAAGCCGAGAATTTCCACCGGCATTGACGGACCGGCTTCCTTCACATCACTGCCAGCTTCGTCCAGCATCGCACGTACGCGGCCGAATGAAGTGCCTGCCAACAACATATCTCCACGCCGCAGCGTGCCGGACTGAACCAGCACCGTCGCCACCGGGCCTCGCCCCTTGTCCAGCCGTCCTTCGATCACAATCCCTTTCGCCGGGGTATTTTTCGGGGCATGAAGTTCCAGAATCTCCGCTTGCAATAGCACGGCTTCCAGCAATTCATCGATGCCCTGGCCAGTTTTCGCAGATACTTCGCGGAACATTACTTCGCCGCCCCAGTCTTCCGGCACCACCTCGTGGGTAACCAGCTCCTGCTTGACGCGTTCAGGATTCGCTTCCGGCTTGTCGATCTTGTTTACCGCTACGACCAACGGAACACCGGCAGCCTTGGCATGGTGCACAGCCTCAATGGTCTGCGGCATCACGCCGTCGTCGGCCGCGACGACCAGAATCACGACGTCGGTCGCCTTGGCTCCGCGCGCACGCATGGCAGTAAACGCCTCATGCCCAGGAGTATCCAGGAAGGTCACCTGCCCGCGCGGTGTTTCCACATGATAAGCGCCAATGTGCTGCGTAATGCCGCCAGCCTCGCCGGATGCGACGCGGGAACGGCGAATGTAGTCCAGCAAGGAAGTCTTCCCATGATCAACGTGACCCATCACGGTCACCACCGGAGGGCGCGCCTCGTCGATAGCCTCGACATGCTCCTCCGTTTCCAGGAAAGCTTCCGGATCGTTAGCCTCGGCCGCCTTGGCCTTGTGACCCATCTCTTCCACCACGATGATCGCCGTTTCCTGATCCAGCACCTGGTTGATGGTCACCATCATGCCCATCTTCATCAAAGCCTTGATCACCTCGGCAGCCTTGACTGCCATCTTGTGTGCCAGATCTGCCACCGAAATGGTCTCAGGAATCAGAACCTCGCGCACCACAGGCTCCGTCGGCGCGGAGAAGCCATGCTGCTCGCGGTCCGAATCCTTATGTGATTTCGACTTACCCTTGTGCTCGCGCCAGCCTTGGCCGACACCCACATCACCACGCGTCTTGATACCGCGCTTCTTGTTAGCGCTATCCCATTCCGACGCAGCCTTGCCTTTCTTGGCAGACTTGTCTTCGCTCTTAGGCTTGTCCTTGGCAGCAGGCTTGTGCAGCGTCCCTTCGCTCAGCTTCGCGCCGGCTGCAGCAGCCTCGCTTGCCTTGCGCGCTTCTTCCTCCTGCAGCCGGCGCTGCGCGAGCTCCTCTTTTTTGCGCTTTTCTTCGCTTTGGATCGCAATCAGCTCGGCATGGCGACGCGCTTCGGCTTCGCGCATGGCAATTTCTTCCGGATTCAGCAGATCATGAATGCGTGGCCTGGACGCAGGTTTTTCTTTGGCAACTTCGACAGGCGGTACTTCGGCTTCCGGAGTTTCCACCGCCGGTACTGGCTGCACAATCTCTTCCTGCATTTCAATTTCCGGCTGGGGCGGCAGTGCAACCTCCTGCGGCAACGATTCTTGCTGCGTTTCAGAGCTCTGTTCGATCTCCGGCTCTCTTCGCACCAGAACCCGTTTCTTGCGCACTTCGACCTGGATAGTGCGCGCCTTGCCGGTGCTATCGGATTTGCGGATTTCCGTAACTTGCTTACGGGTGAGCGTGATCTTGTTCTTGGGAGCTTCCACACCATGCCCCTTGCGCAGATAATCCAGCAGCGCTGTTTTGTCCTGCTCCGTCAGCTTGTCATCCGGCGTTGCCTTGTGTACCCCGGCCGCTTTCAGTTGTTCAAGCAGCAATTCCGCTTGCAAGCCAAGCTCGCCAGCAAATTGTGCTACGCTAGATTGTCCCATACCGCTTCTCCAGTCTTCTTACTGTTCGGCCCGTTCAGGCAAACCAAGGCGCACGCGCCGTCATGATCAGTTGCTTGGCCCGTTCCGCATCCATTCCAGTCAATTCGACCAGATCATCTACAGCCAAATCCGCCAGATCCTCGACAGTGGCAACCCCCTTGCCGGCCAGCAGGTGTGCAGTGTCCGCATCCATGCCTTCCATGGCCAGCAACCCTTCCGAAGCCTCTTCAACCTTTTCTTCCTTGGCAATGGCCTCGGTCAGAATGGCATCCCGTGCCCGCTTGCGCAATTCGTTCACCGTTTCCTCGTCGAACGCTTCGATTTCCGCCATTTCAGACAGCGGCACGTATGCGATTTCTTCCAGCGTACTAAAACCTTCTTCTACCAGGATATCCGCGACCTCTTCGTCCACATCCAATTTTTCCATGAACAGTTGACGGATGTTGGAGTACTCAGCTTCGTTTTTCTTGGCGGCCTCTTCTTCGGTCATGATGTTCAGCGTCCAACCGGTCAGCTCGGATGCGAGACGGACATTTTGGCCACTCTTGCCGATCGCCTGCGCCAGCTGATCTTCATCTACCACGACATCCATGCTATGCGCGTCTTCATCGACGACAATGCTGGAAACTTCGGCAGGCGCCATGGCATTGATGACAAATTGCGCCGGCTCCATGGACCATAGCACGATGTCGACGCGCTCGCCTGCCAGTTCTCCGGTAACAGCCTGTACGCGCGAACCGCGCATTCCGACACAAGTGCCGACTGGATCCAGGCGCTGGTCATTGGACTTGACCGCGATCTTGGAACGCAGCCCTGGGTCGCGTGCAGCGGAACGGATTTCCAGCAGTCCCTCCTCTATCTCTGGCACTTCCAGCTCGAATAGCTTGACCAGGAATTCCGGCACCACGCGCGACAAGATCAGCTGCGGGCCGCGACCACCACGTTCGATACGCGACAGATAGGCGCGCACTCGGTCTCCCACGCGCAGGTTTTCCTTAGGGATCATCTGTTCGCGCGGCAACAGCGCCTCAATACGACCCACCTCGATAATGGCATTGCCTTTTTCCATGCGCTTGATCATCCCGGTCACGAGATGTTCTTTGCGCGCAAGGAAATCATTCAGCACCTGCTCACGCTCCGCTTCACGAACTTTCTGCAGAATCACCTGTTTCGCAGCCTGGGCACCGATGCGGCCAAATTCAACCGACTCCAGCGGCTCTTCGATGAAGTCCCCCTCGCTCAGTCCCGCGGCACGCTCATCGGCCAGTGCGACTTGCGCCGCAGGATTCTCGATGGCCTCTTCAGCCACCACTTGCCAGCGGCGGAAGGATTGGTATTCGCCAGTATTGCGATCAATCTCTACACGTACATCCGCATCCTCGTGGAAGCGCTTCTTTGTGGCGGAGGCAAGCGCCAACTCCAGGGCGGTAAAAATTACATTTTTTTCGACACTTTTCTCGTGTGCCAGTGCATCGACCAGCAACAAAACTTCGCGACTCATTTCCCACCTCCACCTAAAAATCGGGGTTCAACCGTGCCTTGTCGATATTGGAGAGCGACAGCTTGATTTCGCCCGCCTCGGTTTCAATACTTACAACATCCTGCTCGATACCCCGCAGAACACCCGCAAAATTCTTGCGCCCTTCCAAAGGGACGCGCAACTTCACCTGCACCTTGTTGCCGGCAAATCGCACAAAATCAGACGCCTTCTTCAACACCCGATCCAATCCAGGCGAAGATATCTCCAGGCGGTCATAATCCACATCGTGCTCAACCGCCAGCACATGCGAGATGTGTTCACTTACCTGAGCGCAATCGTCAATGGTGACGCCACCTGGCTTATCAATAAACAAGCGCAGCAGTTTTCCGCGGCCTGACATTTCCAGATCCACCAATTCATAGCCGATCTGGCTGATCGCCTGCTCCAGCAATGTGTGTAAATCCAACATATGTCCGGTTCCACAAACAAAAAATGGGCTGAACGCCCATCCAAAATTTAGACCAATATTATATCAACCAATTCAATGAATTGGAACTTGTAAAAGCAAAGCCCCTGACTCGTTGGGAGACAGGGG
>CAMLDQ010000061.1 GCA_946478965.1 uncultured Methylobacillus sp. | reverse complement strand
CATACCGAAGCCATCATCGACGTGCACCTGATGGTGAAGCCGGTCGACCGTATCATCCCCGATTTCGCCAAGGCGGGTGCAAACATCATCACCTTCCACCCGGAAGCCTCCGATCACATCGACCGTTCGCTGGCGCTGATCAAGGACAACGGCTGCAAGGCCGGCCTGGTGTTCAATCCGGCTACGCCGCTGGATTACATGGATCACGTGATGGACAAGATCGACATGATCCTGCTGATGTCGGTGAACCCCGGCTTCGGCGGCCAGAAATTCATTCCCGAAGCGCTCAACAAGTTGCGTCTCGCCCGTGCCAAGATCGATGCCTATGCGGAGAAGACCGGCCGCGAAATCTGGCTGGAAATCGACGGCGGCGTCAACGTTTCAAATATTGCCGAAATCGCGCGCGCCGGTGCCGATACCTTCGTGACCGGTTCCGCCTTGTTCGGCGCCGGTAAGGATACCGATCCCAACCGCTACGACACCGTTATTTCGCAGATGCGTGCGGAACTGGCCAAGGTCTAGACGATGCGTCTTGCTCTGGTGCTGATTATCGGCCTGGGATTGGCTGGCTGCGACAAGCTGACTGGTGCGGCGGATCAGAAGATCGCGGATGCCGAAGCGATCGGCTTCGCCTGCCGGGTATCGATGAAGGCACCGGAAGCGTGCATGAAGGAAAACGACGCGCAAAGTCCGTCTTCCATCCTTGATGGCTGGAAGGAGGCGGATGCCGACATCAAGGCCGGCAAGCTCGATCCGACCATGAATAGCATGTCCTCCAAGCCCAAGGCGGATGCTGCGCCGGCGGACGAGAAGCCGGTCGAGCAGAAGCCGAGCGGCGACGGCAAGGATGCCGATGCCAAGGGCGCGGCAATCAAGGAAGAAAGCAAGGTAAAACATTGAGCATGTACCGATTTACTCCCCCGCTGGCGGTGGCGGCAGTCGTCATTGACCTCGATGGCACGTTGCTGCACACGGCCCCCGATCTTTCCGAAGCGGCCAGCCGCATGCTGGCAGAACTCGGTATGCCGCCTGTGGCCGCCGAAACCGTGCAGAGCTATATCGGCAACGGCGTCACCCGGCTCATCAAGCGCGTGCTGACCGGCACCATGGAGGGTGAGCCGGAGGCGGAACTGTTTGCGCGCGCCAAGCCGATCTACGAAAAGTGGTATGCCGAGGTTTCCGGCAAGCACAGCCATCCTTTCCCGGATGTCGTGGAAGGCCTCAAGACGCTCAAGGCGACCGGCTATCGACTGGGCTGCATCACCAACAAGGCGCGCAAGTTCACCGAGCCGCTGCTGAAGGATATGGGGCTGTTCGATTATTTCGATATCGTGCTGTCCGGCGATACCCTGTCGAAGATGAAACCCGACCCCATGCCCTTGCTGCATGCATGCGAGGTATTCGGCATTACACCGGACCAGATGCTGCTGATCGGCGACTCGCAGAACGATACGCAAGCCGCGCGTGCCGCGGGCTGCCATGTATTCTGCGTGCCCTACGGCTATAATCACGGCGGCCACGTGCGCGAACTGGATCAGGACGCGGTGGTGGAAAGCATACTCGAAGCGAGCCGCTTGATAACAAAGGCATGATTCCGATGATCTTCAAATATGTGAGCACAAGCTGGCGATGGTGGCGCTGAGCCGCGATGGCCGGGCGGAGCCTTAACCGTCTATCTTTTGCTCAGGATTTGGAGAATACAATGCTGCACATGCTGTCCGAACAGGAATTCAACGAACTTGCCCGTCAGGGATACAACCGTATCCCGCTGGTGGTCGAGACGTATGCCGATCTCGACACCCCATTGTCGCTGTACCTGAAGCTTGCCAACCGGCCTTATTCCTATTTGCTTGAATCGGTGCAGGGCGGTGAACGTTTCGGTCGCTATTCCTTCATCGGGTTGCCGGCGCGTACCCGTATCGTCGCGCATGAACGCAGCGTTCAGGTGTTCTGCGGCGACGAAGTCGTAGAAGCCGTTGAGGATGTCAATCCGCTGGATTTCGTCAAGCAATACCAGGCCCGATTCAAGCCGGCGCCGCTCAGCGGCTTGCCGCGTTTCACCGGCGGGTTGGCGGGCTACTTTGGCTACGATACCGTGCGCTATATCGAGCGCCGCCTGGCGGCGACGCGTAAACCGGATACGCTGGGCACACCGGACGTGCTGTTGTTGCTCACGGAAGAACTGGCGGTGGTGGATAACCTGAGTGGCAAGCTGAGCTTCATCGTCTATGCCGATCCCGCCCAGCCGCAAGCCTATGCGCGCGCGAACGAGCGACTGCATGCACTAGTGCGCAGCCTGCGGGCACCGGCGGAAATTCCGAAGGCGCCGGCGATGCCGGCTTCGATAGCCGTTTCGGAGTTTGGCGAAGCGGGGTTCAAGGAGGCGGTCGAAAAGGCCAAGCGCTACATCTTCGATGGCGACATCATGCAGGTCGTGCTTTCGCAGCGCATGTCGCAGCCGTTTCCGGCGCCGCCGCTGTCACTTTACCGTGCGTTGCGCAGCCTGAACCCGTCGCCCTACATGTTCTTTTACGACATGGACGACCATCATGTCGTCGGCTCCTCCCCGGAAATCCTGGTGCGCCTGGAGGACGGCATCGTTACTGCGCGGCCGATTGCCGGCACGCGCCCTCGCGGCAAGACGCGGGAAGAGGATACGGCACTGGCAGAAGAGCTGCTGGCAGACCCCAAGGAATGCGCGGAGCATGTGCAACTGATGGATCTCGGCCGCAATGATGTCGGCCGGGTGGCCGCGACCGGCACGGTACAAGTCACCGATAAAATGGTCATCGAGCGCTATTCCCACGTGATGCACATCGTGTCCAACGTCGAAGGAGCTCTGAAGCCGGGCATGGATGGGATCGACGTGCTCAAGGCTACTTTCCCGGCCGGTACGGTTTCAGGTGCGCCCAAGGTGCGGGCGATGGAAATCATTGACGAATTCGAGCCCAGCAAACGGGGAATTTACGCCGGTGCGGTAGGCTACCTGGGATTCAACGGCGATATGGATCTTGCCATTGCGATCCGTACGGCAGTCGTCAAGGATGGCCAGCTCCATGTGCAGGCCGGTGCCGGCATCGTGGCCGATTCGGTGCCGCAAAGCGAATGGACTGAAACGCAGAATAAGGCGCGCGCTGTATTACGCGCTGCCGAGCTGGTGCTGGCCGGTCTGGACAACGGCGATTCCTGATCCCTGTCGCCTGATTTTCACCGGGGCTTTCGCCGGCTCCCGTTTCCGGCGAAAATAGCGGTTAAATTTCAATTACTAAAGCCAACACGATGCAAAATAAAAACAGCTATACCTTTGAGGAGCTGCTGGCCTGCGGGCGCGGTGAGATGTTTGGGCCCGGCAACGCGCAACTGCCGCTGCCGCCGATGCTGATGTTCGATCGCATCGTTTCGATTACCGAGGATGGTGGGCTGCACGGCAATGGCCAGATCGTGGCCGAACTCGATATCAAACCCGAGCTGTGGTTTTTCGGTTGCCATTTCGAAGGGGATCCGGTGATGCCGGGATGCCTCGGGCTGGACGCAATGTGGCAGCTGGTCGGTTTCTATCTCGGCTGGAAGGGTGGCCTGGGTCGCGGACGCGCCTTGGGCGCGGGAGAAGTGAAATTCAGTGGACAGGTGCTCCCCACCGGCAAGCTGGTCACCTACCGCATCGATATCAAGCGCGTCATCATGCGCAAACTGGTGATGGGCATCGCGGATGCCCGCATGGAAGTCGATGGTCGCGAAATTTACGCGGCCAGCGACCTGCGCGTCGGACTATTCACGCGCACGGATAATTTCTAGGAGGCACGATCATGCGTCGCGTCGTCGTGACCGGGATGGGTATCGTATCCAGCCTGGGCAATAACAAATCGGAAGTGCTGGAGAGCCTGCGCGCAGGCCGCTCCGGAATTACATTTCAGCCGGAATACGCCGAGCGCGGGTTGCGTTCTCAGGTGGCCGGTTCGGTCAAGCTCAATGTTGAGGAACTGATCGACCGCAAGCTGATGCGCTTCATGGCGAAGGGCCATGCCTATGCCTGGATCGCGATGCAGGAAGCGATCGCCGATGCCGGTCTGGCGGAAGAAATGGTGTCCAACGTACGCACCGGCCTCATCGTCGGTCAGGGCGGCGCGTCGCACGAGAGTATCGTGGAGGGCGTGGACACGCTACGCGAGAAGGGCGTGCGCCGCGTCGGCCCCTACATGGTGACCAAGTCCATGGCTAGCGGCATTTCCGCCTGCCTTGCGACGGGCGCCAAGATCAAGGGCATCAACTATGCCATCAGCTCGGCCTGTGCTACCAGCGCGCATTGTATCGGTGCAGGCGTCGAGCAAATTCAACTGGGCAAGCAGGACATCGTGTTCGCCGGCGGCGGCGAGGAAGAGCACTGGTCTTTGTCGTTCATGTTCGACGCGATGGGCGCGCTGTCCAGCAAATACAACGATACGCCGGAAAAGGCTTCGCGCACTTATGACGCGAACCGCGACGGATTCGTGATTTCGGGTGGCGGCGGCATCGTCGTGCTGGAGGAATACGAGCACGCCAAGGCGCGTGGCGCCAGGATTTACGCCGAAGTGGTCGGCTATGGCGCGACTTCAGACGGCTACGATATGGTGGCGCCAAGTGGCGAAGGCGCGATGCGTTGCATGCAACTCGCGCTGCAAGGGGTGGAAGGCCCGGTGGACTATATCAATAC
This sequence comes from uncultured Methylobacillus sp., assembly GCA_946478965.1. The sequence continues at coordinate 7,628 of CAMLDQ010000061.1, read as the reverse complement.
GCACGGCACCAGTACGCCGGTGGGCGATGTGAAAGAGCTGGAGGCGATCCGAGCCGTGTTCGGCGAGCAAGTGCCGCCGACCGCCTCTACCAAGTCGCTGTCCGGCCATGCGCTGGGGGCGGCCGGTGTGAACGAGTCAATTTACAGCTTGCTGATGATGGAACACAGTTTCATCGCCGCTTCCGCCAACATCGAGACACTGGATCCGGTGGCGGAGGGAATGAACATCGTACAGAGCCGCATCGACAACGCCAACATCCAGACTGCGCTTTCGAACAGTTTTGGCTTCGGCGGTACCAATGCGACGCTGGTGTTTTCGCGCAAGGGGCTGTAACCATGCTGCTGATGCTCGACAACTACGATTCCTTCACCTACAACCTGGTGCAATATCTGGGAGAACTCGGGCAGGACGTGCAGGTATACCGCAACGACGAAATCACCGTGGAGGAGGTTGGCCGGCTGAATCCCAGCCATATCGTGGTTTCCCCGGGGCCGTGCACGCCGAACGAAGCCGGCATTTCGGTGCCGCTGATCCATGCCTATGCCGGGAAGATACCGATCCTGGGGGTGTGCCTCGGGCATCAGAGTATCGGGCAGGCCTTCGGCGGGAAGATCGTGCATGCCAAGCAGCTGATGCACGGCAAGACTTCGCTGGTACATCATCTCGACAAGGGGGTGTTCAAGGGGCTGCCCAACCCGTTCACCGCGACCCGTTATCATTCCCTGGTGATCGAGCGCGCATCCTGCCCGGAATGTCTGGAAATCACGGCCTGGACCGACGATAACGAGATCATGGGCGTGCGCCACAAGACGCTGCCGGTGGAGGGCGTGCAGTTCCATCCGGAATCCATCCTGACCGAGCACGGCCACGACCTGCTGCGCAATTTTCTCGAAAACACGCGCTGAGCGGCCGGCCTCGCTTGTGTTTGACTTGAAAGAACTGTCATGACGATTACCGCGCAACAAGCCTTGCAGCGCACCATCGAGCATCGCGAGATTTTCTACGACGAGATGTTGTCGCTGATGCGGCAGATCATGGCGGGCGAAGTTTCGCCGGTGATGACGGCCGCGTTGCTGACCGGCTTGCGTGTGAAAAAGGAAACCATAGGCGAGATTACTGCTGCCGCCACCGTGATGCGCGAGCTGGTGACGCGCGTGCACGTGCCGCCGCCGCATGACCATTTCGTCGATGTCGTCGGCACGGGCGGCGACGGTTCGCATACGTTCAACATCTCCACCGCGACCATTTTCGTGATTGCCGCGGCCGGCGCGCGCGTCGCCAAGCACGGCAATCGCAGCGTGTCCTCCAAGTCCGGCAGCGCCGATGTCCTGGAAGCCTTGGGAGTCAACCTGATGTTGAGCCCGGAACAGGTGGCTGAGTGCATCGCCGCCACTGGCATCGGCTTCATGTTCGCACCCAGCCACCACAGCGCGATGAAGAACGTGGCGGCAGTAAGGCGTGAACTGGGCGTGCGCACCATATTCAATATCCTCGGTCCGCTGACCAATCCCGCTGGCGCGCCGAATACGCTGATGGGCGTGTTTCATCCCGACCTGGTCGGCATCATGGCTCGCGTCATGCAACGGCTGGGGGCGCAGCACGTGCTGGTGGTGCACGGCATGGACGGCATGGACGAAATCAGCCTGGGCGCCACGACCATGGTGGCGGAACTGAAAGGCGGCGAAGTGCGCGAATATACGGTTCACCCGGAAGACTTCGGCTTTGCCATGGCCAGCACGCGCAACCTGCGCGTCGAGAACGCCGAGGAATCCCGCGCGATCCTGCTCGCTACCCTCGAAAACCAGTCCGGGCCGGCCCGCGACATCGTTACCTTGAACGCGGGCGCGGCCCTGTATGCCGCCAACCTGGCGGATTCTCTCGCGGACGGCATCCGGCGTGCGCGCGAAGTGATCGCTTCCGGCGCCGCACGGGCCAAGCTCGAGGAATTCGTGCGTCAAACGCAGTCATATGGAAGTGTGGCATGAGCGACATCCTCAACAAAATCCTGAACACCAAGCATGGCGAAGTCGTCGAATCGATGGCGCAGAAACCACTCATCCTGATGCGCAGTGAAGCGCAGGAGGCTTCGCCGCCGCGTGGTTTCGTCGAGGCGATTCGCGCCAAGATTGCGGCAGGGCAGCCTGCCGTCATCGCCGAGATCAAGAAGGCCAGCCCGTCCAAGGGGGTCATTCGAGAGGATTTCCGCCCCGCGGAGATTGCCGCCACCTATGCCGCGCACGGCGCCGCCTGCCTGTCCGTGCTGACGGACGCGCAGTATTTTCAGGGGAGTCCGGAATACCTCAAGCAAGCCCGTGCGGCTTGCCAGTTGCCGGTGTTGCGCAAGGATTTCATGATCGATCCGTACCAGGTGTATGAGGCGCGTGCGATGGGTGCCGATTGCATCCTGCTGATCGCCGCCGCACTCAGCCTGCCACGCATGCGCGAACTGGAAACCATCGCGCACGATCTCGGCATGGCGGTACTGGTCGAGGTGCACAACGGCGAGGAACTGGACCTCGCGCTGCAGCTCGAGACACCGCTGGTGGGCATCAACAACCGCAATCTGCGCACTTTCGAAGTGACGCTGGACACGACGCTTGGCTTGCTGGCGCGCATCCCGGAAGATCGCATCGTCGTTACCGAAAGCGGTATCTTTACCCCCGAGGACGTGGCGCGGATGCGCCGCAGCAACGTGCATACCTTTTTGGTCGGAGAGGCATTCATGCGCCAGCCTGACCCCGGTGTCGAACTTGCACGTGTATTCGCATAAGGAATTCCCATGACCCAGGCTTTCGGCAAGTATCCGTCCATCCGTCCGCGCCGCATGCGGCGTGACGATTTTTCACGCCGGCTGATGCAAGAGCATGTATTGACTGCAAACGACCTGATCTATCCCGTGTTCGTGCTTGATGGTCAAAACCGCATGGAATCCGTCGCCTCCATGCCGGGCGTGCAGCGGCAGAGCATCGACCTGCTGCTGAGAACGGCGGAAGAATGCGTGCGTTACGGGATCCCTGCGCTGGCATTGTTTCCTGTGATCGACCCGTCGCTGAAATCGCTGGATGCGACAGAAGCATACAACCCCAACGGCCTGGTGCCGCGTACGATCAAGGCGCTCAAACAGGCGTTCCCCGAACTGGGCGTCATCACCGACGTCGCACTCGATCCTTATACCAGCCATGGACAGGACGGGTTGATCGACGAAACCGGTTACGTGATGAATGACGCGACCGTTGCCGTACTGGTGCAGCAGGCTTTATGTCATGCGGCAGCAGGTGCTGATGTAGTGGCGCCCTCGGATATGATGGACGGGCGTATCGCTGCGATCCGGCAGGCTTTGGAATTTGACGGCCATATCCATACCCGTATTCTTGCCTATTCCGCCAAATACGCCTCCAGTTTCTACGGACCATTTCGTGATGCAGTCGGCTCGGCTGCCAATCTCGGTAAAGGGAACAAATACACCTACCAGATGGATCCCGCAAATTCTGACGAAGCGTTGCGCGAGGTGGCGCTAGACCTGGAAGAGGGCGCCGATATGGTGATGGTGAAGCCCGGGATGCCTTACCTCGATATCGTGCGGCGTGTGAAGCAGGAATTCGGCGTGCCCACCTTTGCGTATCACGTGAGCGGGGAATATGCGATGCTCAAGGCCGCGGCCCAGAATGGCTGGCTGGATGAAAAAGCCTGTGTACTGGAGGCGATGCTCGCATTCAAGCGGGCCGGGGCAGATGGTGTGTTGACCTACTGCGCGCTTGATGTGGCGAGGTGGTTGCAAAAAATCTAAGGATTGCTGCTGAGCCGTTCGCGTTCCAGTTTGAGAATGTAGCGCTGGATCAAAGATTCCACGGATGCGCGCAGTTCGATGAACTGGCACCCGGCGCGGTAGGCTTTGGAACCGTTTTTCAGGGTGATCTCGAACAGGTTCTGAATGCGCAATGTCATTTCCAGTTCGCCTATGCCCGGCAGCTCGATGCGGCAGCCGGGATAAAGCGTCCCCATCGCTAGCCGCTCATCCGGGGAACTGCCGACAATCATGCCGATGCCGCCGGCGCTGATGTCGACCAGCGGAAACTCCAATACCTCCTCTTGACCCACAGGCATCCTGCACTTGATCGGATTGAGGATAGGTGTCGCCAAACGGTAATACTCGCGGCGTTGCAGTCGCAGCATCTGTTCGGGTAGCGGAATCCTGAAAGCGGGGCGGCGCTCGTGCGATGCCGTCGCGATGCGGCGACTGACGAACTGCACTTTGACCCTGTCCAGTGCGGTTACGAAAATGATTTTTTCAGCGCTGAGGATCCGTTGATTGAGTGCTTCATTGGAACCGTAGTCGAGGATGACGGCATTGTTGTCTGGATCGACTTCCAGCACGGCTGTCAGCAAAAGATCGTTCCCGCCATTAAAAAAAGCGCTGACCATTTCATTGTGCTGCGTCAGCCCGCGCAGAATGCGGATGATTTCCATGCGGTTCGAAACCAGGAAACGCGATTCGTCCGCGGTGGCTGATTCCGGGCGCAATGTCGGATCTGGAAGCGTTTCTTCGAACATATGTTAGGCGTGCGATTGTTGGAGTAGCGCGGCCACTGCTGCAGCATTGGCGCGAATTGCCGTTGCGCCATGTGGAGTATTTTTCGGCAGGGCACGCAAATCGTCCGTCGCAAAAACGACAAGCCGTATTGAGCCATGGAGTCCGGGCAATGCAAACACCGGTAGGCGTCGTTTTTCCCCGCCGATGCGCTGGGGTTTTTCGTCCATCTGGTAAGGGATATTCTGGTTCAGGAGGAAAAGTTCGACATCTTTCAGACTGTCGACGAACAGATGAATCTCAGTCTCGGCGTAGCGGCCTGCAGTACCATCCAGTACCGCCCCGGACAGAAAAGGATTGAATTGCTCCAGTAGCTGCATCACCGAAAGTGCTTCGCTGCGGAGCTCATGCAGCAAGCGCGGCTGCGCTTCGCTATGGAATATTTCATTGTGCAGGCGCAGTTCCTGTTCAATTTCCGTATTGCTGGGCAGGTTGCGTTCATCCAGCATTCCGAGTTGTCGCGCCGCCTTGCGCTTGGCATGCGCATAATCTGTCAAGCCTTCCTCCGCCAGCATCCGTGCTGCTTGCTGTGCAATCAGATGGCGCAGATGTTTGGCGCTGGAGTCTTTCATCTGTTACTCAATAAAGCTGGTCAATCTTGAGCTGCTCCTGCACCCTATCCCAAAAGCCGGTTCCTGGTGCGGGATGATGTTCTTCGACCGGGGGCGTGTACTCATGGTAGAAATACTCATAGATACCGCTGTCGTCATCGCCCACGCGTTCACCATTCGCAGGATCAATCTTGATGGATTCGACGCCTTCCGGGACGGGGTACGGGTCATCCGGCACGCCGTGCAATGCTTGCGCCATATACGTGATCCACATGGGCAGCGCACTGCCCCCCCCTGTTTCGCGGCCGCCCAGAGAGCGCGGCTGATCAAAGCCTATCCACGATATGGCAACCTGTTTCGGATCGTAGCCGGCGAACCAGGCGTCGACATGGTTGTTGGTGGTGCCAGTTTTGCCGGCAAGATCATAACGGCCCAATTCCTTTGCCCTGGCTGCTGTGCCGATGCGTGCGACATCCTGCATCATGGACGTCATGATGAAGGCGTTGCGCGCATCGATGACGCGCGGCGCTGTCTTGCCGGCAATTACAGGATTTGCCTGTTCGAGGATGTGGCCGTTGATGTCGACAATTTTTTCGATAAGGTAAGGGTTGACGCGGTAGCCGCCGTTCGCGAACACGCAATAGGCGCTGGCCATCTGCCACGGGGTGACGGAGCCTGCGCCCAGCGCCATGGCAAGGTAAGGCGGATGGTCTTTTGCCGCGAAGCCGAAGCGGGTGATGTAGTCCCGTGCATAGTCGATGCCGATGGTCTGCAGAATGCGGATGGATACCATGTTTTTCGACTTGGTCAGAGCGGTACGTATCCGCATCGGCCCCTCGAACTTCCCATCGTAATTGTGCGGCTCCCACGCCTCGCCGCTGCCTGTTTCCGCCGCCGACAAGACAATCGGCGCATCATCTATTATGGTGGCCGGGGTCAGTCCTTTCTCCAGTGCGGCGGAATAGATGAAAGGCTTGAAGCTGGAACCGGGTTGCCGCCAAGCTTGAGTTACATGATTGAATTTGTTGCGGTTGAAATCGAAACCGCCGACCATGGCGCGAACCGCACCGTCTGCTGGGTCCATCCCGATAAGAGCCGCCTCGACCTGCGGCAGTTGGGCGACGTACCATTGGGCGCCAACTTTGCGTACCCGGATGATGCTGCCGCGATGGGGGGCCAGTTTGGCCAGTGATTTGTCGGTCAAGCTGCGCTGTACCAGTTGTAAGCCTTTGCCGCTGATCTCGATGGTGCCGCCGTCCTTGTAGAACGCTTTCAATGACTTTGGTGTGGTTTCCAGTACCACGGCGGGCACGAGGCTGTGGAACTCATCCAAATCTGCCATGGCGTCATCAAGGAAAGCATCCATAGGCTGTGTGCCGCGGGCATCGAGATTTACGCTGCCTTCCGGGCCGCGGTAACTGTGGCGGCTATCGTAATCGAGTATGCCTTCCAGCACGGCGTCATTGGCTGCCTCCTGTGAGTTTTTGCGAATCGTGGTATAGACCTTGAGCCCGCTCGTATAGATGGCGTCCTGATACTGATCGTAGAGCTTTTGGCGAATGATTTCAGCCACATAATCTGCCGATACGTCGTGCGATTGATGCGACTGCCGCAATCTCAGCGGTTGGGCTAGCGCTTCCTGATATTGGGCGTCGGTTAGGAAATGTATTTCATGCATGCGGCGCAGAACATAATGTTGGCGCTCGGTCGCTCGCTTAGGATTGACCTGGGGGTTGTAGCGTGACGGCGCCTTGGGCAGGCCGGCCAGCATGGCCAGTTCTGCGGTATTCAGTTTTTCCAGCGGCTTGCCGTAATAGACTTGGGCTGCAGCAGCAAAGCCGTAAGCACGTTGACCGAGATAGATTTGGTTGATGTATAACTCCAGAATCTTGTCCTTGCTCAGGCTGTGCTCGATCTTGATGGCGAGCAAGGCTTCGCTGAGTTTACGTTTCAGCGTTTTTTCGCTGGAAAGGAAAAAGTTGCGTGCGACCTGCATGGTGATGGTGCTGGCGCCTTCTTTTGCCCCACCGCTGGTAGCGTTGGCAATGGCAGCGCGCAAGACACCCATGGTATCGATGCCGCCATGCTGGTAGAAGCGCTCATCTTCGGCGGCAAGAATGGCTTGTTTCAATTGTTGCGGAACGGCATCGATTTTGACTAGGGCGCGCCGCTCCTGTCCGAATTCGGCGATCAGGCTGCCCTCTTCGGAATAGATGCGCAATGGAAGTTTGGGGTGATAATCCGTGAGAGCGTCGAGCGCAGGGAGATCGGGGGAAATGAGTACGACCGCCAAGGCAACCAGTGCGGCAAGTGCTACACCCATTGCAAACAGGGAAACGAGTAGCAACTGCCACCATTTCTTTGGGAACATCAGCGCGATACTTTACTGAGTTGATAAAGGTATTATTATAAGGCAGCGCGGCGCGAATTTAAAATCAAAAAAATGCTTTACATGGCTTATGGTTGTTGCTAGCATCTAACGTAAATT
>CAMLDQ010000060.1 GCA_946478965.1 uncultured Methylobacillus sp. | reverse complement strand
TCTTGAAGTAGGTCAGGCCTTCTTCCTTGATCCAGGGGTACATGGTCGGCCAGGAACTGATCCGCTGCTGGTGAATGTGCGGCGCAAACAGCTCGGTGAGACTGGAACACACTGACTCCTGCCACGGGCGCTGCCGTGCAAAGTTGATGTAGGCGTCAACCGCAAAACGCACACCCGGCGAAACCAACTTCAGCGAGGTCACGTCTTCGCGACTCAGCCCCACCGCTTGCCCGAGCTTGATCCAGGCCTCGATGCCGCCTTCCTGCCCGTCCACACCATCGTGGTCGGTGATGCGCACGATCCACTGCTTGCGCACCTCCCGGTCCGGGCAATTGGACAGGATGGCCGCATCCTTCTGCGGAATGCCGATCTGGTAATAGAACCGGTTCGCCACCCAGCATTGCAACTGCTCCTTGCTCAGTTTGCCCTCATACATCATCACGTGGAAGGGGTGGTAGATGTGGTAGCCCTTCCCCTTTTCGCGCAGCTTGGCCTCGAATTCCTCGCGCGACCATGGCGCGTTGATTGCCGGTGCGTTCATGTCGCTCTCCATTACAGAATGATATCCATGCCGTCGTAGGCCACTTCGATGTCGTGGCGTTCCAACTCGGCACGCTCGGCCGAATCCTCGCGCAGGATGGGGTTGGTGTTGTTGATATGGATCAGTACACGACGTGCATGCGGGTAAGCGTCCAGCACCTCGATCATGCCGCCCGGGCCGGACTGCGGGTTGTGGCCGATATCGCGTGCCTTCTTGGTCATCAGGCCCATGTCGATCATCTCGGTATTGGTCCAGAAGGTACCGTCGACCATGATGCAGTCTGCCTGCTCGAACAAAGGCGGCAGATGCGGCTCGATTTCGCCCAGTCCCGGCGCGTAGAACAGTTTCTTGCCGTTGCTGGTATCCTCCACCAACACGCCTATGGTATCGCCCGGATGCGGGTCGTGGCGATGCGGCGAATACGGCGGCGCGGCGCTCTTCAGCGCAACAGCGGTAAATTTCAGATTGGCGGCCCCCGGAATCTCGAAGGAACTGCCGTCCGTGGGCACGGCATGGTGATTAATGCCGCAATAGTGCCCGAGAATATTGAATAGCGGGTTGCCGCTGGTGAGGTCACCCTTGACCACATCCGTACAGTAGATTTCACGTTTGACCGTACCTTCACGCAGCATCAGCAGGCCGGTGGTATGGTCGATCTGTGCATCGATCAGCACAATGCCCGCAATGCCGGTATCGCGAATGGCGCGACCTGGTTGCAAGGGAGCGAATTCCTGAATCTGCTTCAGCACATCGGGAGAAGCATTGAACAATACCCAGTTGACCCCATCGCCGCTGACGCAGATGGAAGATTGGGTGCGTGCACGCGCCTTGATCGTGCCCTTGCGCAGGCCGTCGCAGTTTTGACAATTGCAGTTCCACTGGGGGAAACCGCCGCCGGCGCCAGCGCCTAATACGTGAATATGCATGAGATTTTCCAAATACGACGAGGCTGCCATGGCCTCCAGAGATTTCCGGAACCGCCCGAAGACAGTTCCGGTGACTGGAACGTTACAACCTTAGCGGTTGCAAACGTACATGGTCACTTCAAAGCCGAAACGCATTTCGGTAGCTTGAGGCTTGGTCCACATAGTAATCTCCTTAGTAGAAAAGTTATTTACTGAACTCATCGCCGGCCATGCAAGGCTTGCGATCAGTCCGAGTGCCATTCTGCTCGGATGGCAAAGCATGCAACAGCGCTATTATCACGAAATTCCGCTCATGATTATCATGAGAGCGGCTTCCAGTCTCGCTCCAGGGTCAAAATCCTATGCAGCGCGTGAATATTTTTCGATGTCACTCTAGAATGCTCCCATGTGGCAAGAACTCAACATCTTCGCATGGCATGACAACCTGCCGACGCTACTCATTGCCGTCATCGTAGCAGGATCGCTGCTGCTTTGGCGCAGCCCGGCAGACCGGGACTCCATTCTCGCCACCCTGCTGCTCTTTATATCCAGCCTGGCGGGCCTGTTTGGCAGCGCCATCGTCCATCATGCCGGGCAACTCGACATCGCCGGCGCATTGCACCGTGCATTTTTGGTCATCGAAGGTATCGCCGTCATCCGGTTGGCCGGCATGCTGCTGTTCCGACTGATACTACCGCTGATGCGATGGCACCCTCCTCGCATACTCGAAGATATCGTCGTCTTCGTCGGCTATGTCGCCTGGGGGTTCGTGCAATTGCACGATGCCGGGCTCAACCTGTCCGGCATCGTTACCACGTCGGCGGTCATCACCGCCGTGCTCGCATTTTCCATGCAGGACACGCTCGGCAACATCCTGGCCGGGCTTGCCCTGCAGCTCGACAAATCGGTCGAGATCGGCGACTGGATCAAGATCGACGATACCGTCGGCAAAGTCACGCAAATCCGTTGGCGCCATACATCGGTTGAGACCCGCAACTGGGAAACCGTCATCGTTCCCAATAGCCAGCTGATGAAAGCGAAATTTGCGGTGCTGGGCCGCCATGGCAGCGATCCCGTCCAGTGGCGGCGCTGGGTCTGGTTCAATGTCGGCTACCAGACCTCTCCGGCACGTGTCATCGAAACGGTGGCCCGCGCAGTACGCGATGCCGATATCCGCAATGTCGCAAAAACTCCCCTCCCCAACTGCGTGCTGATGGATTTCGATGCAAGTTACGGTCGCTATGCCTTGCGCTACTGGCTGACAGACCTGCTGGCGGACGACCCGACCGATTCCGAAGTGCGCGATCATATCTATGCCGCCTTGCAGCGTGCCGGCATTCGCCTGGCATTCCCGGAACACAATGTGCACATGACCAAGGAAGGCGAAAAACACGAGCAGGCGCGCCAGACCAAACGCATCCAGGAACGCATGGACGCCTTGCACAAGATAGAACTGTTCCACGGCCTGCGCGAAGACGAATTGCTGGAAATCGCCCAGAAGCTGCGTTACGCGCCGTTTGCCACCGGCGACATCATCACGCGCCAGGGCGCTATCGCCCACTGGCTGTATATCCTGGTCGAAGGAGAAGCCGACGTGTTCCTGGAGGCGGAAGGCCAGGAACGCCGCAAGCTGGCCACGCTGCTGCCGGGAAATTTTTTCGGCGAAATGGGGCTGATGACCGGTGCACCGCGCACAGCCACGGTGATCGCCGCCCGGGATTCGGAATGCTACCTCCTCGACAAAAGCTCGTTTGAATCCGTGCTGACGCGACGCCCGGAGCTGGCGGAGGAGATTTCGAATATCCTGGTCAACCGCCGTTACGGTCTCGACAGTCTGCAGCAGGAAGTGGATGCCGACACGCGTGCCAGGCAAATGGCGCAACAGCACTCCGATATGCTCTCGAAAATCCGCAGCTTCTTCGGGTTGAGCGCGGGCAAATAACGGTCGGCCATCATGCGCGTGGAACTGATCCCTCCCGAGGTGAGTATTTCGCTGGATGGCATGTTCCACGAACGCGCGCGCCGCAGTCCGACAGACATTGCCTATCGGTATTACAACGACGCTCAAGGGGAATGGCAGGATATCAGTTGGTCCGCCATGCTGGACGAAATCGGCCGCTGGCAGGCGGCACTGGAACAGGAAGGATTACAGCCAGGCGACCGTGTCGCCATCATGCTGAAAAACTGCCCGCAGTGGGTCATGCTGGACCAGGCGGCACTGGGGCTGGGACTGGTCACCGTTCCCCTGTACACCTCGGATCGTCCGGAAAATGTCGCGCATATTCTTGCCGACTCGGGCTCCAGGCTGCTATTGATCGATAGTGCCGAACGGTGGCATCCCGTACATGAAGCTTGCGGCGAATGCGCAACATTGCAGCGCATTATCACCCTGAAATCGCCGCCTGAAAGCGATTACGATCCCCGGTTGCGCTGCACAGCCGAATGGCTGCCTGACCGGGGCAACGGGTTCCGCCACTGGGTTACCGATCCGGACACGCTCGCCACCATTGTCTATACCTCAGGGACGACAGGCCGCCCCAAAGGCGTCATGCAAAGCCATCGCAATATTCTGCTCGACATGTGGAATGCGGTACAGGCCTTCGATCTACGCGCAGACGACATTCTGCTTTCCTTCCTGCCGCTGTCGCACTCGCTGGAGCGCTCGATCGGCTATTACCTGCCCATCATGGCTGGCCTGACGGTCGCCTATGCCCGCTCCATCCAGCAGTTGCAGGAGGACTTGGTCGTTATTCGGCCGACTATCCTGATTTCGGTCCCGCGTGTATTCGAGCGCATTCTCGCCGGAGTCAGGAAAAAATTGGGCAAAGCACCCGCCTATGCCATGCGGCTGTTCAACTGCACCGTAGACACCGGGTTCCGCCGATTCGAGCACGCTCAGGGCCGCGCCCCCTGGCGCTGGTCGCTGCTGCTTTGGCCGCTGCTGAATCGGCTGATGGCAAGAAAAATACTGTCCAGACTCGGCGGACGGCTGCGCCTGGTGCTTTGCGGGGGGGCCGCCGTGCCTCCCGAGGTCTCACGCACATTCATCGGACTCGGCCTGAACTTCCTGCAAGGCTACGGACTCACGGAAACCAGCCCTGTCATCAGCGTCAACCTGGTCGGCAACAATCGTCATGACAGCGTCGGGCTGCTCCTGCCCGGCATGGAGGCGCGGCTTGACAAGGACAGCGTCCTGCATGTGCGCGGCCCCAATGTTATGCAGGGCTACTGGGCCAACCCTGCAGCCACGGAGGCCATCCTCGATGCAGAAGGATGGCTCAACACCGGCGATATTGCGCACATTGACACATCCGGGCACATCCATATCACCGGGCGCATGAAAGATATTCTGGTACTCTCCAACGGCGAGAAGATTCCACCCAACGACATCGAAACAGCCCTCCTGACGGACCCGCTGTTCGAGCAGGTCATGGTCGTCGGCGAAGGCAAGCCATATCTCGCCTTGTTCGCGGTCGTCGATAGAGCGAACTGGGCACAGATCGCGCAGGAGCGCGACCTGCCCGGGGCCTGGCCAGCCTCATTGCTGACTTCGCAGGCGCAAGCTTTCGCTCTGGCAAGGATCGCGCAGCAGATGAAGAGGTTTCCCGGCTACGCCCGCATCCGCCGCGTAGCTTTGATTGCCGAACCATGGAGCATGGATAATGACCTGCTCACGCCTACGCTCAAACTCAAGCGCAATGCCGTATTGGAGCGCCATCGCAACGAATTGCAGAAATTATACGAAGGCCATCAACAAGAATAAGGGGGGATTCGGTTTTGCAAGCGACCAAACATCTTTTGCTGATTTCGTGCTGCTGGGGCATGCTAAGCGGGGCCGGTAGCGCCAACGCCGCCGGTTTCGCCCTGATCGAACAAAGCGCCAGCGGCATGGGCAATGCCTTTGCCGGGGCCGCCGCAGTCGCCGAAGATCCCAGCACCCTGTTTTTCAACCCTGCCGGCATGACGCATCTGCAAGGCAGGCAATTTACCGCCGCGCTGCATGCCATCCGCCCTACGGCGCATTTCGAGAATGACGGTTCCAGCGCCGGTCTTGGTCGTCCGCTGGGTAGTGATGGCGGCGATATGGGCAGCTTGGCATTCATCCCCAATCTGTACTATTCCATGGAAGTCAGCCCGGACATGTGGCTTGGACTGGGCATCAATTCGCCCTTCGGACTGAAAACAGACTATAGCCGCGACTGGATCGGACGCTTCCAGGCCGACAAATCCTCGCTGCAAACCCTCAATATCAACCCTTCCATCGCATTCAAGGTCAACGACCGTCTTTCCCTGGGCGCCGGTGTCTCGGCGATGAAGATCAATGCGGAACTGACACGCGCCGTCAATCAGGTTGCAGCCGAAAGTACGCCGGTGAAAATCACCGGCGATGACTGGGGCTACGGCTACAATCTGGGCGCGCTTCTGCAGTTGACCGACGACACCCGCCTTGGCCTCGCCTGGCGCTCCAAGGTAGAACAGCACATTGATGGGCATGTCTCGTTCCCGACGGCACTTGCAGCCCTCAATGGGGGAGTCAAGGCCGACCTCACCCTGCCGGAAACGTTTTCAGTCAGCACATTTACGCATCTAAACGAGCGTTGGGACCTGCTGCTGGATGCCACCTGGACACGCTGGAGCCGTTTCAAGGAATTACGCATTGTGCGCGACAGCGGCGCAACCCTGGCTTCGACACAAGAAAACTGGCACAACACGCTGCGCTATTCGATCGGGGTGAACTATCGCTATAGCCCGGCATGGAAATGGCGCGCGGGCTTGGCCTACGACAATGAAGCGATCCAGAACGACTACCGCACCGCACGTATTCCGGGCAATGACAGAACCTGGGTATCGCTGGGAGCCAGCTGGACACTATCGCCGGCCTCCAGCGCAGACTTCGGCTATGCGCACCTGTTCATCCAGGATGCTTCCATCGACGACGACCAGACTGCATCGTTCAATGGGCTGTTGAAAGGGAAATACTCAGGTCACGTGGATATCCTGAGCGCGCAGTACACCTACCGTTTCTGAGCGCGCGCGATCAGCGCTTGCCGCGTTCGGCGTTGCTGCGTTCCTTCAATTTGGCACGCAGCGCATTCTTGCGCTTGCGCATGCTGACGATGCCTTCCCCCGGCTTGCGTTTTTCCGCCTCCGCATACGGGTTCTCGCCCTGTTTGAACTGGATGCGCAAAGGCGTTCCGGCCAACTCAAAAGCCTTGCGGAAAATACCTTCGAGGAATCGCACGTAGCTTTGCTTGATGCCTTCCACGTGGTTGCCGTGGACGACAATGATGGGAGGATTGCTGCCGCCCTGGTGGGCGTAGCGCAACTTGGGACGTATGCCCTTGGAGACCGGCGGCTGGTGCTGCTGCACCGCATCGCTCAGCACGCGCGTCAGCTTGGGAGTCGCCAGTTTCGCCATGGCCGCCTTGTAGGCGCCATCGACCGATTGCAGCAATGGCGTCAAGCCACTGCCCTTCAATGCAGAGATATAGTGGAATTTCGCAAAATCCAGGAACTGCAGCTTACGGTCGATCTCGCGCTTGATCCACTCGCGCTTGTCGGCGTCCAGGCCGTCCCATTTGTTCACGGCCACCACCAGTGCACGCCCGCTTTCCAGGATGAAAGCGGCAATATGCGCCTCCTGTTCGGTCACGCCGTCTTGCGCATCGACTACCAGGATCACCACGTTGGCATCTTCGATGGCCTGCATGGTCTTGATCACGGAAAACTTCTCGACCGCCTCGAATACTTTGCCACGGCGGCGCACGCCGGCGGTATCGATCAGCGTGTAATGCTTGCCGTTGCGTTCCAGGTCGATATAGATCGAGTCGCGCGTCGTCCCCGGCTGGTCGAATGCAATCACGCGCTGCTCGCCGAGCAGTGCGTTCACCAACGTGGATTTGCCGACATTCGGACGACCGACAATGGCAACCTTGGGTGCCACCGAAACAGCCGCGACCGGGGTCTCTTCTTCGTCGGGCGCAAAATCCTTGAGAGCGAGATTAACCAGCTCGCGTATGCCATCGCCATGCGCAGAGGAAATCGACAAGGGATCCCCCAGACCGAGCTCATGGAACTCGGCCGAGGCGATGCCGCGGTTCATGCCTTCCGTCTTGTTCACCGCCAGGTAAACCGGACGGTCACTGCGTCTGAGGCGGTCGGCAATGACCTTGTCGTGTGGAGTCAGGCCCTGCCGCCCGTCAACCAGGAATACGATGACATCCGCTTCATCGATGGCAAGCAAGGTCTGGCGCGCCATTTCGGCCAGGATGCCGTTATCGACCAGCGGTTCGAAACCGCCAGTATCCACCACCAGATAGGGAAAATCGCCGACAATGCCGCGCCCGTAGTGGCGGTCCCGGGTAAGGCCGGGCAAGTCCGCGACCAAGGCGTCACGCGTCTTGGTCAGGCGGTTGAACAGCGTGGACTTGCCGACATTGGGCCTGCCCACCAGAACGAGGGTTGGCAGCATTATTTCAGCGCGATCGCGTACAGGCCGCCGCTGCGTGTCTGTGCCAGCAAGGTATTGCTGCCCGCACCGACCAGTTGCGGCATGACCGGGGATTTGTCGGTTTCGACGCGCGCGACGAAGGAACCGTCCTCGCGCGACATGACATGAATGTAGCCTTCCAGATCGCCTACCGCTACGTCAGTGCCAAGCGGCAATGGCGCACTCAGCTGGCGGTTGAGCAACCCGCCCTGTCGCCAGTAGCTCTTGCCGGTATTGATGTCCAGCCCATAGACAGCCCCGCCGGCATGCGAGACGAACAGGCGGTCGTCCGCCATGCTGAGGCCTGTATAGCTGGATAGATCGCGCGTCCACAGCGCGCGCCCGCTGGCACGATCCACCGCAGCGACGCGCCCCTGGAACGCTACCGCATAGACGATGTGATCTTTCACCACTGGCAGGCTGGTAATGTCGGCAATACGCTCGATCTCGGTCACCCCCTTAGGCAGGGCCACCGAAGCCTCCCAGAGCAGCTTGCCGTCGGCCACCTGCAGCGCGACCATCTTGCCGCCGGCAAACCCGACATAGGCGACGCCATCCGCCAGCGTCACACCGGCACTACTGCGCAACACGAGGGAAGGCGTCGCCCGCTCATAGACCCAGAGCCGCTTCCCGTCCACTGCGCTCAAGCCGAAAATGCGGCTGTCGCCGCTACGAATCACGACAACGCCAGCGCTGACCTTGGGCGCGCTCAGCACTTCGCTGCTGACCTTGGCCTTCCACAGGGGCTTTCCGTTTTCGTCAAAGGCCAGCACCATGCCACCCGGGGTACCGGCCAGCACCAGATTGCCGCCTACGCCCACACCGCCCGAAAGGGTTTCGCCAGTACTGACCCGCCAAACCTGCTTGCCGCTGGTGAGGTCGAACCGCGCGATGTCGCCCTTGCCGCCGGCAGCGTATACCGCATTGCCATCGACCGCAGGCGTGAAGTCGTACGTGCCCGATTCGCCGATCGAGGCGCTCCACAGCACTTGCGCATGTGCAGTCTGCTTGAAATCGGCCAAAGCCATCGGCGGATCCGTAGGCTCACGCCCGAACATGCTTTCGGAAATATCACTCTTGAGATCGCTCAGCGAGCTACAGCCGGCCAGTAACGACAGGGCCAGGATAGGAAGGAGACGTTTCAGCATCAGCTGCCCAGTGCGTCGAGTTTATGCAGGGTGTAGCCGCGATAGCGCTCGCTGGAATCCAGCTTGGCCAGCGCGTCTTCATAAGCCTTTTTGGCTTCGGCTTTCTTGCCCTGGGCAGCCAGGACATCGCCCCTGAGGTCGGAGAACAGGCCGTCGAATGCCGGCTCATGCTTGGCATCCAGAGTCTTCAGAGCGACGTCGTATTGCTTTTCGTCAAACTGGACCGCCGCCAGTTGGTATTGGGCAATAGTCCGGATCGCATCTTCGGTGGCATGGGTCATCGCCCATTCCAGTTGTGCCGTGGCACTCTTGGCATCCTTGTTGGCGTAATTCGCCTTGGCTGCGATCAGCGCGGCACGGCCGGCATAAGGGGTGCCGGCATAGTTTTCCATGATCTGACCGGAGATGCTGCGGATTTCCTTGATGTCCTTGGAACTCAGCTGACCCAGTGCTTCATAGCGCACCGACGCCTTCAACGCCTGGCTGCGCTGGTAGTAGCTCCAGCCCTGGAATGCCGCCACTGCTGCCAGTAATGCCACCAGCACCCAGGTCACGGTGTTGCCGTACAGCTTCCACCAGGTCTTGAGTTCGTCGAGTTGTTCCTGTTCTTCGAGATCGTATGCCATGCTTCTTCCTATGCTGTTACTGCGGCCGGCCGATGCCGACCCGGAATTGAATTCAACAAATTACGTGTATAGTCCTGCTGTGGATCGTAATATATCCGCTCCACCTCGCCCTGCTCCACCACCTGCCCACGGTGCATGACCGCCACCTCGTCCGCCACATGGCGCACGACACGCAGGTCATGGCTGATGAACAGGTAGCTCAATCCCATTTCCTGTTGCAGCTCCTTCAGCAACAACAGGATTTGCGCCTGGATAGAGACATCCAGCGCCGACACGGGTTCATCGCACACCACCAGTTTGGGCTCCAGCACCAGCGCGCGGGCAATGCCGATGCGCTGCCGCTGTCCACCGGAAAACTCATGCGGATATTTCTGCATGTCCGCCACGCCCAAACCCACGCGCTGCAGCATGCGCTCCACCCTTTCGCGCCGTTCTGCCGCAGATCCAAGCCGATGGATCACCAGCCCTTCACCGACAATCTCACCCACCTTCATCCGCGGGTTGAGCGAAGCAAACGGGTCCTGGAAGATCATCTGCAAGTGCCGCCGCGCCGTGCGCAAAGCCGTTGCGTCAAGCTGCGACAGATCACGCCCTTCGAACTCCACCCGGCCGGCGTCGAGGGGCTGCAATTGTAGCAGACATCGCGCCAGCGTGGATTTGCCGCTGCCGGATTCGCCCACCACCGCCAATGTCCGCCCCTGGCGCAGCGAAATGCTTACATCGTCCAGCGCCTTGACCAGCGTGGTACCGAATCCGAACCGGCCGCTGCGCTGGCGATAAATCTTGGTCAGCCCCTGCGCGGATAGCAACACTTCGCTCATCGGGTGGCCTCATTCAGCCAGGCATAATCAATCGGCTTCAGCGGCTTTAGCCCCTCGGCATCGGGCACGCAATCCAGCAAGGCGCGCGTGTAGGGATGTTGCGGGGCGCCGAGCACGCGCTCGACCGGCCCGCTTTCGACGATCTGGCCGCGGAACATGACCACCACATCGTCGGCGATGTCGGCAACCACTCCAAAATCGTGGGTAATGAACAGCATGCCCATATTCATGCGTTGCTTCAGTTCGGCCAGCAAGGCCAGGATCTGCGCCTGCACGGTCACGTCCAGTGCCGTTGTCGGTTCATCCGCGATCAGCATGGCCGGTTCGCAGGCGATACTCATGGCGATCATCACGCGCTGGCGCTGGCCGCCGGAGAGTTCATCGGGATAACTGCCGGCACGCGATGCCGGAATGCCGACCTGTTCCAGCAGCGACGCCACCTTCTGCTTCAACGCCTTGCCCGAAAGCCCCAGGTGCACAGCGAGGCTCTCGCCGATCTGGTAGCCGACACTTAATACGGGATTGAGCGAAGTCATCGGTTCCTGAAAAATCATGCCGATACGTTTTCCGCGGATAGCCTGCATCTGGGCCGACGTATAGCCCGTCAATTCGCTGCCCTGAAAACGGACCGAGCCCGCCAGGCGACGTAGCGCCGGCGGCAGCAAACCCATCACGGCAAGCGCGGTCAGGCTCTTGCCGCTGCCGGATTCGCCCACCACGCAGGTGGTCCGGCCTCGCGCCAGCGTGAAAGAAACATTGTCGACCAACAAGCGCTGCGCGTTGCTCTCAGGCGCGATACTCAAGCCCTCGATACGCAGCAGTTCGCTCATGCGCTCAACAACTCCGCAACACGCTGCACTGGCGCACGCATTTGTTCACCCGACGCGCGCAGCGGCTTGAGACTGACCTCGCCTGCCTGCACTTCGTCTTCGCCGATAATTACCGCATAGCGCGCGCCGCTGGCATCGGCTTTCTTCATCTGCGCCTTGAAGTTGCCGCCACCGCAATGCAGCACCACGCTCAGCCCGGCGTCCCGCAACGTCTCGGCAACACCGATGGCCATGCGATCCGCCTGCTCACCCAGATGCAGCACATAGGCATCCGGCGCCAGTCCGGGCGGGACAAAATCCTGGTCCTGCAACAAGGCCAGCAAACGCTCCACGCCCATGGCAAAACCGCAGGCCGGCGCCGGCTTGCCGCCGATCTGGCCTACCAGGCCATCGTAGCGCCCGCCGGCACAGACGGTACCCTGCGCACCGAGGCGGGTCGTCACCCATTCGAACACGGTCGCATTGTAATAATCGAGGCCGCGTACCAGGCGCGGATTGACGCGGTATTTGATCCCTACCGCATCCAGCATGTTCTGCAATTGCTCGAAGTGCTGGCGCGATTCCTCGTCGAGATCTTCCATCAGCCTGGGCGCCGCCTCGATGACGGCCTGCATCGCCGGGTTCTTGGAGTCGAGAATGCGCAGCGGGTTGCTGTGCAGGCGACGCTTCGCGTCCTCGTCCAGCACGCCGGTATGCCCTTCGAAATACGCAATCAGCCGGTTGCGATAGCGTGCACGCGCCTCGGCCGATCCCAATGTATTGATTTCCAGGGCCACATCCTGCAGACCCAGTAATTTCCAGAGGCGGGCCGTCATCAGGATATGTTCCGCATCCATGTCCGGCCCGGCAAAGCCAAGCGACTCCACGCCGACCTGGTGGAACTGGCGATAGCGCCCTTTCTGCGGGCGTTCGTGGCGGAACATCGGGCCCTTGTACCAGAGGCGCTGCGGCGCGTTGTAGAGCAGGTTATGCTGCACCACGGCACGCACGCAACTGGCGGTCCCTTCCGGACGCAAGGTCAGCTGCTCGCCGTTGAGCC
>CAMLDQ010000059.1 GCA_946478965.1 uncultured Methylobacillus sp. | reverse complement strand
GACGGCCGCCACATCGATCCAGTCGCTCATGTCACCCCTCCTTTCACATCAAGCCGAGTTGCAGCCGCGCGGCCTCCGTCATGCGCTCGCGGCCCCACGGTGGATCCCAGACCAACTCGACCTGCACCTCGGCGACGCCCGGCACGCACAACAGCCGCTCCCTGACCTCGTCGGGGAATGACTGCGCCACCGGGCAATTGGGCGCCGTCAGGGTCATGCGCACCTGCACCGCCCCTTCCGGCGAAACCTGCAGCCCGTACACCAACCCGAGGTCATAGATATTGACCGGGATTTCGGGATCATAAACGGTGCGCAACATGTCGATCACACGCGTTTCCAGATCGCCCTCCGCAACCGGCAGGGTTTCGCGCTGCGTGCCCAGACTCCAGACATCGAACCATGCTTTATTCTGTCGTGATGGCCTTTTGTTCATGACGATTCTCCAGTGCGGCCTGCAGGGTATGCCAGGCCAGCGTGGCGCATTTCACCCGCTGTGGAAACTCGCGCACACCCGCCAGCGCAGCCAGCTTGCCGAGGTTGCCGCTGCCATCATGGCCGGTCACCGTGCGCTGGAAGTCTTGCAGAAGTTGCAATGCCTCTTCTTCGCGCCGCCCCTTGAGGCTCTCCGTCATCAGCGACGCGGAAGCCGTGGAGATGGCGCAGCCGCTTCCTTCGAAATGCGCATCGCGGATCACCCCGTTTTCCACATTCAGGTAAATTTTCACCTGGTCGCCGCAAAGCGGGTTGTAGCCTTCGGCCATCCGGTTTGCCACTTCCGGCCGGCCGAAATTGCGCGGCTGGCGGTAGTGGTCGAGGATGACCTGCTGGTAGAGGTCGCGCAGCTCGTTCATTTGCCGAACATCTCCACCACTTGGTGCAATCCCGCGATCAGCGCATCGACTTCCTGCCGGGTGTTATAGAGCGCGAACGAGGCGCGGGCGGTCGCCGCCACCCCGAAACGCTGCATCAGCGGCATCGCGCAGTGGTGCCCGGCGCGGATGGCAATGCCGTGACGATCAAGAATGGTACCGATGTCATGGGCATGCACAGCGTCGAGCACGAACGATACGATGCCTGCCTTCTCTCGGGCCGTGCCGATCAGCCGCAACCCCGGTACTTGCTGGATGTTTTCCGTCGCGTATGCCAGCAGTTGATGTTCGTAGGCTGCTACCGTATCGAGACCGATGCCCGAGAGGTAGTCGACCGCAGCCCCCAAACCGACCGCGCCGGCAACATTGGGCGTACCGGCTTCGAATTTGTACGGCAGCACGTTGTAATCGGTGTGCTCGAAGCTGACCCTGCGGATCATGTCGCCGCCGCCCTGGTAGGGCGGCATCGCCTCCAGCAGTTCCGCCTTGCCGTACAGCACGCCAATGCCCATCGGTCCGTACAACTTGTGGCCGGAAAACGCATAAAAGTCGCAATCGAGCGCCTGCACGTCGACCGGCAAGTGCGCCACTGCCTGGGCGCCGTCCAGTAATACCGGGACACCATGGACATGCGCTTCTTCAATCAGCGGGCGCACCGGATTGATCGTACCCAGCGCATTGGAGACATGCGCGACCGCCACCAGCCGGGTACGCGGGCTGAACAGCCGCGCATAGGCGGCCAGGTCAAGTTCGCCGCTGTCGTCTACCGGGATGATGCGCAGTTGCGCACCGGTCTGCTGACACAGCATCTGCCAGGGGACGATATTGGAATGATGCTCCATCTCGCTCAGGATGACTTCGTCCCCGGCCTGTATCCGGCTGCGGCCATAGCTTTGCGCGACCAGATTGATGGCTTCCGTGGTGCCGCGTACGAACACGATCTCATCCGGGCTGGTGGCATGAATGAACTGCTGCAGCTTGGCGCGCGCCGATTCGAACTCGTCGGTGGCGCGCTGGCTCAGGGCATGCACGCCGCGATGCACATTGGCGTTATCGTGGCGATAGTACTGGTCCTCCGCCTCGATCACCGCCAGCGGTTTTTGCGTGGTGGCGGCGTTGTCCAGATACACCAGCGGCCGGCCGTGCACCCTGGTGTTCAGAATGGGGAAATCGGCTCGCCAGTTCCGTACCTGCAGTTCCCCCACTACTGCCTGTAATTCGATGGGATTCATCGCATCAGCTCCACTATGGTATCGCCCTGTGGCAAATGCTGCAGCACCAGTTGTTCTATCCTGGCGCGCAGACTCGGTACCTCGACCTTGCCTATCATCTCGTTGGCAAAGCCGTATATCAGTATCGATCGCGCCAGGCTTGCCTCGATCCCGCGCGCGCGCAGCGCGAACAGGGCGTCATCGTCCAGCTGGCCGACGGTTGCCCCATGTGTGCATTTCACCTCGTCATTGAAGATTTCCAGCTGCGGTCTGGTATCGATTTCAGCTTGCCGCGACAACAGCAGGTTACGATTGGACTGATCGGCATCGGTGCCTACCGCCCCCGGGTGAACCACCACCCTGCCGTTGAACACGCCGTGCGAGGTACCGTCCAGCACGCCGCGGTAAACCTCGCGACTGATGCCTTCCGGCCCCAGATGGTCGATGCGGGTGTGATGATCCATATGCTGCTTGCCATCCAGCAGATACAAGCCATTCAACGTGCAGCAGCAGGCTCTGCCCTGCAACCTGGCGGTAATATCGTTGCGGCCCAGATGGCTGCCCAACGCGAACGAATGGGAGGTGAATCGACTTCCAGCCGCCTGGTCGGCGTGAATGCCGGCGATGTGGTAGGCAGCGGGACCTTCCTGCAGCAGCTTGCAATGGTGGATTTCGGCCCCCTCTCCCAAGCGGATCTGCGTTACCGCATTGGTAAAGCTGTGCGTTTCCAGTCCGCCGGTATAGTGCTCGACCAGCGTTGCACGCGCGCCATCACCGGCCACCACGATCGTGCGCGGGTAAGTCGCCACGCCGTGTCCTCCGGTGGCGAACAGCAGATAGATCGGCGCCTCAAGTACGACTCCCTCAGCCAGCACGATGACCGCGCCATCCGTGGCAAAAGCATTGTTGAGCGAGGAAAAAACCGTGTGTTCGTGCTCGGACGCAAAGAACGTCCGCGGCAAGTCGCCTGCATCCTCCAGCATATCGGCCAGACTAAGCAGTTGCACGCCTTGCGGCAGTTTGCCTGGAGCAGACAGCTCCTCGGAATAATGGCCATTCACGAACACCAGCAGATGTGCGCCTTCCTGCGCCAGTGACCAGGCATAGAGTGCAGCCGCCGACGACGGATCGGGCGGAATATGGTCGGGAACCAGCGACGCACGACGCGTCAGCACCGATACATCGGTATATTTCCATTCCTCCTCGCGCCGTGTCGGGAAGCCGCGCGCGACGAAGCGCGACAGCGCGGACTGGCGCGCATCGGCCACCCACGGCACGCCATGACCGGCCAGCATGCTTGGCACATGCTCCAGTCCCATGGTCTGCCAGGATGCGGTCGCCACGTTCATCTCCATTTCCTAGGCTACCTGCCGGGCCGCATGCTCGGCATCGACCCAGCCATAGCCGTGACTTTCCAGTTCGCGCGCCAGCTCGGCGCCGCCGGAGCGGACAATGCGCCCATGCGACAGCACATGCACATAATCCGGCACGATATAATCCAGCAGCCGCTGGTAATGCGTCACCAGGATGATCGCGCGGCGATGGTTGCGCATCGCATTGACACCATCCGCGATGGTCTTGAGTGCGTCGATATCAAGCCCGGAATCGGTTTCGTCCAGAATCGCCAGTTTGGGTTCCAGCACGGCCATCTGCAGCACTTCGTTACGCTTTTTCTCGCCACCCGAGAACCCTTCATTGACATTGCGTCCGAGAAAAGCCTCATCCATACCGACCAGCTTCATGCGCTCGCGTACCAGGTCGAGAAAATCCATGGCATCCAGTTCCGGCTGCCTGTGATGCTTGCGCACGGCATTGAGCGCGGCCTTTAGGAACAGCGCAACGCCAACCCCGGGGATTTCTACCGGATACTGGAAAGCGAGAAACAACCCTTCGCGCGCACGCGCTTCCGGCGTCATCAGTAGCAAGTCATGCTTCAGGTAGCGAACCGAGCCACGGGTGACCTGATAGCCTTCCCGCCCCGCCAGTGTCTGCGCCAGCGTGCTCTTGCCAGAACCGTTGGGACCCATGATCGCATGCACCTCGCCGGCCTTCACATTGAGGTCGATCCCGCGCAGTATCTCCTTGCCATCCACGCTTACATAGAGATCTCTGACAGTCAGCATCATGTCCTCCTTATCCGGTACCGCCCTCCAGGCTGACGCCCAGCAGCTTTTGCGCTTCCACCGCGAATTCCATCGGCAATTCGCGCAGTACTTCTCGGCAAAAACCACTGACGATCATGGAGACCGCATCCTCGGCCGCGATCCCACGCTGTGCGCAATAGAACATCTGCTCCTCGCCGATGCGCGAGGTGGAAGCTTCATGCTCCACGCGCGCGGAAGCATTCTTCACTTCAATCGTGGGAAAGGTATGCGCACCGCACTCGCCGCCCAACAGCAAGGAATCGCATTGCGTGTAGTTGCGCGCATTTTCGGCCGTCGGCAGCACCTTGATCAGCCCGCGATAAGTGTTCTGGCCGCGTCCGGCCGATATACCCTTGGAGAGTACCGTGCTCTTGGTATTGCGGCCGATATGAATCATCTTGGTGCCGGTATCGGCCTGCTGGAAATGGTTGGTCAGCGCCACCGAGTAAAACTCGCCGACCGCGTTGTCGCCACGCAGGATCACGCTGGGATATTTCCAGGTAATTGCCGAGCCGGTTTCCACTTGCGTCCACGAGATATGCGCGTTGTCGCCGCGACAGTCGCCGCGTTTGGTGACGAAATTATAAATCCCGCCCTTGCCGTCACGATCACCGGGATACCAGTTCTGCACCGTTGCATACCGTATCTGCGCCCCCTCCAGCGCGACCAGCTCCACCACAGCCGCGTGCAGCTGGTTTTCGTCGCGCATCGGTGCGGTACAGCCTTCCAGATAACTGACATAAGCGCCTTGGTCGGCGATGATGAGCGTACGCTCGAACTGGCCGGTATTCCTGGCATTGATGCGGAAATACGTCGACAGCTCCATCGGGCAACGCACGCCGGGCGGGATGTAGCAGAACGAACCGTCGCTGAACACGGCCGCGTTGAGGCTGGCGTAAAAATTGTCGGTGTAGGGCACGACCGTACCCAGATACTGGCGAACCAAATCCGGATGCTGCCGCACCGCTTCGGAAAATGAACAGAAGATGACACCCAGTTCGGCCAGCTTTTCCTTGAACGTGGTAGCCACCGACACACTGTCGAATACCGCGTCCACCGCCACTCCCGCCAGCATTTCCTGTTCCCGCAGCGGAATACCGAGCCGCTCGTAGGTGCGCAGCAACTCGGGATCAACCTCGGCCAGGCTGCGCGGCCCGCGTTTGTCGGACTTGGGCGCCGAATAGTAGACGATGCCCTGATAATCGATCGCCGGATGGCGCACATTCGCCCACTGCGGCTCAGTCATGGTCAGCCAATGGCGGTAAGCTTTCAGACGCCAATCCAGCATGAATTCCGGCTCATTTTTCTTGGCCGAAATCAGTCGAATCGTATCCTCGCTCAAGCCGCTTGGAACAGTATCGACCTCCAGCGCCGTTGTGAAGCCGTGCTGGTATTCGCGACTGATCAGATCATCCAATTGTCTCGCGGTGATGCTCATGTTGAACCTCCAACACCCCATCCGTTGCCGGACGGACGTTCATCTCCCGTTGTCGCTCCACGTCAAAACCGACAGCCTGTGGCAAAGGCTGCGCCAGCTCCGCCAAGGTCACGTCCTTCAGAACGGCGCGTATGGTCTGGCTGATGCGTTGCCAGTTGGAACGGATGGAGCACTGCAATTCCATGGAGCACAGACCCGGCACACTGCTGCATTCGGTGAGCCCCATCGGATAATTTTCGATGGCATCGATGATGCCGGCCACGGATATCTGTTCCGGGCTCAGCGCCAGCATGTAGCCGCCCCTGACGCCGCGGCGAGAGACCAGCAGATTGGCGCGCACCAGCAGCTTTAGCAGTTTGCTCACCGTGGGCAACCCCAGCCCCACTCCGGCAGAAATTTCCGAAGCACTCCGGGCTTGCTCTGGCGTGCGCGCCAGATATGTCATCACCACCGTGCCGTAGTCGGCCAGTTTGCTCATTCGCAGCATGGGCAGTCCTCCTTAAAACTAGGACTGATTCAGTACGCATTGGTTCCGGCGCTACGGACGAACCCGCGTGCCGTGGGCAGGTCTTATTTATAAAAGGATCAGGCTCGAAACCGAGGACCCGATTTCGGGGAGTGACCGCCACACAGGAGCAACATCATGATGGACGCCCAATTAACAGCGAAAAAATGCACGCCTTGCCAAGGCGGCATCCCGCCTTTTACGCGGGAACAGGCAGAAGCTTTTTTGCCGAGCGTGCCCGGCTGGGAACTGCTGGAGGAGGGAGCCCAACTGAAACGCACGTTCCGGCACAGGAATTTTGTCGAGGCGATGGATTTCGCACGCGACGTCGGGAAACTGTGCGAGAAGGAAAGTCACCCCCCCGACATCTCCATGGGCTGGGGCTATTGCAGGATCGTATTCCAGACCCACAAGAGCAATGGCTTGCACGAGAACGATTTCATCATGGCCGCCAAGGTAAACGAGTTGGCCGCCAAACGGGAGCTGCGCAAGGCCGCGTGAGCCCGGGCAAGCTATGAATTGCCGGCGCAAGTCATTGTTCAGGGAAAAGCTACTGCGCCTTGATCGGCTTTTCCACGCCGACCGGGTTGTCGGCGCGTGCGGTTTCGCGTTTTTCCTGCGCCGCACGCTCACGCGCAGCCTGCAGCTCTTCCCGTGTGATCACGTTGTCACCGTTGGTATCGATCTGATCAAATTGCCGCGCCAGACGTGGCATGCGCAGTTGCGCCTCGCTGCGGGTAATTGAACCGATACCGTTTTTGTCCGCACTATTGAGGCGCTCTTCCATGCGGTCAAGCATCATACGGCGTCGTTCTTCGACTTCCTGATCCGGATAGACCTTGCGGGAGTAAACGTTCAATTCGTCGCGCAGTCGACGTCGGGACTCGATACCGAGCCGTTCATCGGTACGTTGCTTCTCTTCGGATTGTGATTCGGCAGAGGGAGATTGCGCCGAACCGGTAGGCTCCGTCAACGCAGGACGGGTAAAGAACAGTAAGATAAGACACGCCAGCAGGGACGGTTTTTTCATGCAGTCTTTATTATATAGCTACTTGCCAGGTTGGAAATACATTCGGGCGGAGAGGGGCACAACCTCGCCGCCCGAACATGCGCAACAGCAGCATTTCTCGTCATCGCTCCAGATGGGAACGAACAACTCTTTTTTACTACGGAGACCTTGTGGAGATCAAGGCATGAGTAGAATACCGTCGGGATGTAACGAGGATATTTCCGCGAGCGGGAAATTTGTAACAGTTTGTAACAAGATGACAGCATTGCAACAGTTTCGTGACCAACTCGGTGCTTCGGAAGTCATTCGGCGCTAACATACACGCATGCAAAAACACATCCTCATCGTGGACGATGATCAACGCCTGCGCGACCTGCTCATGCGTTACCTCACCGAACAAGGGTTCGAGGTGCAAGCCGCCCGCGACGGCAAAAGCATGGAAACAATACTGTCCAACAGGCAATTCGACCTCATAGTACTCGATTTGATGCTTCCAGGCGAGGACGGTTTGACAATTTGCCGCAGCCTGCGCGGTAGTGGCAACACCACGCCGGTAATCATGCTTACCGCGCGCGGGGATGAGGTCGACCGTATCGTCGGCCTCGAAATGGGCGCGGACGATTATCTGCCCAAGCCGTTCAATCCGCGCGAGCTGCTCGCGCGCATCAATGCCGTATTGCGCCGACAGGCGCCACGCCACGCCGCCCCTGGGCCAGAAGAACCGGCCGCCATCACTTTCGGCGAATTCGTATTCGACCCCTCCGCCCGCAGTCTCCTGCGCAACGGCACGCCGGTATCGATGACCAGCGGCGAGTTCGCCCTGCTGAATGTGCTGGCAGCCCATCCACGCCAGCCGCTTTCGCGCGACAGGCTGATGGAACTCGCACGCGGACGCGAAATGGATGCTTTCGACCGCAGCGTGGATGTGCAGGTGTCGCGCCTGCGCAAGCTGATCGAGAATGACCCGGCCCAGCCGCGCTTCATCCAGACGGTCTGGGGCTTCGGCTATGTATTTGTCCCGGATGGCGAGAATACCGCTTCATGAACCTGATGCCGCGCACCCTGCTGGCTCAGACCATGCTGTTGATTGCCCTGCTGCTAATGGCAGGGCAGTACGCGGCTTTCAACCTGTTCGAGTACTTCGAGCGCGAACCTCGTGCCTCCGCCGCTGCTTTGCAGGCGGTCAGCGTGGTCAACCTGACACGCGCCGCCCTGTTGGCCGCCGAGGAAAGCAAACGCCTGCAACTGCTGACGGAACTCTCCCAGACCGAAGGCGTCCGCGTTTACCCGATCGAAATCTTCGAGGTCGTCGAGCCGTTGCCGGATGACCCTTTGATCCAGCTGATTGCGAAAAAGATCTCCACCCAGCTCGGCGCCGGAACCGTCGTTGCCGTCAACCACCTGGGCTTGCCCGGGTTATGGGTAAGTTTCTCCATCGACGACGAAGACTTCTGGGTGGTCATCCCGAAAATCAGTACCGAGCGCCCCGCCCCGTGGCAGTGGGTGGAATGGGCGGCACTGACTTTGTTGCTGTCACTGACAGGGGCCTACTTTATCGCCGCCCGCATCAACCGCCCGCTGCATCTTCTCGCCAAGGCTGCCGACCAAGTGGCGCGGGGCGAACCGGCGGAACGGTTACCTGAGTATGGAGTTCAGGAGCTGCAGCGCGTCAGCCACACCTTCAACGAGATGACCGACGCGCTCGACCGGCTGGATGCAGAACGCACCTTGCTGCTCGCAGGCGTCTCGCATGACCTGCGCACACCGTTGGCGCGGCTGCGCCTCGCGGTGGAAATGCTGGGCGAATCCGATGCGCTGAAATCCGGCATGGTGCAGGATATTGAGGACATGGACGGCATCATCCGCCAGTTTCTCGATTTCGTGCGCGGCCTCGAAGGCGAAGAAGCCCTGCATGAAAACCTCAACGAGCTGATCGAATCGGTTGCCGACCGCTACGCGCGCAGCGGCCATGCGCTCTATCTCAATCTCGAACCGCTGCCGGAGATCCTGCTGCGCCCGCTGGCAGTTCAGCGTCTGTTGGGCAACCTCATCGACAATGCGAACACCTACGCCACCACGCAGGTAGAAATCGCGACCCGCAACCAGCACGGGCAAGTCGTCATGAGTGTCATGGATCGCGGCCCCGGCATCCCCAAAGGCGAAATGGAACGTCTGCTGCGCCCGTTCGAGCGCCTGGACACGGCGCGTGGGCCGGAGGGCGGCAGCGGATTGGGCCTGGCCATCGCGAACCGCATCGCACGCCTGCATGGCGCCACGCTCAGCCTCCACAACCGGGACGGCGGCGGGCTGGAAGTGCGCATCACCTTCCCGCGCTAACGGGTCTGCGGCTCGAACCAGGCCAGCTTGTTGTGCAGGTTGACGACCTCGCCCACAATCGCCAGGCAAGGGGCTTTCAATTCGACCTGCTCCACTTGCTGCGCAATGGTCGCCAGCGTCCCGATCACGACACGCTGCTGGGGTAGCGTGCCCTGCTGCACCACCGCTACCGGTGTCGTCTCGGGCAAGCCATGGCCAATCAGCTGACGACAAATCTCCGGCAAACCGACCAAGCCCATATAGATCGCAATCGTCTGCCGGGGGCGTGCAAGCGCTTCCCAATCCAGGTCCACTGTGCCGTCGCGCAGATGCCCGGTCGCAAAAAGGCAGGATTGCGCATAATCGCGATGCGTCAGCGGAATGCCGGCATAACTTGAAACGCCGCAGGCCGCTGTGATGCCGGGCACGATCTGGAATGGCACGCCGTTTTCCGCCAGGGTCTCGATTTCCTCGCCACCGCGCCCGAACAGAAACGGATCGCCGCCTTTCAGGCGCAGCACACGCTTGCCTTCCTTGGCGAGCCTGACCAGGAGCTGGTTGATGTCTTCTTGCGGCAACGTATGGCGATCGCGCTGCTTGCCCACATAGACGCGGTCCGCATCGCGCCGAACCAGTTCCATCACCGGCTCGCTCACCAGTTTGTCGTACAACACGACGTCGCACTGCTGCATCAGCCGCAACGCGCGGAACGTCAGCAGATCCGGATCGCCCGGTCCGGCGCCGACCAGGTACACCTCGCCGCGATGCATGACCTCGGCCGCGTCTTCCAGCATGGCGTCAAGCTGCTGGCGGGCTGCAGCCTCCTGTCCGGAAAAAACCTGCTCGGCAACCGGCCCTTGGAATACGTTCTCCCAGAAAATGCGGCGTTGTTGCGACACCGCGAACCGTGCCTTGACCTTGTCGCGAAACTCTCCGGCCAGCAACGCCAGGCGCCCATAGGAAGCCGGAATCAAGGTCTCCAGCCGTGCCCGCAACATGCGGGCCAGCACCGGCGCGCTGCCACCACTGGACACCGCGACCACGATAGGGGAACGATCCACTACCGAAGGCACGACAAAGGTACACAGCTCGGGGGCATCCACCACGTTGACCGGAATATTGCGGGCCCTGGCTGCCGCCGATACGGCGCGGTTGACGACCGCGTCGTCCGTTGCGGCGATGACGAGCTGCGCCCCTTCCAGCTGAGCGGGCTCGAAACCTGCCGCCACATGCGTAATGCGGCCTTGCGCGCGCCGTGCGGCCAATTCCGGGCAGAGCTCCGGCGCAACTACGGTCACGCTCGCCTGCGCCTTGAGCAACATGCTCACTTTGCGCAAGGCGATCTCGCCGCCGCCGATGACCAGACTGGTGCGGCCACGCACATTCATGAAGATAGGGAAATAGTCCATTCCGGCATTTTAACGCGTCCCGTATCGTGGCGCGTTGCCATTCCTTTTCGCAAACTCTATAATGACTACTTACAACACTGTTTTATTGAGACATTTTGCAACACACCCACCTCCCGCGCGGATCGGCGAATCGGCCATGAGCGCGACAAAAAAAGTATTCATCAAGACTTTCGGCTGCCAGATGAACGAGTACGACTCGTCACGCATGGTGGACCTGATGCAGGCAACCGAAGGCATGCAGCAGACCGAAAACCCGGAAGAAGCCGACCTGATCCTGATCAACACCTGCTCCGTGCGCGAGAAACCGCAGGAGAAGGTGTTCAGCCAGCTGGGCCAGTTTCGCCCACTGAAGCAGAAAAACCCGAACCTCGTCATCGGCGTTGGCGGCTGCGTCGCCAGTCAGGAAGGACAGGCCATCGTCGAGCGCGCGCCCTTTGTGGATATCGTGTTCGGCCCACAAACGCTGCATCGCCTGCCGGAACTGATTGCCGAGAAACGCAATTCCGGCCATTCGCAGGTGGACATCCGCTTTCCCGAGATCGAAAAATTCGACCGGTTGCCGCCACCTCGTGTGGAAGGCGCGACCGCATTCCTCTCCATCATGGAAGGTTGCAGCAAGTACTGTACGTTCTGCGTGGTGCCGTATACCCGCGGCGAGGAAGTCTCGCGCCCGTTTGAGGACGTACTCACCGAAGCCGCGCAGCTCGCGCAGCAAGGGGTGAAGGAACTCACGCTGCTCGGCCAGAACGTAAACGGCTACCGCGGCAAGATGGTGGACGGCGAAATCGCCGACCTCGCGTTGTTGCTGGAATACCTGCACGAGATCCCGGGCATCGAGCGCCTGCGCTACACGACCTCGCACCCCAACGAGATGAGCCCGGCCTTGATCGAAGCTTTCGCAAAACTGCCCAAACTGGTTTCGCACCTGCACCTGCCGGTACAAGCCGGCTCCGACCGTATCCTGATGGCGATGAAGCGCAACTATACCGCGCTGCAATACAAATCCATTATCCGCAAGCTGCGCGCCGCGCGACCCGACCTGCACCTCTCATCCGATTTCATCATCGGCTTTCCCGGCGAAACCGATGCGGATTTCGAAGCCACCATGAAACTGATCGAAGATGTCGGTTTCGACTACAGCTTCAGTTTCATCTACAGCCCGCGCCCCGGCACCGGCGCCTCCTATCTGCCGGACGACACGCCGGCCGAGATCAAGCAGGCCCGCCTGGAACGGCTACAGGCCACCATCGAGCGCATGGGTTACGAAAACAGCCAGAAGATGGTCGGCACGGTACAGCGCGTCCTGATCGAAGGGCATTCCAAGAAAGATGCCAAGCAGCTGGCCGGCCGCACCGACAATAACCGCATCGTCAATTTCGACGCCCCCGCGGACAGGATCAACACCTTTGCCAGCGTACGCATCACCGAAGCCTTGCCGCATAGCCTGCGTGGCGAGCTGGTGACCGGGTAAGCCCTTGGACATCGACTTTACCCCCGAAGACAATCTTCGCCTCGCCAA
>CAMLDQ010000058.1 GCA_946478965.1 uncultured Methylobacillus sp. | reverse complement strand
TGCACTATGTGACCAACGGCCAGAAGGTGCCCGAAGACCTCCATCTCGCCAATGCACTCTACCTCGTCGATCGCGCGTTCAGGGTCGAGCGGGCGGAAGTGGATGACGGCGCCCCGCTGCCATCGCGAGGATGAACTTTGTTGGCTGCATGCCTGTCTAGGAATGTGCGAGTTTGCTAATATACAAATTACATTAACGGGGGAGAAGGCGCATGCGTATTTCGTTTTTCCTGAAGAACTCTATCCTGCTGACTTGCCTGGGGTTGCTGTACAGTAGCAACGTGCTGGCAGAAGCTTCCGACAAACTATGGCCGGCATTGCAGGACAGTTTTTTCGCCGGCAAGACACTGGAACCGGCGGACTTCATCAAACTGGATGGGCCAAAGCGGGCAGAAAGTGGCGCACAGGTCCCCATCACATTGAGCGTCGACAAAGATTTGGCCGATAAGGACGCGATCGTGAAAGTCTACGTCATCGTGGATGCCAATCCGATTCCGCTCGCAGTCACCTATCACTTTACTGCCGCCTCCGGAAAGCCCCAACTCTCCACTCGCATCCGGATGGAAACCGATTCGTATATCCATGCAATCGGCGAAACGGCTGACGGCAGACTGTTCGTAACCGCCATGGTCATCCGGGCGGCCGGCGGCTGCGGTGGCGCTGTCGGCGGCGACGACACGGCAATCCGCGCGGCTGCGGGCAAAATCAAGATGAATGTTGAAAGTCCGGCCAACTTCGGCGTATCGAATACCGCCACGTTCCATATCAAGCATCCGATGTTTACCGGCCTGCAGCGCGACCTGGCCTCGGGCGGCTATAAACCCGCTTTCTATATTCAGAAAGTAGCTTTCACCTACAACAGCAAGCCGGTGATGACGGCAGATTTCGGGGTTGGCGTTGCAGAGGATCCTTACCTGCAATTTCTGTATGTCCCGGATGGTCCAGGTACACTTGAAGTCAAGGCCGACGACAATGAAGGCAAATCTTTTACCCATTCGGTCGAAGTGAAGGGGTAAAAAAACAAAGGCGCCCACGGGCGCCTTTGTTTAAGGATTCAAACCTATCCACGCAACGACATGCGCTTCATGATGTCATCCTTATCGATCAGCTTGTGCTTGATCGCGGCGGCAATATGCAACACCAATACGGTAATCAGCACCCAGGCAAACACTTCATGGGATTCCTTGAAGAAATTGCGCAAAGCAGGGTTGTCGGTGCCGTGGATAACCAGGTCACCGAACCAGCGAATGCCGTATTTGCTGAACAGCGACATCAGCAACCCGCTCAGCGGGATAACGACCATCAGCAGGTAAAGCGAGTGATGGGTCGCGTGCGACAATTGTTTCTCCCATGCCTTCATAGTGGCAGGCAGTTCGGGGGGGCGATGCGTGAAGCGCCATACTACGCGCAACAGAATCAACATAAACAGTGTCAAACCGATGGATTTGTGCAGGTTGAAATAGAACGTACGCACGGAAACGGGTTCGGCAAGATTAACGGTGTAGATGCCAAGATCGAACAGATCGAACGCGGCGATCTTGGGGCCGTCCTTGGGCAATTCACTCATCCAGAGCCCGAGCGCCAGCATCGCAACGATCAGCAGCCCTATCAGCCAGTGCAGGATAATGGCGGTTTTGGTGTAGCGTTGTACAGTGTTGTTCATTACATCAGCCTGTCGTATGGTTGTCGAATTGCCCTGTACAGCTCGGGCATGATTGCCGGAATATACACCTTTTTGGGCCGGAACCGACATCCGGTTACTGCTCGGACGTTTGACGCAGGCGCAAGTTCCCTGGGGTCTTGATATCGCAAGCCGCCCAATACAGTAAAGGCAAGCCAGGATGGGGCCTAATCTGAACTCACGTAAGGAAATTACATGCCGAAATGTGTTTTTGCGTTGTTTTTTCTAGCCGCCGCAACGGTTGCACGGGCCGATGCACTTCCTATGGATCAAGTTGCGCCTGGCATTTTCGTGCATCACGGCGTGCATGAAGAACTCGATCAGGGTTATCACGGCGATATCTGCAATATCGGTTTTATCGTCGGCAAGCAAGGGGTCGCCGTCATTGACACCGGCGGCAGCCTGGCTGTAGGGCAACGACTGCATGAAGCGATACGCGAAGTCACGCCGCTCCCCATTCTTTTCGTCATCAATACGCATGTGCATCCCGACCACATATTCGGGAATGCGGCCTTCATCGCAGACAAACCTGCCTTTATTGGGCATGCCAACCTCCCAGAGGCAATGGAGCTGCGCAAGAATATCTATATGCGCAACAACGCTGCCTGGCTGGGCTCCGCCGCAACGGGCAGCGACATCGTCAAGCCGACCCAAACTGTTTCAGACAAGCTGAGCATTGATCTTGGCGACCGCATTCTGCAGCTGCAAGCATATCCGACCGCCCATACGAATACCGACCTGACGGTCTTCGATGCAACGACGGCCACCCTCTGGAGTGGAGACCTGCTGTTCGTCGACCGCACGCCCTCCATCGATGGGGACATCAAAGGCTGGCTCTCCGCCATTACAAGCCTGCGCACGATCCCCGCCCGGATCATTGTCCCGGGACACGGTCCGGTAGTCGGGAATAATGCCGCCCAAGCCCTGGACAAGGAACAGCATTACTTGGAAACCTTGCTTGCCGACGTACGCGCCAGCATCGCAAAAGGAGAGTCGATGGAACATGCCATGGGCACAGCGGCCTCCAGCGAGAAGGACAAATGGGTGCTGTTCGAAAGCGTCAACCGACGTAACGTCAATATCATCTATCCAGCGCTGGAGTGGGAATGAGGACAAACATTGCGCCATCGAGGGAGAGAAAAATCTTGCTGCTATAATGCGGCGATTTAACCCTTGATTCCGTAAAGCAGTTTTACCACTCAATACCCTTCCTCATGGCCGTCGCCCATACTCACGATCATTTCAGGCATTACGGACTCTTCTGGACGCTGGCTGCTTCCATGCTGCTGCACACGGCTTTGCTATCCGTGCTGCCACCGTTCCGGTTCGATGTTCCGATCAAACGGCCCCCGTTGACCATAGAACTGCAGCAACCGGAGCCGCCGGAAATCGTCAAACCTCCGGAACCTCCAAAACCCGAGCCCCGCAAGCCCGAACCAAAACCGCTCCCTCCGAAACCCAGACTCGCGCCTCCGCCGCCGCCCCTGCGTGAGCAAAAGCCCGTTGAGCCACAGGCTCCGGCCTCGCCAGTCTTACCAGTAGAGCCTTCGCATGTCGAAGCTCCGCCTCCGCCTGCGGTAATCGCCGCGGCACCGAAACCGGAAACACCGCCCGCATTTACTGCTCCGCCTCCGCCACCCGAGCCGCCCAAACCGCCCAAGCCAACAGGCCCGTCCCCGGAGGATATCGATGCCGCACGCCAGGCCTACAGTAACGCCTTGGGCCGTGAAATTGCCAAATACAAGCGCTATCCCCGCATTGCCCAGATGCGCGGATGGGAAGGGTCGGTACGCCTGCTGCTGGAGATCGACGCATCAGGCAAGATCACATCCATCAAAGTCGAGGAGGCCAGCGACCATGATGTGTTCAACAATGCGGCCTTGGAAATGGCTCAAAAAATGATCCAGCCTCCCCCGATCCCCGAAGCTTTGCGCGGCCATGGCTTCAGCGTCCGCGTACCGATCGCCTTCCATCTTGAATAAAACAGCAACGTGACGCAGCGCAACAGCAAATCGCTCAAGCAGCTGCTGCTGACGCACGAGCTGATCTTCATATTGCTGATCATGCTGGCAGGAATCGCGGGGGGTGCAGGCATCCATGCCTGGCGGCAAGCCTCGCACGAATCGCTGCGCATCAATCAGCTCATCCAGGAAATCCAGCAAACACGAGGCGACTTATACCGCCAACTGAAAGAACTCTTTGATGCCTATTTTCTCAACGACGCGCAGGCAAAAAGCGAGTACGACGGTTACACGCGCTCCGTTGAGGCCCACTTCAGCAACCTGCGCGACATGAGCGCCGGCGAAGACGAACGACAGGCCATCGAACAACTGCAACAGAGTTATCACGAGTTTCTGCATGAAACCAGCGACCTGCTGCAGAAGCACAGCCTGCTGCCAAGCGAAGAACTGAAAAAAACACTGAATACCGATCTCGAGAACGGCGTGTTCTCCCGCTATGAAACCATCGCCTCTCACGCGGAAAACCTGCTACAGCTGAAACAGCAGGAATTGCAACTACGGCTGGAAGAATCGCAACGCCTGGCCATCGCCCTGCTGATATTACCGATTCTGCTGGCAGCCCTGCTTCTGCTGTTTTCCCGAATCTTCCTGCAGCGCGCCATCGTACGGCCAATTGCCGATATCCTGCACGCCACCATGGAAATTCGAGCAGGCAGGCTGGCTTATCGTGCCCCGGAAGCCGGAGTAGAAGAACTGACGACACTGGCTTCGGGAATTAACAAAATGGCCGAAGACCTGGCAGACAGTCAAGAAGCCTTGGTGCGCAGCGAAAAGCAGGCAGCGCAGGGCGCGCTAGTCCCAATGCTGGCACACAATATCCGTAATCCCCTGGCCAGCATACGCGCTACGGCACAGGTTGCCGACACTCCGCAGCTGGATGCGGATACGCGCGAAGCATTGCACGACATCATGGATACGGTTGATCGGCTCGAGCGCTGGACTGGCTCGATGCTGGCCTATTTGCTTCCCCTTAAACCGCGACTCGTATCGACTAACCTGCAGAAACTAGTCGCCGGTGCGCTCGCTCCCGTGCAAGGCAGACTGAAAGAGAAATCGCTGCAGATTACCCTGCCTCCCGAACTTGCAGCATGCACGCTGGAAACGGATGCGCATCTTCTTGAACAGGCGCTCTACAACCTGTTCCTCAATGCCGTCGATGCGTCGCCTCCGGGTGGCGACATCACGGTCGAATGCGAGATACAGCCGGAGCGCATCCTGCTGCGGATTCTGGATTGTGGCCCGGGCATGCCCTTTACTCCCGACCCCAATGCGCATACCCCGGGCCCATCCACCAAGCGGTTCGGAACCGGTCTCGGCATCCCGTTTGCATTCAAGGTCTGCGATGCGCTGAACGGCCAATTATCCATTGACGACCGCACGGGCGGAGGCACTTCCGTCAAATTATCGCTAAGGCGCTCACTGCTCGCATCGCCACGTGCCTAAGTTGTGGTAGCCATTGTCCGATTCCACCAGAGAAAACGATGTAACCGGCCACTCCAGCGGCGACATCCTGCCTGTCTCGCAAGACCGCGCTATCTTGCGCAGCAGCGTCACATGCGGAGTAAATGCTCGCTCATCGAACCCAATACCACAGCTTGCCATTTTCTGCCGCAACACCCCCGCAAGCTGCCCCAGCGCAGCCGCTCCATGCGATGGCGCGGCATACAGAATGCGGTTATGCCTCCAGCAGGCCACTTGCCCTAGCTGAAATGAAAATGTCGGCCACTCGAATGCCTCCATTGCTTCCAGCACATCCGGAATTCGTCCACGTTCGATATCACCCAAGAAGAGCAGAGTCAGATGCAGCGTATGCGCATCCATCACCTTACCTCCATACAAATCCCGGCATTGCACTCCGATGGCATGCAGCACTTTCTGCAAACCTGGCGCTGGCCATAATGCGAAGAAGAGCCTTGCCTTGTCGTTCATCCGGTCGCGCTGCTGAATATTCGTTCTCATCTATTGCCTAACTGGTATTTTTTAACAACAATGGCAACGTAAAGCGTTAGACTCTCACATCATGCTGAATCAGGCCATTCCCGATTTCGAGCTGCCCGCAACTGGCGGCCGGATATTTCACCTTTCCCAATATCGCGGCAGCAAACTTGTCCTCTATTTCTACCCCAAAGACTCAACTCCCGGTTGCACGACCGAGGGCCAGCAATTCCGGAACCTGTATCCCGAATTCAGAGCAGCCGGGGCGGAAATCTTTGGCATTTCGCGCGACAGTCTCAAATCGCACGAGAATTTCAAGGGAAAACAGAGTTTCCCATTTCAACTGCTTGCCGACACTGAGGAACTGGCCTGCAACCTGTTTGGTGTCATCAAAATGAAGAACATGTACGGGAAGCAGGTACGCGGTATCGAGCGCAGCACTTTCGTCATTGGCCCGGATGGCCTGCTGCGTCGGGAGTGGCGCGGGGTCAAGGTTCCCGGCCACGCACAGGCGGTTCTCGAATTCGTTCAATCACTCTAGGAAAGCCAAGCAGCATGGCAAAAAAACGCGCCGGAAACACCAAGCTGTTCGTCCTCGACACCAATGTGCTGATGCACGATCCCTCCAGTCTATTTCGCTTTGAAGAACATGATGTCTACTTGCCGATGGTGACGTTGGAGGAGTTGGACAACAACAAAAAGGGGCTTACGGAAGTCGCCCGCAACGCACGGCAGGCCAGCCGCAATCTCGAAGAAATCATTGGCAATTGTTTGGCCAACCTGGAAGAAGGTTGCTCGCTCAGCGTCAACGGCAATAATTTCAGTACCGGCAGCCTGTTTCTGCAGACCCAGGCGGTCGATACCGCGTTGCCTATGCTCGCGGGCAGCAAGGCGGACAACCAGATTCTGGGTGTGGTGGTCCATCTGCAGAAACAATTTCCGCAGCGCGAGGTAATCCTTGTCAGCAAGGATATCAATATCCGCATCAAGGCACGCGCAATGGGCGTTGCCGCCGAGGATTATTTCAACGACAAGGTACTTGAGGATACCGATCTCCTCTACACCGGGATCAGGGAACTACCAGCGGATTTCTGGGAAAAGCACAGCAAAGCCATGGAGTCCTGGCAAGAGTCCGGCCGCATGTTTTATCGGCTCACCGGCCCTTTATGCTCGAATTTCATCGTCAACGAATTCATCTATTACGAATACGAGAAGCCCTTTCACGCCATCGTGCGGGAACAGAAAGGCAAAACTGCCGTACTCGAAGTCGTCAAGGATTACACCCAGCAGAAGAACAATATCTGGGGCATCACCGCACGCAACCGGGAACAGAATTTCGCTCTCAACCTGCTGATGGATCCCGATGTGGATTTCGTCACGCTGCTGGGACAGGCCGGCACCGGGAAAACCTTGCTGACTCTGGCCTCGGCCCTGACCCAGACGCTGGACAAGAAGATTTACAGTGAAATCATCATGACACGGGTCACGGTCCCCGTCGGTGAAGACATCGGCTTCCTCCCAGGTACTGAAGAAGAAAAAATGGCCCCCTGGATGGGCGCACTGGAAGACAACCTGGATGTACTGAACAAATCCGATGACGAGGCTGGAGACTGGGGCCGCGCAGCGACACAGGACTTGATTCGCACACGCATCAAGATCAAGTCCCTCAACTTCATGCGCGGCCGCACCTTCCTGCACAAGTTCCTGATCATAGATGAAGCGCAGAACCTGACGCCCAAGCAGATGAAAACCCTGATTACGCGTGCCGGACCGGGCACCAAGGTGGTCTGTCTCGGCAACATCGCGCAAATCGATACGCCCTATCTGACCGAAGGCAGCTCGGGCTTGACTTACGTGGTCGACCGTTTCAAAAACTGGCCGCACA
Organism: uncultured Methylobacillus sp.; assembly: GCA_946478965.1. The sequence goes on along the minus strand of CAMLDQ010000058.1, from coordinate 5,058 downwards.
ATGGCCACATTACGTTGATGCGCGGCGAGCGTTCGCGTCTCGCCGACTTCGCAGCAGAAATTCTCTAGGATCTCCGGGCGCGTATAGCGCCCGATTATTTTTTTACCTTATCAATGAACCTTGGTTTTTACATCATACTGGCGGCGCAGTTTCTCTCCGCACTCGCCGATAATGCCCTGTTGTTCGCTGCGATCGCCCTGCTGATCGAGATGCAGGCTCCCGACTGGCATACCCCCGTCCTGCAAGGCGTGTTTGTTATCGCCTACATCGGGCTTGCGCCTTTCGTCGGGGTCTTTGCCGATGCTCTGCCCAAGGGCCGGGTAATGTTCATTTCCAACGCTATCAAGTTCGCCGGCTGTATCGCCATTCTGCTAGGCGTGCCGCCCCTCTATGCCTATGCGATCGTCGGCGTCGGCGCCGCCGCTTATTCGCCTGCCAAATATGGCATCCTGACCGAATACCTGCCGCCGACTGAATTGGTCAAGGCGAATGGCTGGATGGAGGGCACGACCGTCGCCGCAATCATTCTCGGTGCCGTTCTCGGTGGACATATGGCCTCGATAGACCCGCATCTTGCGATGATTGCCATTGCTGCCCTTTATCTTCTGGCCGCGGGCTTCAACATGTATATCCCGCATGTACCCATCGACCACACGGCGCCGCGCAAGACACTGTTCTACCTTTTACACGATTTTTGGCATGCATTCGTAAGCCTGTGGCGTGACCCGCAAGGCAGAGTCTCGCTTGCCGTAACCACTTTGTTCTGGGGCGCCGGTTCTACGATGCGCCTCGTCGTCATCGCTTGGGCTGCCGTAGCCCTGAGTTTTGGTCTGGACAAATCTACTCAGCTGACCGCGGTCGTCGCGCTGGGTATTGCCTTAGGTTCCATAATCGCGGCGAAATATGTCAGGCTCGAAGAATCAGCCAAGGTCTTGCCTGCCGGCATTCTGATGGGCATCCTGGTGGTCACCATGACTCTGGTACGCGAGTGGCATGTTGCGGCCCTCTTGCTCTTTGCGATCGGCGTCCTCGCTGGTTACTTTGTTGTACCGCTCAATGCGCTTTTGCAACATCGCGGCCATATTCTGATCGGTGCCGGACACTCCATCGCCGTACAGAATTTCAATGAAAACCTGGGCATCCTCCTCATGATTGGCGCCTACACGCTCATGGTCAAATTTGAAGTGCCTATCATGGTCATCATTATTGCGTTCGGCCTGTTCGTCAGCCTGATCATGACTGCAATCTTTCGCGTCTATCGCAAGCAACAGTCCCTTCTACTCCATCACAAATAAAAAGGCTTCCCGGAATTTATCCGGGAAGCCTTTGTCAATTTGCACTCGCTATTCTTGCTAATGCAATTTCACGTGCGGTTCCGTTCTCCGCGTAATCATGCGTGCAATCGTGTCCAGCGCCACTTTGGTCAACCCATGCAGCGCATACAAATGCATTTTGTAGAGCGACTGATACATGATGCGCGCAACCATTCCCTGGATAAACAAGTCCCCTTTGGCCAGTCCGCCCATCAGGTTGCCCACCGTCGTATATTTACCCAGATTGACCAGAGAGCCGAAATCCCGATATTTGTACGTCGGCAGTGACTTGCCCTGAATGCGTTTCACCACACTGCTGACCAGCATCGATGCCTGCTGATGCGCAGCCTGCGCGCGCGGCGGCACCAACTGGCCTTCGCCCTGTTCCGGCCACGGGCAAGCGGCACAATCGCCAAATGCGAAAATGCTTTCATCCCGCGTGGTCTGCAGCGTCGGCCCCACCAGCAATTGGTTACACCAGTTTGTCTCAAGGCCATCGATGTTTTTCAGGAAATCCGGAGCCTTGATACCGGCCGCCCACACCACCAGTTTTGCTGGGATAAATTGATCGCCGGTATACACTCCGTTGTTATCGACTTTAGTCACGCGCTTGCCCAGATGCAAATCGACTTTCAGCCCGGTCAGCTGCTTCTGCACAGCTAATGACAAGTATTCAGGCAAAGCCGGCAGTACGCGGGGCGCTGCCTCAATAACGCTGAGACGGATATCGCGGTCCGGATCAATACGATCCAGCCCGTACGCAGTCAACTCGCGCGTGGTGTTATGCAGTTCAGCGGCCAGTTCTACCCCAGTGGCACCACCGCCGATGATTGCCACATCCAGTTGCCCCTCACCCAAACCCCATTCCTGTGTTTGTGCACGGATGCAGGCATTGATCAGCCGTTTATGAAACACAGCGGCGTCGGCCTGAGTATCCAGTGCAATACAGTTATCTTTTACGCCCGGCACGCCGAAATCGTTGGAAACGCTGCCCACGGCAATAATCAGGGTGTCGTACTTCAGCGTTCTTCTCGGTATCAGTTCCTTGCCTTCGTCGTCATAGACAGGGGCAAGACTGATTTCTTTCATGGTTCGGCTCAAGCCTTCCATGGCACCCAGCCTGAATCTGAAATGATGCCAGCGCGCCTGCGCCAGATATTCCAACTCGTGCTCGTCGATATCCATACTGCCGGCAGCCACCTCGTGCAGCAACGGTTTCCAGAGGTGCGTTGAAGCCTTGTCCACCAGAGTAATCGCGGCTTTCCCATGCTTGCCCAGTTTATCGCCCAACCTGGTTGCAAGCTCCAACCCTCCCGCTCCACCGCCCACGATAACTACATGGTGGGGAACGACTGAAGCCCGAGTATTTATTGCCATAAAGCGATTTCCTTGCAGTGATTATTCATTTCCGGTGATGCTGCCATGGCTTCGTATCCAGGCGATGATTTTCAGCACTTCATCTGGCGTCAGCCCATTGCTGGGGTCGGTAGGATCCATCAAGCCCTTACCCTTTGCGCCCATGCCGCCATTCGTGCCATGCCAGATGGTTTCAAACATACCCTTGTTGGTCGCATTTTTGGCATAGTGGAAATTCGGACCATGCAGGCTGGGGCCTGTCTGGCCTTGTGCATCCGCGCCATGGCACTGTGTGCAGGAATATAGCTGAAACAGTTTTTTTCCCCGCGCGATTGCCTCCTGGTTACCGATGTACGGATTCTTCCCCGTGGTCATAAAACTCTTGGCTTCCGGAGTATCAAACAACTCAGGCTTGATATTTAATGGCTGACTATCCTGCGTAGCGACAAAGGCGATCATTTTCCCGCCACCATCGCTTGTCGATGTTTTTTCGCCGGTTCCACAACCTGCAATGCTCACCATCGCCGCCATTGCAATCAGCCACTTGGATTTACTCATTTTCAGTCTCCTCGAGGAATAATCGGTGTTCATTATTTTAATTGTTAGCATCGTATCTACAAAACAAAACGGCCACCGAATGGTGGCCGCTTATTTATCAGCTTTACTTCAGCCAAGGGGTATCGCCGCCGCCCTTGTACTGGGTACGCAGCCAGCCGATGATCTTGAGAATATCATCGGTACTCAGCAATTCCGGGTTGCCGGAAGGTTGCTGATGCCAGGTCGGCATACCGCCATCCGTACCACCTGAAATGGTTTCGAACATGCCCTTGTCGGTCACATGCTTCGGATATTGCCAGCGATCATCGATAATGCTCGGGCCGGTCTGGCCACCCGCATTTGCACCATGGCATTGCGTGCAGGAGTAATAACCGAACAGTTTCTTGCCAGCCTTAGCCTTGCTCGGATCGGCGGCATACATCTTGGTGTAGGGATTGATGCAAGTTTCCAGGAAGCTCTTCGCTTCCGGAGTATCCTTGTCCGTAGCCACGATGTTCAGCGGCGGATTACCTGTCTTCGTGGACACGAATTTGCATTCTGCATTAGCTTGCCCAGAAACCAGCCCCATTGCTGCCAGCATCGAAACAACCATAAACAACTTCCCAGTCACTTTTTTGCCTTTCATAACATCTCCTCGCTAATGATTTAAAACTCTATTGAATCTATGCCAGTCGCAATGAGTCAAATTGTAAACAAATAACGAAATAAAGCCGACAAGGTTGACACCCCCATGTCGGCGTTTATGATCACTTAATCAAATTTCGGAATCGCGTCGCCGCGTTTTTCGACTTTACCACGTTTTTCTTCAACAATCGGCACATGTGGAATTCCATAGTCATCCAGAATTTTCATGATGTCGTCGTGGCGACGATCCAGAACATCCTGAATCATGGCTAAACGTTCCTTATCCTTCTTACGGACGCCAACCGATATATTCCAATACGACTTACCGTGCTCGTTTACCCCGGCATACTCTGGGACCGGGTTAACCACGAGCGGAACAGAGGATTTCTTAGCGAAATAGCCAGCAATCGGGCCCCAAACAATCGCCACATCAATCTTGCCGCTGACGACGTCATCGACGAGTTCGCTTGGTGGCTGAGTCAGATCACGCCATAAGCGGTAGGGCTTCGCATTAGGCAGCAAACCTTTATCCGACAACGGGCGTGTAGGTGGAGTCATGCCGACCAGGCCGATCACTGACTTTTTCAGGTCCGGGGAATCGTAATCAGTAATATTCATACCGCTGTCTTTGCGGTAGACAAATACGTAGCCAGAACGATAGTACGGCTTTGACGTCAAGAGCATGTCTACGCCCGTTGCGGTACCAATCATGACATCACAGCGATGAGCATTCAGCGTATTGCGGATGAATCCGAATCTATCCACCCAAAATTGATATTCGAGCTTCTTGCCCAGATCATTGGCTATCAATTCTGCAATTTTGTTCTCGAAGCCTTCCTGGTTCGAGTTCGAATAGGGCATGTTATTCATGTCGGCACAGACGCGGAAGGCATTCGGGTCTTCCGTGCGCGTAGCCTCGCCACCTCGACCCGTATCAGGGTCAACTGGGAGCTCTTCCCCTTCGGCTGCATATACATTCGCTGCAATCAAACATAACGCAGCAACTGCACCAATCCTTTTCACTTGCTCCAGCATGCTTATCACCTCATCGTCAGTTAGTAGTTATATTGCTTTAGACAAAAAGCACCCCGCCGAAGCGGGGTGCTTATGTGACACACTAACTAACGGTTAGTTCTGTAACCTTCAGTCTCGCGACTTGGATTACAGGGCGAACACGTTCAGTGCACCGCCGCCAGGAGCAGCGTTG
>CAMLDQ010000057.1 GCA_946478965.1 uncultured Methylobacillus sp. | reverse complement strand
CATCATGGAAGGGCTGTTCTTCTATGTGGGCTTCACGCAGATCCTGGCGATGGGGCGGCAGAACAAGATGACCGGGGCGGCGGAGCAGTATCAGTACATCCTGCGGGATGAGTCGCTGCACTGCAATTTTGGGATTGACCTGATTAACCAGATCAAGCTGGAGAATCCGCATCTTTGGACGGCGGAGTTTAAGGCTGAGATTACTGAGCTGTTCAAGAAGGCTGTTGATCTGGAATATCGGTACGCTGAGGACACCATGCCGCGTGGCGTGCTGGGGCTGAATGCGCCGATGTTTAAGTCTTACCTGCGGTTTATCTGCAATCGTCGGTGCCAGCAGATTGGGTTGGATCAGCTGTTCCCGAATGAGGAGAATCCGTTCCCGTGGATGTCGGAAATGATCGATCTGAAGAAGGAGCGGAACTTCTTTGAGACGCGCGTCATCGAGTATCAGACGGGTGGGGCGTTGAGCTGGGATTGAAGAGGAAGGAGGAGGGTTTTCCTTCCGAGTACTTTGCAGAAAAATGGGAGCCAATGAGGCTCCCATTTTTTTCCTCATCCTCAAGTGTTGGTCCCACTTTTGGAACGCAAAAGATCGAACTTTGCGACTTTGAGAACGGCGAGAAAATTAAATGGACATAAAGACAGGCCTCGTGGCGGCCTACCGACGCTATGGTTTTACGCTGGCTCGCGATAGCGCGCGCGATGATGTGTTGGTTTTCACGCTTAAGACGGGTTATTTTGATAATGCCGAAATAATAAAACTCGGTGCCAATTCTGTTACCGATGATGTATTTAGGGAGTTTTCTGCTGCTGGATATGCTTGCACTGTAAGGGATGCGAAGTCTCCGGCACTGGCGGAAGAAGAGTTATTCAATGGATTTTTCTCTGTCGATTCCACGCGACAACGTCTATTGGACGATTATCGGCGATTTACATCCGCATTGGTGCTGCCTTATGGTGATAAGGCAAGATATGAATACATCAAGGCTCCGTATCACGTCGATGGCAAGGAAGGGCAAAAAACTCCCCCGGAGGAGGTGTTGTCCCGAATCTACGAAGAAAAGCCCATACTTTTCCTGATTGAAGCTGCTGCTGGGTTTGGCAAGACATGCACCGCCCAAGAAATCTCACGACTTTTGGTAAGTAATTCAAAACGATTGCCACTATATGCGGAATTATCGAGAAATCGCCAAGCGAGAATTTTTCGCTACATCCTGCTTGATGAGATAGATCGAACGTTTCCGTTGTTGAGTTCAGGTCTTGTGCAGACGGAAATAAAGAATGGAAGAATTGCTGCCATACTTGATGGCTTTGATGAGTTACTTAGAAAAGGCGAGGACAGCGGGGATTTTGAGAATAAAGAGCCGATGCTGGAAACGGTCAGCGAGCTCTTGACGGGGCGAGCTAAGGTCATAATTACGACTAGGCGCACAGTACTATTTGATGGGGATGATTTTCATCAGTGGTTGGATCGGCATGCGGGGGATTTTTCGGTTGTACGCATTCGTATCCAGGAGCCGAAAGTAAATGATTGGCTGCCATATGAGCGAGTTGAGCGGTTAAAGAGTTCTGGGTTGGACGTTGATGCAATGGCAAATCCGGTTCTGCTTTCCTACCTCAGGTGCATTGATGATCGCTCATTCAATGAGGCAGCGAATGAGCCGGAAACCATTGTCCAGAGCTACTTCGAGTACATGCTTGATCGGGAGCGTGCGCGCCAAGATTTGCGAATGACGGTGCACATGCAATCCGATATCCTACGCGGTATTGCCGAGGATATGGTGGTCAATGGCTATACCGCGGAGCAACGAGATTACATTGTGAAACTCTTGCTTGAGACAAGCAGTAAGGAAATTGAGCTCGCGCGTAACCAATATGCCACGAGTGATAGGCCAAGTAGAGAGGAAATAGCGAATAAGTTAGCTAGCCATGCGCTTTTAGACAGGAATGCCGCAGAGTCAACCAAGATTGGATTCGTAAATGATTTCTCCTTGGGGAATTATGTTGCAGAGCATATTTCCGCTAGTCCTGAATGGCTGGGAGACGATCTTCGCTTCATTGAGCCGGCAGTCAAGTCCTATGCTCCTCGGGCTATGTCGTCGCGCAGAACGCTATTTGAGGGGCTGTCGCATTCGCTGCCATTCCTGGATGAACGGGCGAGAATTGAGATTTCAACTCAGCTCATTGGGATGCTTCCAGAGGATCTTGCTAATGGAGCGGTCGAAGGCGTGGAGCTATCGGCGATAGAGGTTGGTACTTCAACTATTGAATCATTCCAGTTCAATGAGGTGATATTCAAGGGATGTAGATTCCTTAAATCGGGTCTCATTAATGTTACTTTCCTGAACTGTCGATTTTTTGATTGCGAAGTGGTTCAGGATAATCCCGCGGGGCCCATATATGTTTTGGGCGGGGCAAGCTCTCCGGATATCGGTTATTGTTTATCCAATTCGTTGAATCTGGATGAAGATCTTCCGGTGGAGAATAGGGGGAGAACGATTGAGCGGGCTTTGCTAAAACGATTCTGGCCAGCAGGGGATCCAATCACACAAAAACCAAGTCGGCCGGTGTACAAACCTATGAAATCTCTATGTCAGCCGGTTGATGAGTTCAATTCGGCGGAACTCTATGATGGCGTTGGGCGATTGCTAAAAGCGGGTATCCTTATTGAATTGAATCGTTCTAATCTAATTGCGCTGAATGCAGAAGCAATGAGCAAGGCTCAGCTCGTATTTGAGGTAGGCGTATGATTCAAGTTGCCGCATTCATGCGCGTCGCTGACCTGCTTCGTCGCGAAATCGAACAAGAGCTTATGACAATCGGCCTATTGTGCCGGGTTTTCGGTCGTGGTAAGTCGGCGAGATCGCTGCAAGCGAAATTGCTGTCGGTGCCTGGAAAATATGCGCCTGGCGGAAAGCTAATTCAGGATGCGATCGGTATTCGCATCGTTGTGTACTTCCCCGAAGATGTTCAAATAGTTGAAAAAGTGCTCCGGCTCAAATATGACTGCGATGATGCCTCGTCGACTATAGACAAGCCTACCGATACAGTCTTTTCCGTTTCAAGATATAACTTGATTTTTCGTTTGCCCTCTACGCACCATCGAGAAGTAGTCGAACCAACTCCAGATCTTCCGATCGATCGCTCGTTTGAGGTGCAAATTCGGACTATATTGTCTGAGGGATGGCACGAAGTCGAGCACGATCTCCGTTACAAAAGGAAGGAGGACTGGAGAGGTCACGACGACTTGAGTCGTGGTTTGAACGGAGTAGTCGCCACGTTGGAAACAGCCGAGTGGAGTATGCGGAAGATATTCGATGACCTTGCCTACAAGCATTATAAAGGTCGTAAATGGGATGCGATGCTACATTCGGCCCTTCGCATGAGAATTGTTGCTCCGTTAAGCGAGCAAATCAGTGCTTTTCTTGATTCAAACAGCGAGGTGGCGCGTAGACTAATTCGAATACGCCGTGTTGATGTTTTTTACGCACTTTTTAAGCTCGCTCCGCGTATACCGTTAACTGCTGACAATATAGTATTTCTATGGAATTACCTCTTGCTTCGGGATGCAACTTTGACCGAACTTACGCCAGAATTTATTGTTGAGACAATGAAAGCTTCGTCCATCTAGAATGGGGTATGCGCAATTATATAACAGTAAGGAGACGCTGAGTGCCGACAATGGCGCGCTTAAAGCGCGATTGTCGGCGTCGCGGAATTTGGCAAATAGCTGTCAACGTTACCGATAAGCTCTTTAAAGAGTGATATTGATCAGCTACTTCCTACGATTTGTGATGCTGTTTTTACGGATATGACAATTTGTTGATGTTCCACTTGCACGTCTAAGATTTGTCCGACAGAGAATCCAGCCTTTTCCAGCCAAATACCGCGCAATCGAATCCACGGAATTACTCGCAGCCCAGTGAAGTTATTGGTACGCGCTGGTACAACCGGAAAGTAACAACGCCCTGTTTTTATGGTGCGTACGTGCACCCGAGCAGAAGGCTCTTCCATAGCATGATTCCCGTGAGATTGGATTTTCGCCCCTGTTCAGAGGGCGGCCGGGTACTTGAACACCGCTCACAGACGGCCCGCATGTTTTCCCTTTTGGGTCTTGTATAGATGCGCGCTACCCGGCCCTTGCGGAAGCTTTGGAAAGCAAGAAGCCACGGACTGGCGTCCGTGGCAAAGCCGCTGTGAGAGGTGTGTTCAGCACCGACAGCAAGGCTAAGGATTGCGGATACTGCCGCCAATGAGACAACTCTGCATTGCGGTACCGCAATTCACGGGTCGGGGCGTCCCGACATGCGGCGCGGACCACAGTCCCTAACTATTGCCCCAGGCTTCGACCCCTTCATCGAGGTAGCCAGCAGCCCTCTTCCTTGCCGATCCACGAGGCAAGCTGTTCAGCCGTCAACTCACCGTTCACGACCCGGTAGACGCTTTGGCGATCGACGCCGCCAATTCCAGAGTCCTCCCAAAGCCCGCCAGGCCCGGCGCAATGACAATTCTCCGATTCACAAAGTTAGCGTTCGCCTGATGGTTGTCATTTGACAACTAAGTGCCGCAAATCTAGTATCGGGGATACCAGTGACCCGCGCCAAACACCCGAAGAAGGAAGTTGAAGCCGCACTGAGATACGCAGAGTCGCAAGGCTGGCGCGTTGAGATGGCGGAGGGGGAGCGGGCACGCCTGGGGTCGTTTCTACTGCCCCCGCAATGACAAAGAATGCCGCTGCGGCGAGTTCTGCGTCTCCAGCGTCTGGAGCACCCCGAAAAGCCCGGGCAACCATGCCAACGCAATCCGGCGCATCGTTGAAAGCTGCTCACATCAACATGAATGACGACGCCGTAAACATTGCAGATCAGGAAATTGCCATGGAATACGCCTTCACTTTCAGATTTCTGCTGTCGCAGGCCGACCACGACATCGAAGCACTGGTCGAACGCCTGGGCGGGGCAGGCTGTGATGACGCACTCGTGGGTACCGGCCTGCCAGGACGCGTGGCGCTGTCATTTGTCCGCGAGGCAGATTCAGCGAAGGCGGCCATGGTGAGCGCCCTTGCCGATGCCCGACGCGCCATGCCGTCCGCTACGCTGATCGAAGCGGTTCCCGATCTGGTGGGACTCTCCGATATCGCCGATGCCGTCGGCATGTCCCGCCAGAACATGCGCAAGTTGATGATCGGCTATCCCGAGTCGTTCCCGGCGCCGGTGCATGAAGGCAGCACCACACTCTGGCACTTGCTGGATGTGCTGGTATGGCTGGATCAGCGCGATTACAGCATTGACCCGATCCTTTTGGATGTCGCCGGCACGGCCATGCAAGTCAATCTTGCCCGGTGTGCCAGTCAGGTGGTGCCTGCCATGGCGCGGGAGTTGCGGGCGCTGGTGGGTTAGGGGTGACGCGACGGACGCCACCCGCGTGTTCGCGCCGCCCATGCTTCAAATGCGGCGTCGCTCATCCCGGAAGTGCCCGAATCAGCTTGCTGTCCAGGACGTAGCAGGCGATGAACGCCAGAATGGTCATTCCTGCAATCATCAGCAATAGCCGTCGCTGCCCGGGGCTGACGTAGAGCAGGTATCCAAATGCGCCAAGCCATACCAGCGCGAGGACGAGGTCAATCAGGAGCACGGCGGCGGATACAACGCCTGCATATCCGACGAACATATCGTCCCGGGTCGGCGCTGCGACGATGTGAAACAGGCTAAGCGCAATGAGTGATGCTGGCAACAATACGGATGGCAGCAGGAAGAGCCAACGCAAGACCATCATCTGACTCCCTCATCCGCGACCCGGGCCGCCAATTTCTGCAGCCTGCGTGGCAAATCCGGAACCATGTGCGCATAGTAGAAATGACCTTCACCATTTCCAGCCGCCATTTGACTGGCAAGCTTCGGAGCCGCCGAAACTAACGAGAGTTGTGACATGCCCGCGTGGATAGGATCTCCATGCTCCGTCAGGTCAATCACGACAACCTTGTGAATGTGTCGATGCTTGCGCAACATGTCCAGAAATGTTCCGTCGATTGGCGAGCCGATCAACACCAGATGGTCCACAGTATGTCCCTGGTTCGCGTAGTAGTTGGCAGTCTGGGCTGCAAGCAATGACCCGTAGGAATAGCCGATCAGGTTAAACTGCGGTGCATCAGCCGACATGCCAGAGGTGATGACCCATTCCGCATCATCCTCATAGCGGATAGTAAGTCCAGCCCGGATGGCATCAACCAGCATTCCACGATCGCCGAGAGCCGTCCGTGTTGCCGAGTTGGTGAGGCCGAGATTGAACGATCCAATGCCGGCTGCCTGAAATGCCTTGGTAGTTAACGGGATATAGCTGCCGTCCAACCCCGCACCACCCCAATACAAAGTCCCCCGAGGCCGCAGCAGATACACCTTGACATGCTCCGTGTCCGAAGTTGGCGTCAACCGTATATTGAGAGTCTTGAGCGGTTGCATGATTACGCCACCTCCCCGAAGACCTCAAGCCTGACAGTCATGGGGCGATCCGCGAACACCCGTGTGGTGAAGCCATTGCTGTCTGTGCGGCCCTCATGCGTGCCGTTCTCACCCGTAACGCGATACTGCCAGTTTGCCAACGGCTGGCCGCTAGCCTCATCAAGCAACTGAATCCGTTGATCGTGACTGGTGGCCCCGCCGGATTGCTGCGCTCGCACGGTCGCTGCAAAGCCATTGGGCGCGGCGCTTTGCCGCTGTGCAACTTCCTCGGAAACGATGGTCATCGTGAACGGTCGCGAGGCATAGAAGACCGGTGCCGGGTGGCAACCGCAAACACAGATATCTCCGCTGAGTGCGACTTCCTTGCCCATGTCCGAACATGGCACGCGCGGCCTGACGCACGCAATTCTGCCCGCGCGCTTGCATACGGGGCAGTACACGGCATCGCCTTCCCGGGCGACGGGAACGTTGTGCCAGAAGTACGAGTCGCTGCCCCCGGAAATGATGGCGCCGTTGTTGGCCTTATCGCCTCTGATGAGATAGGTCCGAGTCACCATGGCGAAACCTCCGCACGCACGTGTACGTCAGGGATTGCTGACGGAGCGCAAAGGTTTAAGTAGGGTGGTCTTGGGAGAATCGCGCTTCTGATTGAGGCCATATCTGACTCCGGTGAGCATGGCAAGGCGCCACTGGAGTCATGGAACAAGGTGCCCATTACGGAATCAATCGAGCAAATCCGAAAATGGCGCGGGAAATTTCCGCTTACCGCAAACAGGGCAAAGGACGCGAACATAGCTATGCGCGATCAGTTCTGCATCGTCAATGCCGACAACATTGCGGGCTATATCGTCAACATCGGAGATTAATCATGCTGCGAAGACTCGCCGCTGCCCTGCTGTTCACGTGGTGCAGTTCTACATTCCCTTGCTCGCTGACCGGTCTCGAGCACGAACTCAGCTTTGCCAATGACGATAGCGTCTTGCCAGCAGCCGAAGTACGCAAGCTGGCCGAGTGGAACGCAAGAATGAAGGAGGGCTTTCCCAGTGGAGGGCCGTATGCCGTCTTTGTCAGGCGAGCATACAGCGGGCGTCCATCAATGAATCTAGCCATGATGCGGCTGGAAAGCGCGAAGGCAGCTTTGGGGGCGATCGGTTTGGTGCCAGAGCGGATCGAGCATTCGGAAGTTAATACCGCGATGCTTGGGCTTCGGTCCGGCACCAAGAACGTGATGCCAGTAAGCGAGGTCTATGTGGTATTTCAACCGGCCTGTCCCCATCCGTGTTGTCCTGGGCCACAGCCAATCCGGTAGAAGCCAGTCCCGTGGGTGAATAGTGTCGTCTTGTACAAGGTGGTCAAGAATATGAAACTGCTTGCCTGCAAGGTTGCGCGCCAAGTGCTGGCTCTGGTGCTGCTGCTGAGCGCTGGAGTGTTGGCCGCCTTCCTATACCCCTTCCCACTGTCCAGCGAAAACACAACGATCGATGTCATGCACATGCAGTACGCCTGTGGAGACTGCTATGTGCAGTACCGAGTGCTAAAAGCGGGGGTGGACGGCCAGACAGGTGCCCGAACGTTCGATAACGCGAATGACACCCCGATGCGGTTCATCGGCTGGGATGTCGTTGTTCTATACAAGGGTTCCGACGCGCCGCTGCTCAAGTACGCAGACTCAAGCGATGCGTCAGACAGAGGTTGTGCGAGCCCTGTAGTCCGCCTGACCGGGCAGTTCAAGCGCAAGCTGATCTACACGCTCTTCTACACCGGCGATCGATACGATGGCATCTACTTTGATGCCGACGCCGCGTCGATCGTCCCGAACGGCATCCGCGGCTGCAGGCCGAGCCGCAGGGCGTCGATCCGATAACCTTCTGACGATCTGCGCTTGCGCGTCATCATCGATCTGCAGGAAGCGATGCACCGCCCGCAATTTTGTAGATTCGACGCACGGAGTGCAGCTTTCGCGAGCAACTGCAACGCAGTTTTCCCCGTGAGTGACGAGCTCCACTCCTGAGAGCCCTGGCATGGCATATGCGAAAGCCCCCAAAACTTCCGCAACCACCACGGAGACCGATCATGCCAAAAGCATCCAGCATTGCCCAGGCAAAGGCGGACAAGCGTTCGGGCAAGGCGCCGAGCACTCAGGCCGGCCACTTTGTTCGCGACGAGATCGAAGCCGTCCGCCATGGCAAGCATGGCGTGCGCTCGGCCAAGCAGGCCATTGCCATCGGTTTGTCGGAAGCGCGCCGCGCTGGCGTGGACGTACCGCCGCCCAAAACGGAGTCCAAGTCAGCAGCGGCAAAGAAGAGTGCCGGCAAGCCCGCCGCCAAGAGTGCCGGCGACAAGGCGCCAAGGCGGCCTAGTTCGGAAAGCACGGCCAAGCGTCGCAGTGCCGCTACCAAGGCCCTGAAGCGAGAGAGCACGGCCGGTGCCTCGCATGAGGCGCTGTCAACCCAGGCCAAGAACGTGGCCAGCAAGCGTACTGCGGCAGATCGCTCCGCGGCCGCCGAGAAGGCGGCCAGGACGAAGGGTGCGGCGGGCCGCTCTGAAGCCGCCCAAAAGGCAGCGGGTACGCGTGCAGCGAGAAAGCAGGCAGACCCCAAGCCTCGTTAGTTCGGGCAACGCGATGATGGCCTGATCCTCCGCCTATCCTGCGACTTCGGCATCGCCGCCAAACCGTACCTCGTCCGACAAGGGCCAAAACTCGCCCACGAGCTTTTCGCGCGGAAACGACGCAATCGCGGCCGTACTCAAGCCTTCGCTATCGACCGAGATGATTTGTCTGGCGACAGTCCGATAGCCAGCACGAAAGTGGTTGGCCCCCTTGATCGCCACGACCTTGTACCCGGTCACGTCCAACCCATGCAGCACAAACGGCTCGACATCAAACACCTGCTCCGCACGCGAAGCCACGATGACATCGACACCGTGGATGATCAGCCGACACATCGCGCCCAGGTCGTAGCGGACCCCTTCGAACATCGAGCCGGGCCGATTGACGAAGCGACCGTCCGTGATGCATTTCACATAGGCCTCGGCCTCGATCGGCGCGCCCTGGAAGCGGCCTTGCTTGCCGCCCAGCGAGACGCTGATCGTGGTGCCGACACCCGCGCGCTGGGCTTGTGCCACCACCGCGGCGTCGTTGATCGCTGCGAAACAGCACGTGCCGGCGGGCGGATTGGCGTCCAGTAACGCACGCAGCAAATGCGTGCCGTCTCCGGGTGTGCCGGCGCCCGGGTTGTCTGCGTACTCGTTGACAACGACGGGGCCGACTGCCGCCGACAGGGCAATATCGATGCCCTGCGCGGGTGACGGAAATGTAGGGCGGAACGCCTCCCGATGCGACCAGATCCATTGCGCCACTTCGTCGGCGCAGCGCTGCGCGAGTGCGGCGTCTCCGGTCGTGGTGCACACGACCACCGGGCAGGGTGCCGCGATATCCGCGTAAGGGAAGCCGTGGAACCACGAGCAGTCGATCACGCCGGCCTGTGCGGCCAGCTTCCGGCAAACGTCGTTGACTTCGGCCGGGATAAACCCGTCCTGCGTCGTCACGATGTACGGCAGCATCGGCAGGCGTCGCGTTGCGGTGACTGGTGTCAGCCTTCCCTGAATGATCTCGAGCAGCAGCTCGACGGCTTCGACGCCCCGGTCATGGAAGTCGGTATGCGGATACAGCTTGCACGGCAACGTCAGGTCGCAAGCGTCGCGCATCGCGTCCGTCATGTTGCCGTGCAAATCGTAGACCGCGGCAATCGGGACATCGGGCCCGACCAGCGCACGAACGGCAAGCGCCAGATCGCCTTCAATGTCATCGGTGCCCTCGGCGACACCGGCGCCATGCAGGGCCAGCAGCACGCCATCAACGGGCAGCGCAGCGCGAATGCCTTCGAGGATTTCCTGCTTCATGGCGGCATACGCGCTGGCTTCGATCGTGCCCGATGGCGTCGCCTGCCCGACGTAGGTGGGGATCAGCGTGGCCCCGGTCTTGCGCGCGCCTTCGATAAAGCCGCCCACCTGGTGATTCGATTTGTTGAACGCTGCCAGGACCCCATCGCCCCGATACCGCTCGAACGCGCGCAGCGGCGTCATGCCCGCGAATTCGGCGGCGTACGTATTGGTCTCGTGGATGAGTCCGGCAACGGCCAGGCGGACGGGCATTTGGCTTGACGTCACGGGAATGCCTCCAGCAGCTATGTCTTGCGCGCAATCAGCAGGCGACCTTCTTTGGATCGAAGCTTAGGGCGATCAGGGCGCTGGCGACAAGCGCGACGGCGAGGATGAAGCTGGCTGGCGCGGTGCTGGACCATCTGTCGCCAGCCTATGAAGGAAGCACGCCGTCACGCCAGCGCACCATCCAGATACGGATCAACATTGCGCGCCGGAGCATTCGACGGCCACGTCTGATCCCGCCCGGCCAGAGAGCGCGCGCCGTCGTAGTACGGATCAACGCTGCGAGCCGGTGCCGCCGAGACACCCGTCCGGTCCAGGCCAGCCAGCGAGCGCGCGCCATCCAGGAAAGGATCAACATTACGTGCCCCATCGACAAACGGGCTGCGCGGTTCCTGCACCGAGCGCGCACCCTCGGTGTACGGGTCACGTGCATCGCTGACGGAGCGGGCACCGTCGGTGAACGGGTCGCGTGCGCCTGCGTACGACAGGCTGGCGGCCTGTGCGCCGGCTGCAGCGGCAACGAGGGCGATGGCGAGGACAAAGCGCTTGGCGATGTTGGTGGTCATGATCGATTTCCTTTAACGTTTGAACAGGGTATGGGTCCGGTGGAGACTGCATCGTTGCAACTCGCTGCGGGCCTGTGGAACGTATTAAAGAAAACCGATGTATCGCGCCTGTAGAAACTTGCGGCCGGATTTGTCGGTGCGCGTATCGTTGGTGCGGCGTGATACAGAACTGTACAAAGACCCCATCCCGGTACATGTTCGGGAGGTGGTCAGTCTCGTACCGCTGAAGGCTTCGCGTGATGGAAGTACCGAAGGAGCCTCATCGGCCAGGTCAGCCGGTGCCGGTGGCAGCACGCAGACATGCGATGGCTCGGGGCAGAGGAACCGCCAGATCACTCAGGGGGCATTCCCTTGCGGCGCTGGCGGCGGGAAGTCGGGCTTGTAGTTGGCAGGCGGCGTCGCGGGCGGCGCACCCAGCATCTGGCCGTAGACCGGGACCCGGTGTCCGCTTGCGTACATGCACTGGATGTAGGCAACGTCATACCGGTACTGTGCACCGTATCCCGGATCGCCTGAGCTACCGGCGCCGACCGCTGGAGTGCCCGCCGCTCCCGTGTTGGAGGCCTGAGGCGAACTGGCGCCGCCCACCTGGCCCTGCGCGAACTGGCGGCAGTTGCGGTCGTCTCTGAGAAACTGATCAAACGTCTTATTGCTGCCGGGGAGCACCATCACGCTGGGGCCCGACGGCATCGCCGTACAGGCGCCCAGAACGAGCACTGCCACCATCAGGAGAGGAACGGAGCGCGGCTTCATCAGAGCGTTGGCATTACGGCGACGGCTGGGCGGGCACCGTTTGCCAGCCGCCCGGGCAGTCCTGGACGTACGGGTAATAGCCACTGGGCTGATCGCAGCGATACCACCACGCGTTCGCCGACGCGACGTCCGACCCATCGCCTTGCTCGATGTATTGCGTTGGCGGCGCGTAGTAAGCGGGATAGGAACTGGGGTATGGCCAGCCATCGTATGGATATCCCCACCAGCCCGGCCAGCCGACGCCCACCGCGAATGCTACGTGCCCATGGTGAAAGCCGTGATGATGAAAGCCGCCTTGGTGGAAGCCACCGTGACCCTGAAAGCTGCCGCCGCGCATGCCTCCGCCGCCGCCACCACGACCGCCCCCACGACCCGCCGCCAGCGTCGGACCGCTGGCGGCCATCGCCGCGCCCGCCACGAATGCCAGGGCGATCTTGCAAAGCCTGCGCCCGTTCATGATGTATCCCCCAGCCTTGCTACTTCACGGCCAGGTCACTCGGGACCCGCGCCGGACTGTCCCCCCTTTTGGTAAACGCCTGACAGGTCGAATTTATTCCAGCAACCAGTCCTCGATTTCCTGTCCCGCGCTCTCTCAATGTCAGGATAGTGCGCACATGAGGCCGGTGAGGCGATCGAAGGAAAACAAGGAGATGGAGAGCGTCACGCTGCCTCATGCATCGAGCCAGGCACATGGTCGGTCAGTGCGGCAGCGTAATCCTGGAACCGGCGAAGTTCCTCGGGCGGAACGAGCGAGCCGCCGGTGGCCCAGATCACATGCGTCGCATCGCGCATGTCGAGCCCGTGATCGCGCACATATGCCTGTCCTTCGGGGGAGTCGCGCAGCCAGCCGGGGCCGCCAATGCCGGCCGCCGCTGATGGCTCGACTTCCACGCCCATCGACGTCTTGAGCGCGAGCAAATGAACGTAGAGCTGATCGTCGGGGACGGTGAACACGCC
>CAMLDQ010000056.1 GCA_946478965.1 uncultured Methylobacillus sp. | reverse complement strand
CGACGTGGTCAAGAACTACAAATCCTCTGCTCACCCGTTCGCGGCAAAGAACTAAGCCCCCGGGATGCGAGTCGCCCAAATATCCGGGCGACTCGATAAGGAACATCAATTCGTTTGCGTTGAAGTTAAGCAGGGGTTTAGCAATGTCAATTCTGGATAAAATTCTTGGTCTGTTCGGCGGCGGTAGCGGCACGCAACAGCCGGCCACAGCGGCGCCTGCCACCACTAGTTCCGGCCGAGTCATTGACCGTGTTCTCGTCGGCGAGGCATTGGTAATTGATAATCGTCCTGACGGGAGTGGCCTCGATCTGCTGAATGTCGCCCACATCGATCTTTTGATGGGTCCGCGTGGAAGCGCTGCCGAGCGTGCTTTCACTCGGACGCTGACTACTCAGCGCAAGGGCGTCAATGGGCTGCTTGCGGTCGTTGCGCCGAACATGATGACCAAGCCTTCCACCGTGATGTTCAACAAGGTGACCATCAAGAACGGTAAGCAGGCGGTACAGATGTTCGGCCCGGCGCAGCGTGGCGTGTCGATGGCGGTGATGGATTGTGTCGCGGATGGGACGATTCCGGCCAATGAGGCGGATGATGTGTTTATCTGCGTGGGTGTATTCATCGACCACAAGGCGGATATTGATGAACGCATTCAGGAGTGGAATTACAAGGCCACCAAGCAAGCAATCAAGAATGCCGTCGCGCGCGAGCCGAAGGCCGCCGATGTGGCACGGCTTTACAAAGACCCGACCAACGCACATCCGTTCCAGGCAAAATAGTGATCTGACAAAAAAAGCCCGGGTTATCCCGGGTTTTTTTGTGCCATTAACTCCATAATTTCGGTAGCGGTAATAATGCCGTCATGCAAACTGCTTGCAATCAGGGCGCCCGCGGCTCCGTGCGACTGCAACTGTCCTAAGTCATGAATGTTGCGAACGCCGCCAGCTGCATAAATCTGCTTGCTGTTAGCGATGGCAGCAAGTGCTGACAGCCGTCCCAAATCCGGCCCATCGTAGCTGCCCACTTTGCTAAGGCTCATGCAGATGACCTGTCGGGGCCAGTACGCTGTGGTTGTTTCGAGCTGAGTGGGGCCGATCAGTCTCTCGCTATTGAAATCCAGTGAAAGAATGCTTTCTTCAGGCAGCAATCGGGTAATCAAGCCCTGATACTGCTTCAGGGTTTCCAGACGTTCAGTGCCGATGATTTGTTGTATTCCTTCCAATTTTTCCGTAGGTAGCCCGGCATCAAGCCAGAAGTCGGTGTTAGGGAAATGCTGCTTTAGCTCAAGGATGGTTGATGCATTGCTCCCACGCTCCTGGATGGCGTCCAGATCGGCAATGTAGAGTGTCTTGAACGGGTATAATTCGAGCAATGCATACGTGATCGCCAGCGGATCGCTAGAGCGACACAAGGTCGATTGGATCGGCCGATAAAGGCTTCGAACCCCGCGCTGGGCGCGCACTACCTGTCCCTGTAAAAGATCAATAACCGGAATCAGTTCCACGTGAGAATCTTTGTCTGCGAATACGTTACTGGCGGTGGATTATACCGCGAGCCTTTGCCTTCTTCCCTTGCAGAGGAAGGGGATCGTATGCTGCGTGCATTGCTTGAGGATTTGGATGAAATAGACGGGGTGGAGCTGCTGACTACGCGCGATGCCCGCATGTCGCCGTTGCAATTTCCGGCATGCCGGATCGAGGTGATAGGGGAGCATGACGATATATGGCAACGTTGGGAGCAATGCGTTGCCCAGTCTGATGCCATATGGCCAATCGCGCCGGAAAGCGACGGTATCTTGTTGCGATTGACCGAACTCGCGCTATTGCATGGCAAGCAGCTATTTGGCAGTAGTCCGGCTGCCGTAAAGCTTACATCCAGCAAGTCGGCGACGGTCGACGCACTTGCCCTCGCGGGTATCAAAGTTGTTCCGACATTCGTGCCGGATGATTGGTCGCTTGCCGGAGCCGGGCCATGGGTGGCGAAGCCGAACGATGGTGTGGGATGCGAAGACAGCAGTTATTTCTCCGATAGTACGGCGATGCTAGGCTGGCTCCAGGATAACCAACGCTTGTGGACGCATGTTGTCCAGCCATACTTGCCAGGCATCCCGGCGAGCTTATCGATGCTTTGCCTGAATGGCAGGGCCTATTTGTTAAGCTGCAATCGTCAGAAAATCTTACTAACGGGAGGGGCTTTTCATTATTCCGGCAGTATCGTTAATGATATGCAGGCGCATTGGGAAACGTTTGACGTGCTGGCGCGTGCGATAGCGATCGCGATTCCAGGCTTGGCAGGTTACGTGGGCGTGGATGTTCTGGTCGATGCCGATGGCTCGCCTTGCGTGCTCGAAATCAATCCAAGACTGACCACTTCCTATACTGGCTTGAAGCAGGCAATAGGCTGTAATCCGGCGAGCCTGACCTTGGAGTTGTTTTATAATCAAACTTTCGAATTGCCTCCCGGCATCACTCGCAATATCGCAGAAGTCCACCTCCATGCATAACGCCACAATAATCGGCTGGGATGTCGGTGGGGCACATCTCAAAGCCGCATGCGTCCAGAACGGCAAACGCGTGACACAAGTGTTTCAACGGGCCTGCCCGTTATGGCTGGGCCTGGAGCAGTTGGCTGCAGCCGTAGACAGCATAATGGCAGATCTGCCGCAGATTCCGAAGCTACATGCCGTGACGATGACAGGGGAGCTTGCAGATATTTTTCCGAACCGCAGCGAAGGCGTCAGGCAAATTATCGCTTGCATGCAGGAATGCTTAGGTGGACGCGACTTAAGTATTTACGCCGGCCCACATGGTTTTGTTCCCGCTGTAGATGGTCACCGGCATGCGGCTGCCATTGCTTCGGGGAACTGGCATGCCAGCGCATCGTTTCTTGCAGCCCAGCTTGGTGCAGGACTGTTTATGGATATTGGCAGTACGACGAGTGACATTCTTCTACTGCAAGACGGTATCCCGACGCCTCGCGGCTATAGCGATGCCGAGCGGCTTCAATATGAAGAGCTGGTCTATACCGGAGTCATACGAACCCCGATCATGGCTGTTGCACAATCATTGCCTTTTCAAGGCGAGCCTCGACGACTGGCTGCCGAGCATTTTGCCACTATGGCCGACGTGTACCGGCTGACCGGAGAATTGCCGGATTTGTACGACATGGCGGACACGGCCGATGGCAAAGGCAAGTCGGCGGAAGAGAGTGCTCGGCGTTTGGCGCGCATGATCGGACATGACCTTGAAGATGCGCACATGAATGCCTGGCGCCAACTGGCCGAGGCGATAAGGTCCAGGCAACTGGAAACGCTGCGCTATGCTGCGGAGCGCCAGCTTTCGCGTGGGATGCTGACGGAAGCGGTTTCCTGTGTGGGTGCCGGAGCCGGGGCATTCCTGGTCCGGGAACTGGCCAGGCAGATGAAGTGGCGCTACATAGACGCCTCTGCACTGCTTGAGTCAGCGCCGGAAGCCGCCGAATGGGCAGGCGTTTGCCTGCCGGCCTATGCCGTTGCCTGGCTGTCGGCCCGAGGGTCGCTATGCTGATCGCCGATCTGCCATACCATTGGAATAGCGCGGAACTGTTTGCACGGATTGCGCACAAGCCGTGGGCGGTTTATCTGGATAGCGGGCGCCCGGGTAGCAACTATGGACGCTACGATATCCTGACGGCGGAGCCTTTCATTACGGTGGTGACGCGTGGCTTGGCTACGGAAATCGTCGGGCTCGAGAATCCGCAGGTGACGACCGAGGATCCGTTCACCGTGCTTCAGGGCGTCCTGCGTCGATTCCCTTCGCCGCCGTTTCCGGGCATGCCCTTCTGTGGTGGCGCAATCGGTTATTTTTCCTACGATCTGGGCCGTCGACTGGAAAGATTGCCTGCGTTGGCCACCGATGCGGAAGGTATTCCAGAACTTGCCATCGGCATCTACGACTGGGCGGTCATTGTCGATCATGAACAGTCTAAAGCCTGGCTGGTCGGAGCGGGTCATGATTCCAAAACCAGCCAGCGCTGGTCGGAGCTCTTGGCTTTGTTCAGCGAGGCCAAGGAGGTTGTTAGTGGCCCCTTCAAGGTCATCTCTCCCATGCACTCCAATATGGATAAACGCTTATACGCCGAGGCGTTCAAGCGTGTGCATGATTACATCCAGGCTGGCGACTGTTACCAGGTCAATCTGGCACAACGCTTTGCCATGCATGCGGAGGGCGATCCGTGGACGGCGTATTTGCAGCTGCGCAAAATCAGCCCGGCCCCGTTTTCTGCCTATCTGAATACGCCGGATGTACAGATTCTTTCCGCTTCACCGGAGCGTTTTCTTCAGGTTCGGGCAGGCAAGGTTGAGACCAAGCCGATCAAGGGAACGCAGCCGCGCGACGCGGATATGGATCAGGATCGTGCGAATGCCGAGGCCTTGTGCGCCAGTCTCAAGGACCGCGCAGAAAACCTGATGATCGTCGATCTCCTGCGCAATGATCTGGGCAAGAACTGTGAACTCGGATCGGTCAGGGCGGATCGCTTGTTCGAACTGGTAAGTTTTGCCAATGTGCATCATCTGGTGAGTACCGTGACCGGCGATCTTGCGCCAGGTAAGGACGCTCTCGACCTGCTGCGAGGCTGTTTCCCCGGAGGTTCGATCACAGGTGCCCCCAAGCTTCGGGCGATGGAAATCATCGAAGAACTGGAACCAAACCGTCGCGGCGTATATTGTGGAGCGATCGGCTACATCGGTTTTGACGGTAACATGGATACCAATATCGCCATCCGGACCGCAGTTCATTCCGCAGGTACGATCCGATTTTGGGCGGGTGGCGGAATCGTTGCCGATTCCGAAATGGAAAAGGAATATCGGGAAACCTGGGACAAGGCGTCCGGGATGCTGCAGTTGATGGAACATTTCGGAGAAGACGATGTGGGTAGTTAAGCTCGGGGGCAGCCTGCTGGGGACAGCGGAACTCAAACAATGGCTGGCGCTGCTGCAACAGCGCAGTGACGGTCGTGTTGTCATCGTGCCTGGCGGTGGCGTTTTTGCCGACACCATACGTACGCAGCAGCAGCAGGGTGAATACGATGATGCCGCCGCCCATCGCATGGCGTTGCTTGCGATGGAGCAATATGGGTGGGTACTCAAATCGCTGCAGCCGGAACTGGCGATGGCCGCTTCCGAACTGGAAATCGCAGAGCGTTCCTGGCAGCATCGGGCTATCGTCTGGATGCCTTCGCACATGGTGCTTGCCGACGACTCCATTCCGATGAGTTGGGACGTTACCTCGGATAGCCTGGCGGCATGGCTGGCCGGCAAGATTGGTGCGGACCGGCTCATCCTGGTCAAGCATGTGGAGGTCAGGGAAGCGCCCATTCCGGTTGGCCGGCTGATGGGCGAGGGCATACTGGACGGCGCATTTGCCGACTTCGCGGCGCGGCTCTCGTGTCCGATTCATATAATTGGGAAATCCGATTTTTCAGCGTTTACCAAGGTACTGACCGGCGGACCGATGCCGGCGTTGGCATTCTAGGAGGGCAAGATGGATAAAGCGAACGAAAAGGTTTACTCAGAAGCCGAGTTGCAGGCGAAGCTGGCGGCAGATTTGCCGCACTGGTATTACGAGGACGGCTGGATCCGGCGCAAATACAAAACCAGCAGTTGGAAAAGCACGATGCTGGTTGTCAGCACGGTCGGCCACCTGGCCGAAGCCGCCTGGCATCACCCCGACCTGACCGTTTCCTATGCATTCGTCATCGTGAAATTGTGCACGCATTCGGCCAAGGGTATTACGGACAAGGATTTCGAGCTGGCGAAGAAAATCGAAAGCGTTATCCAGTGGCAGCCTGCACTGGAAGGTGGAGCGCTTGAGGGGACACCGAATGACGATCAGCGCTTCAAATATCTGAAATACGATTAACGCTCGATTTGATAGAACGCGAAACTGGCGGCATTGCCGCGTTTTGCCGCATACATGGCTTCATCCGCCTTGTGCAGGAGTTCGTCTTCATCATCACCATCTTCCGGATAGAGGCTGATACCGATGCTGGCGGCCGGCTGCAGGATTGCACTGCCTGCCTCAAAGGGTAGGCATAGCTTGCCCAGCAGGTGGGTAACGATTTTCTCGCAATCTTCCCGGTTTGCCACCGCGGTCAGGAGGATGCCGAACTCGTCCCCGCCAAAGCGGGAAACCGTATCCTCTTCGCGCAGGTTTTGACGCAGACGAGAAGCGATTTCTTTCAGCAGCAGGTCGCCAATATGGTGGCCATGCGTGTCGTTCACCGCCTTGAATCCATCCAGGTCGACAAACAGCACGGCCAAGCTTCCCGCTCGCCGCTTTGCCGCAAGTATGCTTTGTTGCAGACGGTCGTTGAATAGCAGCCGATTGGGAAGCCCGGTGAGCGTGTCGTGATACGCCAGGTAGCTGAGCGTCTGTTCAATGGCATGCTGCTGGGTGATATCGGTGATTGTTTCCAGATGCAGGATTTTCCCGTCGATATCGATGTCCCGGTACTGGGCGGCGGCATGGAAGGTGGAACCATCCTGGCGACGTCCGTAGAGAGTGTTGTTTTCAAGGAAAAGCAAATCCCTGCGCGGTAGGCCTATCATGGCCACGGCATCGAAGCCGAACAGCGTGGCTGCGTGCTGGTTGGCAGCCAGGATGCCGTGGTCGTCGTGTAGCAATATGGCCGCATTGATCTTGTGCATGATGCTGTTCAGCGTATTTCCGGTGCGGCTGGCCATGCGCAGCTCCCGCCGGAGCATCAATACAATCTGCATGAAGCTGAGTATGGCGAGCGAGAACGTAATGACCTGCAGCATCCGGATTCGGCTGGTCTTTTTGATCGCGCTTTGTTCCAGTACGGTCGTAAGCGAGTTCATCAGGTCGAGCAGAGGCAGATTGTCACGACTGGCCTGAGCGCTGGCGGCCCTGATGGTTTCGCCAGAGGCGGAGACGCCTGCTACGATGACGCGCTCGACCTTGTCGCGGTAAGGATTCCAAATGGCTTCTGCCCGGAGCACGAGATCGCGCGCTTGCGGATCGGTTACGGCACTGATCTGAGCCGGATTTCCATCTCCTCCAGTGACACCGCCTCCGAAACGAAAAGCCCGTAGCGTGGAGCCAAAGAGCTCGAACGTCAGACGCAGTTCCGTCAGGGATTCCCGCTGCAATTGCGGCGATTCCGCGCGTTCCAGATGCAGCAGAGCCTTGACCATGCGCTGCGAGAGCATGCGCTGGCGCCCGGCGAGATTGATGGTCACCGCATTCTGGGCGATTTGATAGGAAAGCCAGAAGGTGCCGGCGAGTACGGAAAGATCAAGCAGTACAAAGATACCCAATGCCAGGAAGATGAGCTGTTGGTTGCCTCGATTTCGCTTGGGCAGAAAAT
Organism: uncultured Methylobacillus sp.; assembly: GCA_946478965.1. The sequence goes on along the minus strand of CAMLDQ010000056.1, from coordinate 6,041 downwards.
CCATGCCGAGTGCTCCCGTTCCCTTTTGGCTTATGTCGGCTTGCGTTTTTCAAAGCGTCCGAAGTGCAGCATCAGTGTCGGCAGTATCAACAAGTTGAGTATCGTTGATGTCACCAGACCACCGACAATGATGGTGGCCATCGGCCCTTCGATTTCACGGCCTGGTTGCCCGCTTCCCGCAGCCAGCGGGAGCAGGCCGAGTGCGGTGACCAGCGCTGTCATCAGTATGGAGGGCAGTCGTTCGGAAGCCCCCCTAAGGGCGGTTTCCAGCCCCCATTCCATATGCTCTTCATCGACCAGATGCTGATAATGGGATACTAGCATGATGGAATTGCGCAGGGTGATGCCGAATAGTGTGACAAAACCGACCAGCGACCCCAAGGAAATCCAGCCGCCGGTGAACATGGCGGCGAGCACGCCGCCAATCAGGGCGAAGGGGAGATTGGCAAACGTCAGCAGCAGATTCCGCAAGTGGCCGAAAGCAATGTACAGCATCAGGAAAATGCCGACACCGGCCAGCAGTGAATGCACGATCAGATCTTCGCGCGACTTTGCCTGGGCTTCCGCCTCGCCGGTATACGCCGGATAGTTTCCCGGAGCAAAGGCCACTTCTTCGCGCACCCGCTTGCGCATTTCACGCGCGAAGTTTCCTATGTCGCGGTTGACGACATTGCAGGTGACTGTCTGGACGCGCTTTGCTCCAGCGTGCAGGATCTTCGAACGCCCGTTTTCCTGGAGGATATCGGCAACATCGCGCAAGCGGAGGATTTGACCTTCGGGGTTCTTCAGCGGCAGATTGCCTACCTGCAGGATATGGCTGCGCGCTTCGGGGGTGAGGAGTACATTGACGCCGACGATGCGGTTGCCTTCGAACGATTGGGCCACCTGGATGCCTTCATAGGCTGCACGAATGCTGTCCAGCACATCCAGAGGCTGCAAGCCCCATTGGGAGAGGCGTTCGGGCCGCAGCCGGATCGTGAGCTGGGGCGTCCCGGGTGGAGACTGGACTTGCACGTCCGATGCGCCTGGGATGGAGGAGATTACCGCCGCCACGGCGTGCGCATCACGGTCCAGCGCATCGAGGTCCTTGCCGTAGATATTGACGACCATAGCGGCGGCATAGCCCGAGATGGTTTCTTCAATGCGCTCGGTAAGAAAGGTATTGACGGCAAAACTCACGCCCGGGAAGCCAGCATTGGTTGCGTCGCCGGACAGGGCCTCACGGATCTGATGGAGAATCTTGGACTGTTCCTCCCCGGAACGGGTGCCGATTTCCACCTCGTATTCGCTGTAATGGGTGCCGAAAGTGTCCGCACCGTTCTGCGCACGTCCCACCCACTGCGCGACCGATTCCACGCCCTTGATCTTTCTCAAGGTATCCGCCACCCGTTCGCCGATACGCAGTGACTCCTGCTCCGAGGTTCCGGGAACGGCCGTCATGTGCAGGATGAAATGGCCTTCATGCAAATTGGGGATGAACTGACTCTGGAACAGGGGCAAGATGCCCAGGCCGAGGGCGACGAGCAGGAGCACGAGACCGACGATGATTCTGGAATGTTGTTCGATGCGACGTAGTAGGCGGATGTAGCCTTTTTTGATCAGCCGGATCAAGGGCGGATCCTCGCTTTCCAGCTTGGCATTGCCGAGCATCAGGTAGCACAAGGCCGGTGTAAGGGTGAGGGCGACGACCAGCGACGCCATGATGGCACTGATATATGCGTAGCCCAGCGGGGCGAACATTTTTCCGGCAACACCGGAGAGTGTCAGCAATGGCAGGAAGACCATGACCACGATGATGGTGGCGTAAACCACCGAGCTGCGCACTTCCATGGACGCATCGAATACGACCTTGTACAGCGGGCGTGGCTCCTGCAATAAGCGGTTTTCGCGCAGGCGCCGGAAGATATTCTCGGTGTCGATGATGGCATCGTCCACCACTTCCCCCAACGCGATGGCAAGACCGCCGAGTACCATGATGTTGAGCCCGATGCCAAAATACTCGAGTACGATGATGGCTGTGAGCAGCGAGAGCGGGATGGCCGTGGCCGAGATAAACGCTGTACGGACGTTGAAGAGAAACAGGAACAGCACGGTGATGACCAGCACCGAGCCGATCAGGATGTCTGTCTGGACGCCTTTGACTGCGGTCTCGATAAAATTTGCCGGCCTGAACAGGCGCGGGTAGAGCTTGATGTGTTCGGCGGTAAGGGCGGGTTCAAGCTCGCGCAGCGCTTTTTCCAGTGCCTCGGTGACGGCCTTGGTATTGGCGCCGAGTTGGCCCTGGACGGAAAGATACACGCCTGGCGTTCCATTGATGGCGGCGGCGCTAATGGAAGGGGCCGCGCCTTCGACAACACGCCCGATATCGCCCAGGCGCACGCTGAGACCGTTACGGTACAGTACCGGCATTTCCGCCAGTTGGCGCGGGGTGAGCGCCTGGCCTTCGCTGCTGATGACGATGCGCTGGTTGTTGTTTTCGATGTAGCCCGCACCGCGCACGCCGGTCGCATGGCCGGCAGCCTCGAGCACCTGCTGCATCGACAAGCCGTAGCGTACCAGTTTGTCTGGATCCACCTGTATCTGTAATTGCCGTACATCGCCGCCGAAGACATTGACGTCGGCCACCCCGGGAACCGCCATCAGGTGCGGGCGTATGGTCCAGTCCACCTGGCTGCGCAGTTCCATCAGCGAGCGCGTGTCGGAAGTCAGGCCGAGGCCGAGTACCGTGCTGGCAGACGAAGTGAGCGGCGTGATGTTGGGCACAATACCCTGCGGCAATTGCCCGGAGAGAGTGCCCAGTCGTTCGGCAACGACTTGGCGGTTCCGGTAAATGTCGGTGCCTTCCTTGAAAATGATCGTGACAACGGATAAGCCGGGGATCGACTGCGAGCGCATCGTGTCTATCCCGACCGTGCCGGCGAGGCTATTCTCAATCGGCTGGGTAACCAGTAACTCCACCAATTCTGCGGACAATCCCGGCGATTCCGTCTGGATGACGACCTGGGTAGGCGAGAATTCCGGGAATACGTCCAGATTGGCATTGGTCAGGCTATATAGGCCGTAGAGCACGGCCAGGCTGGCCAAGCCGATGATGACGCCGTAGAAGCGAATGGCGAAGCGGACGATGGCCGACATCATGCCGAATCAGTCCTCGTTCTCGTTGGTGATCTGGGACTTGAACTCTTCCGACAGCAGCAACTGCGCACCGCGGGTCACCACGGCGTCGCCGACTTTGAGGTTCGCGCTGGCCGGATTGAACCAGCCTTCGCTGGTCTCCTGCTCAGTCGTGATCTGGCGGCGGACAAAGTGATCGGCGTCCTGTTTCAGGTAGACCCAGGGCAGGCCTGCATACCAGATGACTGAGGATGCCGGCACAACGATGCCGTTGGCAGTTTTGCCTGTGGGCGGCAAGTGCGCAGTGACGCGCATGCCCGTGCGCAGGATGCCGGCCGGGGCGAGGTAGAAGAATGTATTGCCCTGAATGGTATTGTCAGTCTGCGGCGAAGCCGATACGAACAGGGCTTGAATCCCGTGGTTGCGGGATCCGGCTGGAGCTACTTGCACTGTAGAGCGCTCCGCGGGGGGCGGGGCGTCGAAAGGAAGCGCGATTTGCAGCAGCACGCTACGGTGCAGCAGCAAGGATTGCAGCTGGTTGCCTGCCGGCTGCTGGGTCGCCCAGGAAGCCAGCGTTTCTCCCCATTGCTGACGAAGCATATCCCGAATGCCTGTCGCTGTTGTTTCTGCCGCGGCGAGCTTGGCCGCATCGCTTTTCCATGCCGCTTCCGCAGTCGCCACGGCACGATCCGAGACGTTATGGTCATCACGGTTGAGCTGGTCCAAACGTCGGTATTCCTGTTGGCTGTTAACCAGAGATGACCGGGCAGCTTCTGTATCTGCGAGGGCGGCCAGATAGCGGGTGCGCATTTCGGCCAGGCCTTCGATGCCGACGACGCTGCCCAGCGCAGACAGCGAAGAGCGGTAAGAGGCAGCGGCGAGAGGGCTGGTGGCGATTCCGCTTTCGTTTTGGGTTTCCGCCGACAGGGTTACGACCGTGATACCGTTTTCCGTCGAGCTTCTCGGTGGGGTGGCGATGGTTTCTTCATCATCGCTACGTGAGTATGACTCGTACTCGTCCCTGCCGTAAAACACTAGCAGCCAGAACAGGATGACGATGATGATCGCCTGCAGCGCGATAATGGCGAGTGCTTTTCGATTCATGGCTGCATTTCCTTTGATTCCTGTTGCTCGGGGAGGGAAAGAGCAGGTTCGGCGAGAGGCCGCTGCATTGCATCTTCAAGTTGCGACAGGGCCTGTAATGCGTGCACCCTGGCGCTCAACTCGCTTTGTTGGGCTTTGCCGGTTTCCAGGCGGGCCAGTGTGAATTCCAGGCGGTCGATATAGCCAGCCGAGTATTGGGCATGAGTACGAGCGAGCATTGCGCGCTGAGCTACGGCCAGTTCTTCGGCGTGCGCCTGTTCGGCTAATGCGGCCCGATAGTGAGCCAATGCTGCTTGCTCCTCACCAATGACCTGGATCTGAAGTGCTTCAAATTGCCTGGCTTCCAGTTCCCGCTGCGCATTCGCTTCCGCAATCGGGCCTTCGTTCTTGTTAAGCAGCGCGAGTATCATGGAAATACCGAGCGACCAACGGTTATCTCCTTGGTCGAAACTATACCCGGGCGAGAGAACAAGATCGGGATACTGGCGGGCAATTTCCAAGCGTACTTTTGCTTCGGCTGCGTCATAGCGCGCCAATGCGCTACGGATATCGAGGCGGTTGAGCAGCGCCGAGCGCTGGATATCGGTGTCTGGCAACTGGCTGGCGGGCGGCGGGGCGGGCAGATCGGTTTCCAGAGACAAGTCATTAAAAGCCGCCAGTGGGAAACCTGAAGCGCTGGCCAAAGCGGCACGCAGCTCCGGCATGCGGGATTTGATATTGGCTAATTCGAGCTGCGCTTTCTGCTGTGCGAGTTTCGCTTCGCCAAGCTCAATGTCGGAAACCATCCCTGCCGCACGTCGTTTTTGTAGCATTTGTACGATTTCTTCATACAGGCTTACTTCCTGCTGAAAAAGTTCAAGGCTGCGCATTGCCGATTGGTATTCAATCAAGTGTGCATGGACGCGACTGCGAATCTTCCATGCCTCTTGCCCGATATTGATGCGGGCCGCTTCCGATAGGCTGGCGGCGCGGTCACTCCTGAGTTGCCTCTTGCCGCCAGTTTCCACTGGTATATCAAGGGCCAGCCCTATGGTCCAGGGCGAAACGCCATCGTGACGGCTATGATGCTCGCCACTGCCGGAAATAGTGGGGTTGAGTCTTTGTCCTGCCGTGACTTGCTCGGCTTGGGCCGCATGCCAACGCGCGCGCGCGACGGCAAGGTCGGGATGGTAGAAGAACGCTGCCAGGGTTAGCTCACGCAGCCCCCAACGCTTGATTGGGAGGCCGTCGCTTGGGTATCCTTGGTCTGCCATGTAGCGCAGTAGAGCAGGATTGTCCGGTCGGCGTGCCTGAAATTGCATTGCAACTTCTTTCGGTTCAATGGGTTGGGCGCGATATGTCTGGTACGCGCATCCGCCCAGCAGGCATGCGGTTGCAGAGACTGTCAGAAATAGGTGACGGGGATTCAAGGCTTACGCCGATAATGGGCAAAGCGTGATATTACATGTGACACTGGACATCGGCAATTTGCCGGATTGGTTGGGGAAATATGGCGGAAATTCAGGTTAAACGCGGCCATGCGCTCGCACAACAGGAGGCGAAGCGTGCTGTGGAAGATGTTGCGGACAGATTAAAGGCGGATCTGGGCGCGCGTTACTGGTGGGCGGGCAATCAATTGCAGTTCGAATGTCCGGGGGCAAAGGGGCGTATTGACGTGAAGGAAACCGAGATTATTGTTTCGGTTTCCCTGTCATGGCTGCTTTCGGCAGCGCGGGGAAAGATCGAGCAAGCGATCGGCGATTATCTGGACCGAACCTTGAGCTGAACAGGCTTAGCCTTCAACGATTTGGGCATTGACGGCTCTCAGCGCGTCTTGGAGCGTT
>CAMLDQ010000055.1 GCA_946478965.1 uncultured Methylobacillus sp. | reverse complement strand
ATCTCGCTGAACAAGGGCTCCGATACTTGCGCTTCCTGCATCGGTGGAAGTGTGGGGACGCGATGCCCATACGCTTCCGCGTTCAATGGCGGCTCATCGGGCAGATCGCTGAACAACGGCAAACTCTTGTCTTCCACCGGCGGCGGTTCAGGCGTATCGTCCTCGCCGACAACCGCACGGTAGGCATTGATACCGCTGGCGGCACTGGGGCTGCGCAGGGTTTCGAATTCTGCCGGACGTACCGACGGCTGTGGCGCCGGCTCCGCGTTTGCCTGCCTGCGCTGCAGAATGGCTGCGATGGTTTCCGGCTGGATCGACGGCTGCTTTGGACCGCCCTCGTTCAGGTGTGCATGGTTGTCATAGGTCAGCGCCCGCACCTCGCCGTCGGTCACTGCCATGATTTCGACACCGCCAGGGACACGACGATTGGAAAGGATGAGCGCATCGGCACCGAGCGCATCTCTCACCTGGCGCAAGGCTTCCCGGGTATTGGCGCCAATGAATTTACGAACGTTCATGATGCGCCTTTGCAAAGTCGGGGGACCTCAAGCCTTACCGGGGAATGGTCGCTTGCAAGGCCTGGATGTATTGAGGTGATCGCCGCCATATTCTGCGGCCAAGTTTACCACGGGAAAAGCCGCATTCAAATGCAAAAACACTACCGGGCAAGGGCTTATACCCATGCCCGGTAGCCGCGCCGGAATTTGATCCGGCCGTTTGCCATGCGGTCCGCTCAACCCCGGCCATGGCCGCCCTGCAGAGTTTATCTCCGGACCCGGACGCCGGCTTTCAAGCGAGGAATAAACGCGAGAACTGGCGAGCCGTGCACGGCAATTTACTTGTTACTGCTTGCGCGTCCCACACGCCTGCATAGGAGGCGGTCGAGACTGAGGCGGCCGGCACCGCCCAGCAGCAGTGGGAGGAACATCACCAGGTAGATCAGCGGCAGCTTGTAGTTGCCATAGCCGTCGCCGCTATCGTCGACGATGCGGTAACCACGCAGGATGTCGGAAAACATGTTCCAATGCTCTGGCCAGTGCACACTGGCAATCGCCACGATGGTCAGCACCATCAGGCTGGCGCTCACGAACCGCGTCGCCAGACCGAGCACCAGCGCCACGGCACCCAGCAATTCGAACCAGGTGGCAATCTGCCAGCTGATATCCGCGGGAATCAGGTTGAAAGGAAACGGGAAAGCGAGATCGGCAAACCAGTTCATGCCGGTCAATTTGGTATAGCCGGATTCACCGAACTCCCAGGCCAGGATGAGCCTGAGCACCAGCGGCGGCAGAATTTCGGAAAGCGTGTCCAGCCAGGCGGTCACGTGCAGATATGACCGGATAATCCATTGCATGTTGTTCTCCCTGAAAGATTCGTCAGCGGCGCCATGCCGCAACGATCTTTAGTCGGGAGATCGCCGGATTACTTACAGGGATGGGTGCCGATGATTGCGCCGCGCTGCCGGAAATCGCTCAGGATATCCGCACCGAACGCTACCACCTGCGCAGGATTCGGGTGCTGCAGTTCCCTGGCAACCTGCTCCAGCACTGTGCGCCCGCTCAACTGCCCGGGCTGCAGCAGCGTCAGCAAGCGCGCACTGACCGGATTCAGTTCGACAAAGCGCACTTCGTCTCCGGCATCGCGATAGACCAGCAGCCAAAGCGGCTCGGCCAGCGGCTGTTGCGGCTTGATTCGCGGCGAGATGCGCTGTACCGGCCAGTCGTAGCGGAGCAGCATGAGTGCCGGCGTCAGAACGGGTATCTGCTCCAACAGATCGCCATCGGCAACAACGCCGGCTGGCGCCATGGCATCGGACACCGCCACGGCGAGCTCGACCCATTCGTAATGCGCCAGCTGCGGCAAATAAGGTGGAATATCCGGCCCTTCGGTCCCCGCCAGCCAGCGCAGGAATTCCTCCGGAATCTGCCGGAACAGCGGCGTCGCGGAACGGTGCTCCGCGAAGAAACGGCGCACCAGTCGCAGCCAGCGGCGCGTTCCCAGGACTTTTTTACTGACGGGAAAGCACGCCGCCAGCGTACCTTCCATGTTGTTGAACACGATTTCCGTATACACGCGCATCCGACGCAGCGATACGCCCTGCGGGCGGACATGTTCTGCCGGATTGCGTATATGCCGCGTAAAGTGGTACTGGTACTGCTGAAATCCGGGCAGTGCAGCGCTCATCGCTCGGCGACCCGCACGTAAGGGCCCGCGTGGCGCGCCTGCAAGGCGGCAATCCTGGCCACTTCGGGCATCAGCTCGGCGACCGGCGGCAGATTGATATCGCGCTCAAGCAGCGTAGGAAAGACACCGAACATGGCATAAGCCTCATCCAGCAGCGCCCACACCGGATCAATCACCGTTTCCCCATGGGTATCGATAATGAGGTCGGGCGCCTCCTGATAATGCCCGGCGGTGTGCCCGTAGACGATGCGTTCGCCCGGCAAGCCACGCAGGAACGCATGCGGGTCGAAGCCGAAATTCACACTGTTGACGTAAACGTTGTTCACGTCCAGATGCAGATCGCAGTCCGCCTCCTCCAGCACAGCGCGGATAAAGGTCAGCTCGTCCATCTCGGCAATGGGGGATGCCACATAAAAGGAAGCGTTCTCCACTGCGATACGCCGTTCCAGAATGTCCTGGGTGCGGCGGATGCGCGCGGCAACATAGTGGACCGCTTCTTCGGTAAAGGGGATCGGCAGCAGGTCGTAAAGATAACCGCCGTCGCTGCAATAGCTGAGATGCTCGGTATAGAGCGGTATGCGGTACTGGTCGAGAAACTGCTTGATGCGCCGGAGGAACACCTCATTGAGCGGATCCGGCCCACCCAGCGACAGAGAAAGTCCATGGGCTACGACAGGATAGCGCTCGGCAAACCAGGCGAACTGCTTGCCCGTCCGGCCGCCGACGCCCATCCAGTTTTCTGGCGCAACCTCGAAGAAGTCGATCACCGAGGTCGATTTTTCCTCCGCTCCGGCCTGGAGCGCGGGCATGAACTCGCGCTTCAGGCCGAGACCGGCACCTCGAACAAGATGCGGTTGCGCCATGATCGCCTCGGAAGGATCAGGACTTTTTCTCGGAAGAGCAGGTGCCTTCCTTCATTTTTTCCTTTTTGTCGGCGCTGCAGTTACCTTCCTTGCCTTTCATTTCGGCGCTGCAGTTACCTTCCTTGGCCTTTTCTTCCATCATTTTTTTCTTGTTGGCGCCGCACTTGCCGGTACCGCACTTGCCATCCTTCATCTTTTCGCCGCCGTCCTGGTTGTCGGCCACCATGTAGCCGGAAGCCAGCGGCTTCACGGCGAAAGGATTCTCGGCCGCATTCGCCACCGGTGCCATGGCAACGGTAGCGGCAAAGGCGCTGCCGAGGACCAGAGCGAGGGTTTTCTGTTGTGCGTTCATGTATTTCTCCTTAAAGGAAATGGATAAAGGTTCGATCAGTGATTGGTTTCCGGATTCTGCCCCGCCTCGCCGGACTGCCGGGATTGATTCGCCACCGCCGCGGCAATACGCTCGCGCGCCTGCAGCGGCAGTGTTACCTTGTCGTCGTTGTCGAGCTTGCGCCCGAGCGTCGCAACTGCCTTGCGCAGCAACTCCAGCTGCCGCGCGAACTGCGTACAGGCATCGCAGAGCAGCAGATGCAACCGCAAGGCCATGCGTTGCCGCAACGACAATCGTCTCTCCATGGCCTGGGAGAGCAGTTCGCTTGCATGCTTGCAGTCCAACATCAGCGCCCCCCTCCTATCCAGTTCATTTCAAGACATTTTCTCAATCCCATGCGGGCGCGATACAGCATCACCCAAGCATTGGTCGCAGTAATATCCAGTTCCTTACAGATTTCGTCGTTCTCCGCTTCCTCCACCTCACGCATCATGAAAATGTGGGCCAGTTTGCTGGGCAATCGCTCCATGCATTCCTGCAGAACCAGCAGGAACTGATCCTGCTGCAGCAGGTTGCCGGGGTCACCCCAAGACTGCGGCGGCTCCGTCCAGTGCCCATCCTTCTCGAAAAAATCGTCCATGCCGACAGCCTCGTCCGCGACATCTTCCGGAGACTCCAGCGGCGTTTCACGCTGCTGGCGGCGGAAGTGGTCGATGATCTTGTGCTTGAGGATGCCCGTCAGCCAGGTGCGGGGGCTCGATTTGCCGGAATAGCTGCCGCTCTGCAGAGCGGCCAGCAGGGTCTCCTGCACGGCATCCTCGGCCAGGTGCGGGTCGCGCAGGTGCGCCAAGGCATAACGGTAAAGGTAGTCGCCGTGCTCGGCGAGCCAGTCGTGCTGATTGGGGGGAGGCGCGGCCATAGGCGCCTATTCAATCATGAAAACGGGGTTTTGGGTACGCTTCCGGCCTTGCGCCGCATGCAGTCGAGATAAGCCTCGGCATCCGGGGCCGCGCGATCGCGCTGGGCGCGCCATACCGTCTCCGCCAGGCAATCCATCAATGCATGCTCGGCCGCCATGCGGTCGCCGGACTTCGCCAACAGCACCTGATAGGCCGCGACGATACCGGGCGGCTGGTCGATCGACAACTGTTCCTGGATGGAAAGGTGCAGGCTCATGTGCAGGAAAGGATTGGTTTCGCCCATCTCGGGGAAATACTCCTGGTCGCGGTAGCGTTCCGACGCATCGAGCACGGCATGGTATTCAGGGTGATCCTGCATGACCTGCAGCGCCATGCCTTCCAGCGGGGTCAACGGTTCATTTGCGCGAAACTTGCGCCAGGCATCGAAGAAAAACTGACGCACCTGGTCGCGACTGGGATTGAACAGGCTCATGGCTACAGGGTGTATTCTTTCGCCTTGTATTCGCACAGGTCGTGAATCGTGCACGTGCCGCACTTCGGCTTGCGTGCCACGCACACGTAGCGCCCGTGCAGGATCAGCAGGTGGTGCGCGTCGTGCAGGTATTCCTTGGGCGTGGTCTTGACCAGCTTCTGCTCCACTTCCAGCGGCGTCTTGCCCGGCGCCAGGCCGATACGGTTGCCGAGGCGGAAAATGTGGGTATCCACGGCGATGGTCGGGTGGCCGAACGCGGTATTGAGGATCACGTTGGCGGTCTTGCGCCCGACGCCGGGCAGGCTCTCCAGCGCCTCGCGCGAATCCGGCACCTCGCCGCCGTACTGATCGACCAGGATGCGGCAAGTAGCGATCACGTTCTTGGCCTTGCTGCGGTAGAGGCCGATGGTCTTGATGTAGCTTTCCAGCCCTTCGATACCGAGCGCCAGAATGGCCTGCGGCGTATTGGCCACCGGAAACAGCTTGGCGGTGGCGATATTGACGCCCTTGTCGGTCGCCTGTGCCGACAGGATCACCGCAATCAGCAGCTCGAAGGTACTGGAATGGTTAAGCTCGGTGGTCGGATTCGGAATGGCGACGGCCAGGCGACGAAAAATCTCGCGTCGGGTGTCGGCATTCATCCGCAGGCTTCAGTGGCTTGGAACCAGTTCGGCAGGCGCAGCAGGCTGGGCTGCGGCTTTGCGGCGCTCCATCCAGTTGCGGCCGGCGATCAGCAGGCCGAGTCCGAGGAAGGCTCCCGGCGGCAGCACGGCCAGCAGGAAACCGTGATAATCCGGCACCACGGTGACGATGAATTGCTTGGCTGCCGGGCCGAAGGCGAGATCCAGGCCGGATAACAGCGTCCCCTTGCCCACCACCTCACGCATCGCGCCGAGCAGGCTCAGCACCAGCGTCAACCCCAGCCCCATGAACAGGCCGTCGACGATGGAAGGGGTCGTAGGGTTCTTTGCGGCAAAGGATTCGACCCGCGCCAGTACGATGCAGTTGGTCACGATCAGGGGGATGAAAATTCCCAGCACCTTGTGCAGGGGATGCATGAAGGCATGCATGGAAAGATCGATCACCGTCACCAGTGCGGCGATCACCAGGATGAATACCGGGATGCGGATTTCGTCCGGCACCCAGCGCCGCACCGGCGCCACGGCACCGTTGCTGGCCGCCATGACGAAGGCCGTGGCAAGCCCCAGCGAAAAACCGTTGACCACGGTACTGGTGACCGCCAGCGTCGGGCACAGGCCGAGCAGTTGCACCACGCCGGGATTCTGTTTCCACAATCCGTTATCGATGATTTCGCGATAGCTTGCCATTATTGCCCTCCAGAAGAAGCCTGCGCGAACAACGCTTCGCGATGCTCCTGAAAATACACCAGTACCTTGTGCACCGCCTTTACCACCGCACGCGGCGTGATCGTGGCACCGGCCATGTAATCGAAACTGCCGCCGTCCTTCTTAACTTTCCAGGCATCGTCCCCGGTTTTGGCAAGGGACTGGTTATCGAAGTTCCGGATCCAGGTGCCGTGCCCGATGTCGATGTAATCGCCCAACCCCGGTGTTTCCTGATGCGCCAGCACACGTACCCCGGCGATCGATCCGTCGACCCGCACAGCCGCCAGCAGCTTGATGTCGCCGCCGTAACCATCCGGCGCTGTCGTCTGCAGGATCACCGCCACCGGCTGGCCCGCAAGGCGCGCACGGTAGGCCTGGGTTTCCTCGCGATTGCCAAGTTCGCCCGCCGGCAGCGTCAAGGTGTCCTGCAACGGGTCATTGTCGTACTGCCCGGCCGGCAATACCTGCTGGAACAGCAACAGTTTGGCCTCGCGCTCACTGTCGGCGATCGGTTTCTGCGTTACGGAGTGGGTCGAGGATAGCAGCAGCGTGCCGATCAACGCGAATATCGCCATGATACCCGCGGTCGTCACCGCATGTTTCAGCGTGCTCTCGTTCATGATTTGTCGTGGCCGAAAACGCGCGGCTGGGTATAGGCGTCGATCAGCGGCACACACAGGTTCAGCAGCAGCACGGCGAAAGCAACGCCATCGGGATACCCGCCGTACGTGCGGATCACCCAGGTCAGCACACCGATGGCGGACGCGAAGATCAATTTGCCCTTGGGCGTGGTCGGTCCGCTGACCGGATCCGTGGCAATGAAAAACGCGCACAGCATTGCCGCACCGCCGAAAATGTGGAACAAGGGCGTAGCGTAATGCTGCGCATCGAACAAGTGAAACACGCCGGAAATCGCCGTCAGGCCGACGAAAAAGGCTACCGGGATGTGCCAGGTGATGATGCGCTGCTGCAGCAGGAACAGCCCCCCCAGCAGGTAGGCGGCGGCAACAAGCTCGCCACCTTTCGCGCCCAGCACGCCGAATACCGGCGCGGAACGGATGTCGGCCATGGCGTGGTCGAGGCGCAGCTGCGTCTTCAGGTAGTCCAGCGGCGTTGCGCTGCTGATGGCGTCGACCTGCACACCTGCCGGCAGCGTACGGCCGAATATCCAGTGCAACTGGTCGGCGAGGCTCAACTTGGCATGCGCCAGTTCAAGCGGCGCAGGCCATTGCGTCATCAGCACCGGAAACGAAATCAGCAACACGGCGTAGCCTATCATCGCGGGATTGAACGGGTTGTAGCCCAAGCCGCCGTAAAGTTGCTTGGCCACGACGATGGCAAACAGCGTACCAACCACGACCAGCCACCATGGCGCCAGCGGCGGCAACGCCAATGCCAGCAACCAGGCCGACACCAGCGCGCTGTTGTCGGACAGGAACGGCATCACCGGCCGCCCGCGCAGTTTGAGCATGAGCGCCTCGCCCGCCAGCGCGGTGATCGACGCCAGCAGCAGCGTGATCAGGATGCCGCTGCCGTAAACCCAGACGTAGGCGGCGATGCCGGGCACCAGCGCCAGCAGCACCTTGAACATGATCGCACTCACGGAGCTGCGGCCGGCAATGTAGGGAGGGGCACTCATCAGCTTTCCTGTTTTTCTTCGGGAGTCGTTCCCGATTGTGCAGCGGCGGCCTCGGCACGACGCGCCTCGATCGCGTCGATTTCCGCTTGCACCGCCGCCGAGACACCTTCGGTATTCTGCGGCTGCACTTCGGCTTTCTGCGCCTTGGCCCGTGCCATCGCCGCAGCAATTGCCGCCTTCTTGGCGTCGTCCGCAGCTTCCGGCTTGGCACCCGCCGCGCGCTGCGCGTGCTTGGCCGCGCGTTCCTGCTTTTCGCGTTCGATGCGCGCCAAACGGAACTCGTTGCGTTCGCGCGCGAGGTTTGCGGCCTCCTTGGCCTTGTCCTGCGCGATGATTTCGCTCTTGGCGAAGCGATAGTACTGCACCAGCGGGATGCTGCTCGGGCAGACGTAGCTGCAGCAGCCGCATTCGATGCAGTCGAACAGCTTGTATTCGCGGGCTTTTTCCAGGTTCTGCGACTTCGCGAACCAGTACAGCTCCTGCGGCTGCAGGCTCACCGGACAGGCGTCGGCGCAGCGCGCACAGCGGATGCACGGCATCGCCGGCGGCGGCTCGGGGAAAAGACGCGGCGCGCTGGCGATGATGCAGTTGGTGGCCTTGATGACCGGGACCTGCATCGACGGCAAGCTGAAACCCATCATCGGCCCACCCATCACCAGGCCATCGGTATTCGGCAGAGTGCCGCCGGCGGCTTTCAGCAAGGCAGTCATCGGGGTGCCGAGCGGCACCTCGAAATTCCCCGGCAACGCGACATTGCCGGTGACGGTCACGATGCGCGACACCACGGTTTCGCCCAAAGTCAGATAGCGATACAGCGACGCCAGCGTCGCGACATTGAACACCTGGATGCCAACATCGCTGGAACGCCTGTCGCTCGGCACCTCGATGCCGGTCAGGATCGCGGAAAGGCGGCGCGCGTCGCCGCTGGGATAAAGCGTGGGCACCACGACGACGTCGATCCCCACAGCGCTTTTCGCACAAGCCAAGCGCATCGCCTGCACCGCTTCTGGCTTGTTGTCCTCGATCCCGACCAGGCAACGCTCCGGCCTGAGGATATGGTGGGCGCACTCGATCCCCTTGACGATCTCGTCGGCACGCTCGCGCATCAGCATGTCATCGCAGGTGATGTAAGGCTCGCATTCTGCTCCGTTGACGATCAGCGTCCGAATGCCGGAGCCGCCTCCCGGACGCAGCTTGATCTGCGTCGGAAAAGCCGCGCCGCCCATGCCGACAATGCCAGAGTGGCGCAGACTGGCGACCAGATCAGCGCGCTCCTTGCTGCGCCAGTCGACAGGCGTGCGTTCGATCCAGCGATCCGCGCCGTCGGGCTGCAGGGTAATGCTGACATCCGGCAAGCCGGAAGGGTGGGGAATCAGCTGATCCTCGATGGAGAGGATGGTTCCGGAGGTCGGCGCATGCACGGCGGCGGAAATCGCTCCTGCCGCTTCCGCCAGCAGCTGCCCCTTCAGCACTTGGTCGCCTGGCTGCACCAGAATCTTGGGCAGGTTGCCGACATGCTGGCGCAACGGCAGCACCAGGATCTCCGCCAGAGGCACCGGCGCGATGGGGCGCCCGGTGGATTCCAGTTTGTGTTCCGGCGGATGCACGCCGCCATTGAATTTGAAAAGTCGCGAGATCATGCGGTTTGCTTGAGTTCGAAGACGGGGTAGCGCCATTTCCAGTTGGCGACGGACTCCTGAATCGGCACCATCGCGATGCAATCCACCGGGCACGGCGCCACACAAAGTTCGCAACCGGTACATTCGGACGCAATCACGGTATGCATGTGCTTGGCCGCCCCCAGGATCGCATCGACCGGGCAGGCCTGGATGCACAACGTGCAGCCGATGCAGAGATTTTCGTCGATAACGGCCACCGACTTCGGCTTGGGCAGGCCGTGCTCGGCGTTGAGCGGCTTGGGCTCCACCCCCAGCAGATCCGCCAACGCGCGCATGCCGGCCTCGCCGCCCGGCGGACACTGGTTGATGTCCGCTTCCCCGTTGGCGATTGCAGTCGCATAAGGCTTGCAGCCGGGATAGCCACACTGGCCGCATTGCGTCTGCGGGAGGATGGCGTCGATTTGTTCGACAAGGGGGTCGCCTTCAACCTTGAACTTGAGCGCGGAATAGCCGAGCACAAGGCCCAGCAGCAGGGCCAGGCCCAGCATGACGAGGAGCGCAGCCAGCATTATCGGATCAGCCCGGCGAAACCCATGAAGGCAAGGCTCATCAGGCCCGCCGTCACCATGGCAATGGCGGAACCCTGGAATACGGCCGGCACGTCTGCCGCATCGAGCCGCTCACGCATCGACGCGAACAATACCAGAACCAGCGAAAAGCCGACCGCACCGCCGAAACCGTAGAACAGCGACTGAACGAAGTTGTGATTGGCCTGAACGTTAAGCAGGGGAATCCCAAGTACTGCACAATTGGTGGTGATCAGCGGCAGGTAGACCCCGAGGGACTGGTACAGCACCGGACTGGTTTTCTCGATCACCATTTCGGTGAACTGGACCACGCCGGCAATGACGACAATGAATGACAGCGTACGCAGATAGAAAAGATCCGTGCCGAGTAGATATTGGTTGATCAGGTAACTGCTGCCGGATCCCAGCGTCAGCACGAAGGTCGTGGCGGCACCCATGGCGATGGAGGTTTCCAGCTTTTTGGAAACGCCCATAAAGGGGCACAGCCCCAATATCTTGACCAGCACGATATTGTTGACCAGTATCGTGCCGACCAGAATCAGGATGTAGCTTTCAACCATGTACGGCCGCTCGCGGATAAATAGCGAATTATCCCCTGCCGTGCCGATTCCTTCAATATCGGCAGCAGAGAAATCCGGCGCTTCGGCGCAGCATCCGGCCCTCTAAAAACAAGCCGGTTCTTTCTGCCTGCATTTCGGTTAGAATACTGCGGTTTATCAATCATCAAGACTATCAGGTTGAACATGCTGAAAGGCAGCCTCGTCGCCATCGTCACGCCCATGCACGCGGATGGCTCACTGGATCTTGCATCACTGCGCTCGCTCATTGATTTTCATGTGGATCAGGGAACGGACGGGATCGTCATCGTCGGCACCACGGGCGAGTCGCCCACGGTCGACTTCGACGAGCACTGCCAGCTGATCCGCGCCACCGTGGAACAGACGGATGGCCGCATCCCGGTCATCGCCGGCACCGGTGCCAACTGCACGCGCGAAGCCATCGAACTCACCGAGCAGGCCAGGGAAGCCGGCGCCGATGCCTGCCTGCTGGTCACGCCCTACTACAACAGGCCGATGCAGGAAGGCCTGTACCAGCACTTCAAGGCCATCGCAGAAGCTGTGGACATTCCGCAGATTCTGTACAACGTACCCGGACGGACCGGCTGCGACCTGGCCAACGATACGGTACTGCGCCTCGCCGAAGTCCCCAACATCGTCGGCATCAAGGACGCCACCGGCAACATCGAGCGCGGCACCGACCTGTTGCGGCGCGCCCCTGCCGATTTCGCCGTCTACAGCGGCGACGACGCCTCCTCGCTGGCATTGATGCTGCTCGGCGGGTACGGCACGATTTCGGTCACAGCCAACGTAGCGCCCAAGCTGATGCATGAAATGTGCGTGGCGGCTTTTGCCGGCAACGTTGAACTTGCGCGCTCGATCAATCTCAAACTGTTCCCGCTGCACCAGAAGCTGTTCGTGGAAGCCAACCCCATCCCGGTCAAGTGGGTCCTGACCGAAATGGGCCTGATTCCGCCGGGTATCCGCTTGCCGCTGACACCGCTGTCCGACCAGCATCACAACACCTTGCGCAACGCCATGCGAAGCGCGGAACTCATTTAACGCAGGAAAACAGCATGCCCGATACCAAGTTCCGTTATTGCCTGATCCCATTGCTGGTCGCGCTGACGCTGGCCGGATGTGACTCCATCCCTTTCATCGACAACACTTCCGATTACAAGGGCGCTGGACGCGGCAAGCCGCTGGAAGTACCGCCCGACCTGACCTCGGTTTCCGCCGCCGACACCTACAACGTGCCGGGCAGCACCACTTATTCGCAATACAGCGCAGATCAGTCCCAGCAGGAGCAGCAGACCGAGAAGATTCTCCCCACTTCCGACAGCGTGCACATGGAGCGCGCCGGCTCGCAACGCTGGCTGGTGGTGAACGCCCCGCCGGAAAAGGTATGGCCGGTCGTGCGTGAATTCTGGAACGATCTCGGCTTCGCGGTGCGTACCGAAAACCCGCAGACCGGCGTCATGGAAACCGAATGGGTCGACCCCAGCACCTTGGTCAAGGATGAAAACGGCAGCTACCTCGACAAGTTCCAGGGCTGGCTCGACAAGTTGAACACGCTGAGCAACCGCCAGAAATTCCGCACCCGCCTGGACCGCGGCGAACAGGAAGGCACGACCGAAATCTACATGAGCCACCGCTCGGTCAGCGATGTGCCGGATGACGGCAAGCAGCGCGTGCGCACGATCTACGGCGAAGTCGAGACCGGCTACAAGAACGAGGATCTCGAAAAGAAGAAAATGAGCAAGGAGGCCCGCGCCGTTGCCGAGGATATCGACGCCGAACTGCTGCGCCGCCTGATGGTCCGCCTGGGCGTGGATGAAAAACAATCGCACACCATCGTGGCAACAGCCACCAACGAACAGCATGCGAAGATGGAAACAGACAAGAGCGGCAATGTCACGCTCACCGTCAGCGACCCGTTCGACCGCGCCT
This sequence comes from uncultured Methylobacillus sp., assembly GCA_946478965.1. Next base: position 1,337 of record CAMLDQ010000055.1, on the reverse strand, counting down.
GGCGACGCGTTGGGCTGGCGCTCGACCGTGTCGGCTTCCTGGTCGAGGACAAGGATCGTTCTCGCGGTATCTTCTATGTCCGCTACTCGGACCTCGGCGTCGACGACGCGCCTGAAGCCAAGAAGAAGGGCCTGCTGGACAAGCTGAAGTTCTGGGGCGATGACGACGAGGACAAGAAGGCGCCCGCGCCCGAACCCGAAAAGGACAGCAAGGACGACAAGAGCCTGACCGACAAGCTCAAGTTCTGGGATAGCGGTTCCGACAAGAAGGCGGTCGAAAAGCAGTACCTCATCAAGGTTGAGCATGGCGAGGACGCGACCCCGGTCTACGTCACCGACAAGAACGGCCAGCGCGACAAATCGCCAACCGCACAACGTATCCTGCGCCTGCTGTACGACCAGTTGAAGTAGCCGATGCGGTTTGCCTCGCTCGGCAGCGGCAGTGCCGGCAACGCCCTGGTGGCGGAAGCCGGCACGACGCGGCTGCTGGTCGATTGCGGATTCACCATTCGCGAAACCGAACACCGCCTGGCCCGTCTCGGCCTGCAACCGCATGACCTCGATGGCATTCTGCTCACCCACGAACATGACGACCATGCCGGCGGCGCCTTCCGCTTCGCTTCCAAGCACCGCCTGACCGTATGGGTCACGCACGGAACGCTGAATGCCGCGCAACGCTACCTACCCCGCGGCTACGATGCCCCCACCGTAGTGATCGACAGCCACACGTCATTTGCCATCGGCAATATCGAAGTCCATCCGTTTCCAGTGCCGCACGACGCCGCCGAGCCCGTGCAGTACGTACTGAGCGACGGAATCGCCCGATTGGGAATTCTGACCGACACCGGCATCGGTACTCCGCATATCGAACGCATGCTGAGCGGCTGCCATGGCCTGGTGCTGGAATGCAACCACGACCTCGACATGCTGATGAATGGCCCTTACGCCTGGCCCTTGAAGCAACGCGTCAGCAGCCGCCTGGGGCATCTGGACAACCAGAGCTCCGCCGGCATCCTGTCGAGCCTGGACAACAGCCGACTGCAGCACATCGTCGCCGCCCATCTGAGCGAAAAGAACAACACACCGCTTCTGGCGGCACAGGCACTCGCCAGCGCACTGCAATGCGAAAAGGAATGGATAGGTATTGCCAGTCAGGAGACCGGTTTCGACTGGCGCCAGATTGGCTGAGGATAGCTATATCTGGAGCAGAAACAAAAAAGCCGGCTTACGCCGGCTTTTTTGATACCGAAAGAAAAAGAATTACTTCTTTTCTTCAGCAGGAGCAGCAGCCGGGGCTTCAGCAGCAGGAGCAGCAGCCGGAGCTTCAGCAGCAGGAGC
>CAMLDQ010000054.1 GCA_946478965.1 uncultured Methylobacillus sp. | reverse complement strand
GGTTCGAATCCCGCCCTCTCCGCCAGTTACAAAATAAAAAAGCGCTTAATGGCGCTTTTTTATTTTTCCTTAATCTGAATGGAAGTCGACAGCGAATCCGGGTTTCAATTCGCTTATCCCGGCGGGCATCTTGTGGCCGCTGCCTATTTCATATTCGTTTTGATCAGAAGTTGCGCAGCTTCCCTGGCAAAGCCTAGGGAGCCTGCGTTTTTGTTCAGTTGCTCAGAGAGAATGGCGCCTTCGATGAGCATGGAAAGCTGTTGACCCAGTGCCTCAGGGGATTTGGATCCGGCCTCGGCAGCGAGTTTTGTCAGATATTCCCGAAATTCCTGGGCGAGCCGGGCGGAGAGCTGGTTTACCGGGCTTTCAGCCTGCGGAAATTCCGCGCTCGCTTTGAGGAAGGGAAGACCATTGCATTCGGGATTTTTCAACCATTCCTCAAGGCAGTCGAACAGGCGTTCCAGTTTTTCGGTAGGCGCAGTGTCGGCCCTCCCTAGTCTCGCATTCAACCATTCGTAGAATTCCCGGCTGCGCTGGGAAAGCACTTCCAGTACCAATTCTTCCTTGGTGCGGAAATACTTGTACAGCGTCATTTTCGCGATATCCGCTTCCGCCACGATGGTGTCAACGCCGGTGGCATTGATGCCGCGCTCCCGGAACAAGCCGGAGGCGGTGGTGATGATGTGTGCTCGCATGTCGCGTTTCATGGGTTTCCAGACTTTCCCGAAATAGGCTTGCATGAAAGTATACAGATCTGTATATTGTACAGACCTGTACATTTTATTCGATCATCGCATATTCGTTACGCCATGTCCATGAAACTGATGGTATGCACCATGCAGCGCCAAGCACCTAATCCGCATTCTTGCGGGAACAGGGGTGGGCTGGAGGTTGCGTCTCAATTGGAAAGGCAATTGGGCGAGGCCGGGATGGACGTCATCCTGGAGAGGATCGGATGCCTCGGAATGTGCCTGAAAGGGGCTAACGTCCAGTTGCAGCCGGAGGGCAGGAACTGGCATGCCGTGGGGCTGCAGGATGTAGAGGCTATTGTGGATTATCTTAAAACAGCACTTCATAAATCGATCTGAATCAAGGAGGGGGGTGAAATGGACATCAACTTGAAGGCCGGTGTTTTTCTAATCTTTTGCGCACTGGCATGTGCCTGGCTGGGGACTTTTGCACGCTGGTTCCCGATCAAGGGGCTGGACGGCGGGTTAATCAAGGATTACGGCTTGCTGATCAAGGCGCACATCGACTACATCCTGATGGCCGGGCTCAATCTGATTGTGTATGCCGTTGCCAAGGCGGGAGGCATTGCCCTTCCGGTAGAGGCCTGCTGGTTGATTGCGATTGGCGGCTTTACCAATCCCACCGTTTTTACCATTGCGATGCTGAAGCCGGATTTCTGGCAGTTTCTGTGGGCGAAGCTTTATACGGCGGCCACCTTTGTGGTGTCGACAGTCGGTTTCGTCTGGGCGGGCGTGGTGATGTTCAACGCCGCTTGAGACGGCGTAGCCGAGCCTAGAGCAGCATGGCCGCGGGTGCGTAAGAGCAATCCACTTTCTGGTAGAGATTGCTTAACTGATTCATGTCGGTATGGACGGTATCCAGATCATTGATATTGACTACGCCCTCCAGAAACACTGCGCGTTGATCCGCGGCCAGCATCAATGCCTGGGGGTAAGAACATTGGCCTTTACGGAGATTTTCATTCATGCGGTATATCTTAGCTAGCTGGTCGGGCCGTAATTTGACGGGTAAAACGTTGCTGGCCGGCATGGCCATGCTCTCCGCTACGAAGAGGGCAGGTTTTGGGGCGGTAGCGACGGGCACGAATGCTATGCCGGCGATGACGGCCGCCATGGCGATGGAAACGGCGGCCAGTTTTCGGCCCCGGCTGCGTGATGCGCTCTTCGCGGATACAATGAGGCTGAGCGCGGCTTCACCGGCGCGCTGGAGCGCAGATCCGCCCGGGTTCCTGCGCTCTTCGCTTAGTGCGCCCATCAGGATGAAGGTCAACTGGAAAGCCAGCTTCTCGGATTCGGCAAGGTTTGCGTCGGTCACCAGGGAAAGCAGGAAGGCATTGAGGTCACGATGGTCTTCTGCATCCCAGCAAAGCGGCAGGAGTTGCTCACGTATGCCGGGCGCATCTACCCAGTCCTGCAGAATGACGAATAACTGGGCAATCCGCGCTTCGGGTGAAGGCGCCGATTTTGTGACCATGCGTTTCAGCCAGTCTGACGAAAGCACTTTCATTTGATCCGATTCCCTTCAAATCCATTACGTTTAAACGAGAATACCATGATTACTATCGGAATGAACTACCACGTTATTCCCGGCAAGGAGCAGCAGTTTGTCAGTGCCTTCCAGGGGGTTGTTAACGCCTTGGCGAAGGCGGATGGACATGAAGAATCCAGGCTCTTTTGTGAATATGATGCGCCTAACAAGTTTCTCATTCTCTCCCACTGGCGCGATCAGGAGGCTTTTCAGGTATTTATCACCTCCGAGGCATTTCGCAATGTAACCAATTGGGGCGCCAGCGAGATACTACTCGGCCGTCCAACCCACAAGATGTACTGAAATCTCGAATACCCATGCATTTGCTTTTCGTCCTGGAATTAGGCACGAGCCTACTTGGATTACTCATTGGAATTTATCAGCAGAGAGGTTAACCATGGATACAGCCACCATAGATCATCAACTCGCCGACTGGCGGGATAAATCGCTCAGGTTGGAGCGCGAAGTCCAGCGAGTCATCGTTGGCCAGGACAAGGCGATCCGCCTGATGAATATTGCCATCTTCGCGCGCGGACACGTGCTGCTGGAAGGCGGCGTGGGTGTGGGCAAGACCACGCTACTACAGTCCATCACGCGCGCTATCGGCGGTGCATACGAGCGCATCGAGGGGACCGTGGACCTGATGCCGAACGATCTCGTGTATCACACCTATCTCGGCGAGGACGGACGCCCGAAAATCGACGAAGGCCCGTTGCTGCGCGCCGGCGAGAATCTTTCGGTGTTCTTCTTCAACGAAATCAACCGCGCCCGTCCCCAGGTGCATGCCCTGATGTTGCGCGTCATGGCGGAACGTCACTTGCATGCCTTCAAGCGCGAATACCGCCTGCCGCATATGGTGGTGTTCGCCGACCGCAACCAGGTCGAAAAGAATGAAACTTTCGAGATCCCGTCTGCTGCGCGCGATCGCTTCATGATGGAAATCCCGGTTGATATTCCCGAGGATCGCGAACTGAGAAAGGCGCTGATGTTCGATACCCGTTTCCAGCATGCGGAAGCGCTGACCCGGCAGGTCGAGCAAGACATTCTCCAGTTTGATCAATTGAATGCGTTCTCCGATCTGATCCAGAGCCATATCCGCTCCACCGACGTCATCGAGGAGTATGCGCTGGACCTGTGGGAGGCGACGCAGGATCCTGCCCGGTTCGGCATCCGCATGGATAGCGTCGATATCAGCCGGCTGGTCCAGGCAGGCGCCAGCCCCCGCGGCATGGGCATGCTATTGAAGGCGGCGCGCGTGCATGCCTGGCTGTCGGGGCGCGAGAGCCTGTACCCGGAAGATATCCACGCGGTGTTCCACGAAATCATTGCCCACCGCCTGGCCTTCAATGCGATGTACGAAAACCGCAGGACGTCACTGGCACGCGAATTGACCGCGCACATTCTCGATAATGTCGCCGTGCCCGCGAAGACGCAGGTACTGGCGGCATGAGTCCGGACCGCGTCCTGCCTTTCACTTACCGCGTCCCCTGGAGGTCAGGGAGCCAGCATTTCGGCGATCATCGCGGAACGCAGCGCGGCCTCGGGTTCGAATACCGGGCGAGTGTGCCGCTGGTGGATTATCCTGACGCCCGGCGCATGGATTTGCGCCAGACCGTGCGCGATCCCTACGAGCAGCTGCAGGTCAGAGTCTACAACCAGGACAACACCACGCCGGTATACGCGGTATGCGACTTTTCCGGATCGATGCACTTCGGCGGCAGGCAGTCCAAGCTGGACAAGGCCAGGGCCATCGCCGCCTCGGTGGCATGTTCGGCCAGCAGCGCAGGCGATCTGTTCAGCTTGATCGCTTATGACGGTGCCGTCATCGAAGAGGGCACGCTGCCGCTCGGCCACAACTTGCACCAGACACTGGAGATTATTGAGCAGTTGGGTAGGCGAAGGCTGCAGCGGGTGGGCGGCGAGGGCATCGTCAGCGTGCCGGAATACCTGGGGCAGAGCCGCGGCCTGGTGTTCTGGATCTCCGACTTTCACCTGCCGTTGCCGCTTCTGGAGGATGCGCTTAACGCGATGTCGCGGCACCAGGTCGTGCCGGTCGTGCTTTGGGATCGGCGCGAATACCGGAATCTGCCCAAGTTCGGTTTCGGCACCCTGGTCGACCCGGAAACCGGCGCCAACCAGACCGTCTTCTTCCGCGAAGCGCTGCGCGAAAAATTCCTCTCCGCCTTTGCCGCGCGCCGGGAGGCGCTCAACCATCTTTTCCTCAAGTACGAATTCCCGCCGCTGTTCGTGGAAGACGATTATCGGCCGGAACTTATTTCCCATTACTTCGAGCAGTACATGCATCTATGAAAAAAACGATTTTCATCGCCATCCGCCATGCCGCCCGCTGGAGCGCGGTGCTATGCATCCTGGCCGCGCCCGGTGCGATGGCGGACATACCGGCCGCCATGCCCGAAGCCAGGCTGGTTTCTATCGACGAACCCGCGCACAGCAGCGGCGTGCGTATCGGCGACGTGCTGCGGCGTCGCGTTACGCTGGACCTGCAGCCGCCTTATCAGATCAGTACCGAATCCTACCCGGTGAAGGGCACGGTCAGAGATGGCATCGAGCTGGTGTCGGTCGCGACGGAAACCCGCAATGCCGGCCGGGCGACCCGCTATCGTATCGACCTCAGCTACCAGGTGTTCACCCATCACCGCACGCCGACGGTGCTACAGTTGCCGGTGGAATCCCTGGCCATTACCGGCGGCGCCAAAGCCTTGCGAATTGAGATTCCCGCCTGGCGTTTCTGGTTATCGCCGCTGGTTGATGCCGATATCCGCACGGCGCGTGCCAACCTGCAGCCGCAGTACGCGCCGGACCGAATTGCATTGGAAGCGCATCGCTACCGGCTGGTGTTTTTTGCCGTGCTGCTGGCAGGCAGCCTGATCGCGGCAGTCTATGTCAATGCCGACCGGCGCTGGCTACCCTTTATGGGCGGGGCATTTGCGCAAGCCTACCGACGTGTCCGTCGTCTCGGCAGCGCCGATGGCGACGACAAACGCGCCCTGATGCATCTGCATGCGGCATTCAATCAAGTCTACGGGCGCAACCTGTTTGCGCGCGATGTCGACGATTTCGTCGCGCGGCATCCGGCATTCGGCCGCTTGCGGCAGGAGATCGCGGCCTTCTTCCAGCGTTCCGGCGAGGCTTTGTTCGCCGCACCTCCGCGCGACCGCGACGGATTCGTCCGCGAGTTGGCCACGCTGAGCAAGGCGCTGCGCGATTGCGAGAGGGGCGTCAGATGAGCCTGCTGCACCCATGGGCCTTGCTGCTGCTGCCGTTCGCCGGGGTACCGTTCTGGCTCAGGGCGCAGCAAGGGCAACTTTATTCCTGGCTGCCGCTGGTGCCGGATGACCCGTTATCCCGGCGCGCGGATATGGCGATCAGGGGCATCACCGCATTGATGCTGGTTTGTATCGGGCTGGCGTTGAGCGGTCCGCAAGGGCCCGACCAGAAAATCCGCAAGCTCGGCAAAGGGGCGCAACTCGTGCTGGTGATCGACCGCAGCGTGAGCCTGGACCAGCCGTTTGCCGGCGATGCATCCGGCCACGCGGCAGAAATCAAGTCTCGCGCGGCCAGGCGCATCATCACGCAGTTCGTCGATGCGCGGCCGGACGATATGGTCGGTGTGGTCGGGTTCAGCAACTCGGCGCTCTACGGTGTCAAGATCACGGCCAGCCGCGATGCCATCCATGCCGCTATCAATGCGGCGACCAGTTCCAGCCTCAGGCAGACCAACATCGGAGCGGGCGTGACCGAGGCGATCGGCTTGTTCGATGCGATCCCGAGCACCGGCTCCCGCGCCATCGTGCTGTTGTCCGATGGCGCCGGCAAACTGAGTCCCCGGGTCAAGCAGAAAATCCGGGAGAAGCTGAAGGCCAAAGGCTTGAGCCTGTACTGGATCGTGCTGCGCGAACCGAACGACATCAGCATCTTCGCGCCTGACAATCACTTCGAGGAAGGCGCGGAGCCGGCCGCGATTGCGCTCGACATGTTCTTCAAGTCGCTGCAGACCAAATACCGCGCTTACGAGGCCGACAATCCCGCCGCGCTGCAATCCGCAATACAGGACATTAGTTCCCGGGAGAGGAACCTGATCCAGTACAGCATCACCGTGCCGGGGCACGACTATGCGCACGACTTGATTCTGCTGTCCCTGGTGCTGGGGCTTTTTCTCCTGTTCGTGAAAAACTTGAGGGTCTATTCATGGGAAACCGTATAAAACGCATCAATGCCGCGCTGTGCCTCCTCATCTTCGTCGGCACCGTGGGCACTGGCTATGAAGCCTACCAATGCTGGACAATCGGCAGGATCAATCAAGCGCTGGCCGCCGGGCGAGTGGTCGCGGAAGAGGCCTATCCGTATCAATCCAAATTCTCGGCCGCTTATGCGCTGGGCAATGCGCAGGATTACAAACATGCCGTGCAGAGCTATAGCCAACTGTTGGAAACAGCCATCGATCCCATGCGGCAAGCGCGCTTGCAGTTCAACATCGGCAACAATCTCTTCCTGTCCGGCTTGCAGCGTCGGGTGAACGACGACGGTTCCCTCAAGGACGAGGCCAGATATGATTTCTCGCAAGCCAGGGTGGCCTACGAGCAGTCGTTGCGGCTGAATCCGTCAGCCTCCGTAGCGAAATTCAACCTGAGCCTGCTGCTGTCCGTTCTTCCGCAGGATACCAAGCCTGGCTCCAGAGAGCAGTCTGGCATGGAGCTCAGCAACCTTCCGATCGGCATGCCATGAAGAACTTTCTGACCCGGCTTCGGGATTATCACGAAACGGCATTGCTGGCCGGCGCGTTGCTGCTGCTGTTGCTGGCCCTGGTAAAACCGAAAATCCAGTTGGAGCAGGAGGTTCACAATTACCTGCTGCTCGCGGACGTGACCCAGAGCATGAACGCCGAGGACATGCGGCTGGACGGCAGGAACGTCAGCCGCATGGCCTACACGCGCCATCTGATGAGGAAAATCGTCGAAACCTCGCCTTGCGGGACTTATGTCAGTCTTGGCGTGTTTGCCGCCGAGAACGTCGGCTTGCTGCTGACGCCGCTGGAGGTCTGCGCGAATTATGATGCGATTACCGATACGATCGATCATCTTGAATGGCGCATGTCCTGGCACGGCAACAGCCGGTTGAGTTTCGGCATCAAGTCAGCCGCTGCCGTATTCGACTCGCTGAATGTTCCCGCCCAGCTGCTGTTCTTTACCGATGGCGAGGAGGCGCCGAAAGTCAACGCCATCAACAAGCTGGATTTGGCCGACGTCCAGATCGGCCCCCATGTGCTGTTCGTCGGTGTGGGCGGGCATCAGCCGGTACCGATTCCTCGTTTCAATTCCAGCAACAAGTGGGTGGGCTATTGGTCCTCGGATACCAAGGAAAATTCCGCCGGTGCGATTGGCGACAAATACAGCGATACCAGCAAGGACGAGCCCGACCCGCCAGTGGCTTATGCGGAGTTCGATCGCTATCTGTCCCAGCTTGACAGCGGCTACCTGAAATCCCTGGCTGCCGAGATCAAGGCGCACTATATCGAAGGGGCGGATACCCCGAAGTTTTACGATTTCGTTCAAGCGCAGAAGCCGGCAGCCAGGATATCGACCGCATATTCGGCAAGCTGGATTTATCTTTCGCTGGCAGGCCTGCTGGTGCTGGCCACGTTTCTGCCTCACGCGAGCGCCCTGTGGCGCGAAAAGCGAAGGGTATGACGGCGAGGATTCATGAAAATCATGAGCCATGATTCATGTTTCCGTGCAATCTTTTCGACAGAGGGCGAGGTAAGCTTCGAACCGTACCAGCAAGCAATTGCACATACTGACCCAATTCAAGGAGAACATCATGTGGACCAAGCCCGAAGCTACTGAAATGCGTTTTGGTTTTGAAGTCACGATGTACGTCTGCAATCGCTAAGACGATACGGAATCGACAGCAAAACGGCACCTTCGGGTGCCGTTTTGCTTTATGCTGGGCCGGTGTGGTCATTCATGAACAGCTCGGGCCGGTTGATTTTCTGTTTTCGCTTCTGGCTCTTGAGCGCCGTGCTGCTGGGTGCTTGCGCCCACCAACCGATGACGCCCGCATCCGATGCGCATGCCGATCAGCGCAATGAAGTTGTACTCTTCACCCTGGACCTTCTGGACCGCGACTACAAATTCGGGGGGAGCCATCCCGATACCGGCCTGGATTGCAGCGGCCTGGTCAGCTATGTCTACGCGCAAGCGGCAGGTATCGTGCTGCCTCATAACGCCGCGCTGATCGCGCGCGCTGCCAAAGTGATCCGGATCGATCAGCTGCATCCCGGCGATCTCGTATTCTTCAATACCAACGGTCACGCCTACTCCCACGTCGGCATTTATATCGGTGAAGGGCGCTTCGTGCACGCGCCCAGTCGAAACGGCAAAATCCGCGCCGATACTCTGGTTTCGGGCTATTTCAAGGACAGGTTGGAAGCGGCGAGAACGCTCTTCTAGCCATTGCGTGTTGTTATGCTATTCAGATAAAAATCGTTCCCGGCACTACCAATCGGATTAGAATAGCCTTAATAAAAGTGACGTCTTGTATTTCGTATACAGGATGCCGTCAAAACTCCTCGCCGGATGCTGTTTCCGGAGGGTGATGCTGGGGAGCTTGGAGACAAGCCAAAAATGCGATGCGGATAAGAAATTTCCTTCTGCTCGTGTATTTCCTGGGGATGTTTGTTCCGCGAGAGAGTGCTTATGCCGACCCGGTGGCGGACGAGGCCGATCTTTCTGGGGATATTGCCGAACCTATCGTCGTAATCGGCAAGCGCGCCAGCCTTGCGACTGCGCAGGAAATCAAGCGAGATCATCTGGAAATCGTGGATAGCGTTGTCGCCGATGACATCCTGAAGCTTCCCGATTTCAGCCTGGCCGAGGCCATGCAACGCATCACGGGCGTGCAGATTGCACGCGACCGTGGCGAAAGCTTTTCCTCCCAGACCAACAATTACGCGACTAACAATGCCGTCAATACGCCCGGTATCACCATCCGTGGCCTGCCCATGGTGGAAACCCTGGTCAATGGACGTGAAATCTTTACCGCAGGGCGTGGACGCACCTTCAATTTCGGTGATGTCTCATCGGAGCTGGTTTCGGCCATTGACGTCTACAAGACTTCGTCCGCCGGGCAGATCGAAGGCGGCCTGGGTGGGCTGGTCGATCTGCGCACGCGTCACCCATTCGACTTTCCGGGGCGCGAGGTCATCGTCAAGGCAGGCGCGACGCGGGGCAACATGGCGGACGAAACAAAGCCCCAGTTCACGTTGCTGGCAAGCGACCGTGGGCAAGCCAGTATCGGTGAAGTGGGTGCGCTGCTGAGTTTCGGCTACCAGAAACGCGCCTACCGTGAGGAGTACACGACTTCCGGCACCACCACTTCGGGCGGCGTTTCGCTGCCGACCAGCCTGACCCAGGTGACCAACGTCGGCGAGCGCGAACGCATCGGCGCCGATCTCATTTTGCAATGGCGGCCGACGGAGCGCCTGGAGCTGTATGCCGAGACGCATTACGCGCAATTCAAAACGATCGAGGATGCGGGCGTGCTGACCATCGCCAATTCCGGCGCCGCCAGCAACATCGTGCTGTTCCCCGGCAGCAGCGACGCGGCAAGCGTGACCTGGGCCGGGGCGAACATCAACACGACGGGGCAGGCGCGCGATTCCGTGGATCGCGACGTGCAGGTCGCCGTGGGCGGCAACTGGGTGGGCGACGCGCTGACGCTAAAAAGCGATCTGAGCTATACCCGCAGCCACAGCCTGTTGACGTTTGCCGCGCTCAATCTGAGCGGTGCCACCGCGACCGGGTTTACCCATAATGTTTCCGGAGACAATGCCACCGCCAGCCTGGCGAGCGCCAGCCTTTCCAGCCTCGGCAATTTCACGACGGCGAGTGCCTGGTACTCGACGGTGCCGTTTGATGGCCGCATGACAGCGCTGCAGTTTGACGGGGACTACCAGGTTTCCGGCCCCTTGCTCGACATGCTGTCCGCCGGCGTGCGCTATGCCCAGCGTCATGCCGATGACGGACGCGGCCAGATTGGGGACTTCCCGTCGACCGCGGCCGCCAATGCCGCCGGTGCCGTGATCGCCAACCCCTACGGCCGGCTGCTTGGCAGCAGCTACCTGATCGGCGACCCCGATCTGGCCCGCAGCATCCTGACCTTGCGCCAGCTGCTCGGCATCACCTCGGCCCTGCCGAGCAGCAATCCTCTCGGCACCTGGAGCATAGACGAAGATACCCATTCGGCCTATCTCATGGCTACGCTCAAATCGGCCGTGCTGCCGCTGCAGGGCAATATCGGGGTACGCGTGGTGCGTACCGAAGATGCCTTGCACGGATACCAGGGAAGCAGCAACGCAACCGCGCAGCCGCTGGACATGGACCATGCCTATGTCGACACGCTGCCCAGCATCAATCTGCGCTATCAACTGATGCCGGGGCTGTATCTGCGCGGAGCGGCTTCAAAAACCGTCACGCGGCCGGATTTCAACCAGCTTTCGCCATCGCTTACCCTGAATCTCGCACAGCCGACCAACCCCAACGCCAATTTTGCCGGCAACCCGGAGTTGCGTCCGATGCGTGCCGACAATTTCGACATTGCACTGGAAAAATATATCAGCAAGACCACCTCGGTTTACCTGACCGGTTTCGCCAAAAACGTCGACGGATTTATCTCCAATGCGGCCAATGCCGAAAACTACGGCGGCGTCACCTATCAGGTGACGCGCCCCTACAACACCGGGGCGTCGAAAATCCGCGGCGCCGAATTCGGCTACCAGCAGTTCTACGATTTCCTGCCGGGCTGGCTGAGCGGGTTGGGACTGCAGGCCAACTACACTTATATCGACAGCCGTGTCGAGGATAGCGAATTGCCCCTGGCCGGGCTTTCCCGTGATAGTTACAACCTGATTGGCATGTATGAAAAAGGACCGCTTTCGGCGCGCCTCGCCTACAATTGGCGTAGCAGGTATTTAGCCGGACTGAGCAGCGGTATTCCCGTCTACGTTGCCGCCTACGGCTGGCTGGATGGGTCGGTAAGCTATCGTGTGACCGATCGTATCTCCTTTGCTATCGAAGGGGCGAACTTGCTCCACACGAAGCGTACTTCGTATTATGGGAAAGAAACGAGGCCGCAAACCACATGGCTGAACGATGTTCAGGTCAGCGCGGTCATGACCATCCGTTTTTGATGTCCGCGAGGCGTTCCGCGCGGATACTTTGCAATCCAGGCCGGGAGATGGCATGGCGAAGCATTCTCACCCGTTAATGGCGATAGGCAGCTGCAGGGCAGTGGTCATGCTGTCGGCGGCCCTGCTGTGCTGCGGGATAACGATGCCGGTACATGCCGAGAGCAAGCTGGAGCAATGGCGTGCGCAGGCGGCAACCACCAGGGTTCTGGCCGAAAATGATGCCCAGGCCGCCTTCGAGGAAGCCAAGCGGCTACAGGCGGCGTTGCCCGCCGAGGCGACGCCGGCCGATCAGGCCCGCGTTCTCAACCTCCTGTCGCGTGCCGAAGTCTATCTTGCCGACGCCGAGCAGGCCGACCGGGATGCCAAGGCGGCGCTGTCGATTGCGCAACAGAATGGCGACCGCATCGGCCAGGCGGAAGCCTATCTCAACATTGCGACCAATGCGGTCAACCAGGGCGACATCAAGGCATTGGTCGAGGCAAGCACGCAGAGCATGGTGCTGGTTGATGGGCTGAACAAGCCGGACATCCTGGGGGAAGCGCTGCTGCGGGGCGCCATGATGTATCGCCGGATCGGGCAGGTCAACGATTCCGTTGAGCTATGCGTGCAGGCCATGGAAATTGCGAAGCGCAGCCGTGACCCGATGGCGCTGGCCTATGCCCACCAATGCCTGGGTGTTTCCTTCGACCAGAGCGACCGGCTGGAAGATGGATTGCAGCATTACAAAAAAATGCGCGAGTTCGCGCATGCCGTGCCATCGAAGATTCTGGAAGCCTATGCGCTTGTGGGCCTGGGGCGAGCGATTTCCGTCTTGCGCGACCGCAATGAGGGCAAGGCGGATGTGCAGGAGGCGCTGCGCCTGTTTCGTGCCGCTCATACGCCGACCGGTGTCGCGTTCGCGCTGATCAGCCTGAGCGAGTTACAGCTGGCGCAAGGGCAACAGGCCGAAGCGTTGCAATCCGTGAATCAGGCTATCGATATCTATGAGCGTTACCCGAACAAGATCGGATTATGGTATTCCCTTAACGCCCGGAGCCTTAGGCTGCAGGCGATGGGACACGATGCCGAGGCAAGGCAGGACATCGAGCGGGCCTATGCGCTGGCCAAGGAAATTGGCACGCCTTTTTATAGCAGCGAGAGCATGCGCCGCAAAGCCGAGGTTTACGCGCAATCGGGCGATATGAAACGGGCATATGAGTCTTCTGTCGAAGCACTGCGCTTGAAGGAACAGTTCGAACGCAACGCCTCCAGCGAACGGATACTGGAGCTGACCACGCGCTACCAGAACGAAAGCCGCCAGCGGCAGATCGATGAACTGACGCGCAGCAACGAAAAGCAGGCCTACACCCTGCGCCAGCATGAGTTGCAGCAGCGCTGGTTGTGGACGGTGCTGGCGAGCAGCATGCTGATCCTCGTGGGCGCCGCCTATTTTCTGCTGCGCTTGCGCCGTTCCCACCGGTTGCTGGAATTGTCCAACAGCCGCTTGTTGCGTTCCCGCGAACAGATCCAGGCGCTGAATCTCAGCCTCGAACACCGGGTGGAGGAGCAGACGGCAGGGCTGCGCCAGCAAACGCGCTATATGCGGACATTGCTCGACATGCTGCCGATGATGACCTGGCTCAAGGATACCAACAGCCGTTTCCTGGCAGTCAATCAGGCGGTGGCCTCTGTGGGAAACAGTACGGTTGAAGAAATGCAGGGCAAGACTGACCTGGATTTCTTCCCGCGGGAGATGGCGCAGGCCTACCAGGCTGACGATCGCGAAGTCATGGCGACGCTCCAGCGCAAAGTGATTGAGGAGCAGATTGCTCATGAGAACAGGGCGATCTGGATCGAAACCTTCAAAGCGCCGGTGCTGGATGATGATGGCACGGTGCTGGGAACGGTAGGTTATGCATTCGATATCAGCGACCGCAAGGCAACCGAGGCCGCGCGCGAGGAAGCGCTTGCGGAAGCGCAGCGCCTGGCGCAATTGCGCAGCCAGTTCCTGGCGCAGATGAGTCACGAACTGCGTACGCCGCTCAACGGCATCCTCGGCTATGCCCAGATCATGCGCCGCAACAAGCATCTGGACGAGCGACAAACCGAAGGGTTGAACGTGATACAGCAGAGCGGGGAACACCTCCTGATGCTGATCAACGACATCCTGGAATTCGCCAAGATCGATGCCGGAAAATTGGATCTGACCTACGGCGACATGGCGTTGGGCCGTTTTCTGCGCACGATCGTCAGCATCATTTCGGTTCGGACGGAAATGAAGCATTTGAAATTCGAAGCCGAGATCGCACCGGATTTGCCGGAATGGGTTCGTGCCGACGAAAAGCGCCTGCGGCAGGTACTGTTGAACCTGTTGGCAAATGCCGTCAAGTTCACCGACCATGGCCAGATTTCATTCAGTGTTGCGGTCGCTTCCCCAGGCCGCTTGCGCTTCGAGATTGCCGATACCGGCGTCGGAATAGCCGC
>CAMLDQ010000053.1 GCA_946478965.1 uncultured Methylobacillus sp. | reverse complement strand
CGCTGATCAAAAACCATATTCCGCTGGACACCCTGTCGATGGGCATGTCGGGCGATTTCGCGGTAGCGATTGCGGAAGGCGCGACACTGGTGCGCATCGGCACGGCTATTTTCGGGCCGCGCCCTTCCAAACAACAAAAGGTAATGGAATGAAAATCTGTTTTATCGGCGGCGGCAATATGGCGCGCGCCCTGATCGGCGGGCTGGTCGCCAGAGGCTGGCCGGCTGCCGACATCGGCGTAATCGAGCCAGATGCAACCAAACGGGAAACCCTGCGTGCGGATTTCGGCGTCTCCGCCTCCGACCAACTGCCGAGCGCCGCCACGGCCGATATCGTCGTACTGGCCGTCAAGCCCCAACAACTGCGCGATGTCGCCATCTTCCTGGCCAGCCTGCTGCGCCAGCAGTTGGTGATCTCCATCGCTGCCGGCATACGCGCCGCCGACCTGATCCGCTGGTTGGGAGGATATGACAAGGTCGTGCGCGTCATGCCCAATACGCCGTCGCAGATCCGTTGCGGCGTCTCGGGATTGTTCGCGGCGGCCGGCGTTTCCGCTACCCAGCGTGAACAGGCGACTACCGTCCTCGATGCCGTCGGCAGTACGGTCTGGCTGCAGCAGGAGACGGAAATGGATGCCGTGACCGCCATCTCGGGCAGCGGACCGGCCTATGTGTTCTATTTCATCGAAGCGATGCAGCAAGCCGCCGAAGAGCTCGGGCTGTCGCCGGAGCAGGCACGCGCGCTCAGCATGCAGACCTTCCTCGGTGCCAGCCAGCTTGCCCAGCAAAGCACAGTGCCTCCGGACGTGCTGCGCACGCAGGTCACCTCCAAAGGGGGCACCACCGAACGGGCGCTGGAGCGTATGCAAGCGGCCGGCGTCAAACACGCCATCATCGCAGCCATTCATGCCGCCGCGGAACGTTCACGCGAAATGGGCGATCTTTTGGGCAAGGATTGACAATGTTCGTACAAGCGATGGAATTCCTGCTGGGAACCTTACTCGGACTGCTGACGGTGGCATTCCTGCTGCGATGCCTGCTACAGCTTACCGGTGCCCCGTTTCACAATCCGCTGTCACAAGCCGTCGTCGGGCTAACCAATTTCGCGGTACGCCCGCTGCGGCGCGTTGTGCCCGCCTGGGGCTGGCTGGATACGGCCTCGCTACTGTTGGCGCTGCTGACGCAGATCATTCTGCAGCTGGCCATTCTCTGGCTGCATGACTTCCCGCTGCTGGTCGCCGATCCGCAAGTCTATCTCGCCCTGCTGGCACTAGCGGCGCTCGGTATTTTCAAATACACGCTATACATCCTGCTGTACGCGGTGGTACTGCTTGCCGTGATGAGCTGGCTGAATCCCCATACGCCGCTGGCCCCCGTGCTCGACAGCCTGACGCGGCCCTTCCTGCGCCCGCTCCGGCGCCACATGCCCTATACCGCCGGCGTCGACCTGACGCCGCTGGTGGTATTCATCGCCGTCGAACTGCTGCTGATGCTGCTGGTTGCACCGCTGGAGCAGCAATTGCTGCGCCTGTTCTAGGCCGATGTCAGGCCACGACATGCAAGGCGGCTGGTACCGCCTCCAGAATGAGGGACGCTTGCTGACCCTGGATCTGTATATCCAGCCCAACGCCAATCGTACCGAGGTGGCCGGCCTGCATGACGGTGCCCTGAAGATCAAAGTCGCCGCACCGCCGACAGACCATCTGGCCAACGACAAGTTATTGGACTTTCTAAGAAAATCATTTAAAGTCGGTAAACGGCAAGTGCAGCTGAAGCACGGGGAGCACGCGCGCCACAAGGTCGTCGAGATCGTGGATCCCAATGCCGCTCCGGACATTCTTTTGGCCCAGTTATGACGAAATCGCTAGAACAGCAAATATCCGATTTCCAGCAATGGCGGGAGCAACTGGCAAAGGCCATTTCCGATTACCGGGCCTGGCTGGATCAGACCGGAGCATCCGACGCCTTGCAGGACTTGCGCCTGTTCGACATGGCGGAGGCGGTTAAGCGCGACAAGCTGGTACTCGCCTTCGTCGCCGAATTCGCACGAGGCAAGACCGAAACCATCAACGCCCTTTTCTTTTCCGACTTCAAACTGCGCCTGCTGCCGTGCGATGCCGGTCGCACCACGATGTGCCCGACGGAAATTTTCTGGGATGCCGACGAGGAGCCTTACATCAGGTTGCTCCCGATCGAGACGCGCAAACGCGACGACGGCCTCACCGTACTGAAGATGGAACCGAAGGCATGGACACGTTTACGGCTCGACACCAGCTCGGCCGAAACCATGAAGGACTCTCTGCAGGAGCTGGTGCGGCAGAAGGAAGTCACGCTGGAAGAAGCGCGCAACCTCGGCCTGTGGGACGACCAGGATCCGACCATGGTGCACATGCTCAGCACCAAGGGCAAAGTCGATATCCCGGTCTGGCGCCATGCCATGATCAATTACCCGCACCCGCTGCTGAAGAGCGGCTTGGTGATCCTTGACACCCCCGGCCTCAACACGCTGGGAACGGAACCGGAACTCACACTCAGTATCATTCCGAATGCCCATGCGGTGATATTCCTGCTCGCCACGGATACCGGCGTGACCAAATCGGACATGGACATCTGGACCAAATACATCCGCGAACGTACCAGCCGCAAGCTGGCGTTGCTCAATAAGATCGACATCCTCTGGGACGATCTCAAGAGCGAAGCGGAAATCAATGCCATGATCCAGTCGCAGGTGGTCTCGACGGCACGCCAGTTGGCCTTGCCGCCAGCCGATGTGTTCGCGATTTCAGCGCAGAAAGCCCTGGTGGCCCGCGTCAAGGACGATGCCGATCTGCTCAAGCGCAGCGGGATCGAACGCGTCGAACAGGTGCTGGCGCAAGGCGTGGTGGCAACCAAGCATGACATCCTGCGCAAAACCATCGTCAGCGAAGTCGGCAACATGGTCAAGGCCTCACGAAAAACCATACAGCAACGTTTGCTGGCCGTACGCGCCCAGCTTGCGGAGCTGGAATCCTTGCGCGGGCAGAACCGCGACGCCGTGCAGGACATGCTGTCCAAGGTCGCCGAAGACCGCAAGCTGTATGAGGAATCGGTACGCACCTTCAATGAAGGCAATCAGCGCATCATGCAGACGGGCGATAGCATCATGCAGCAGTTGAGCCTGACGCAGCTGGACAGGATGCTGGAGAAAAGTCAGCAGAAAATCGGCGACAGCTGGACCACGCGCGGCCTCAACCAGGGCATGAAAAGCCTGGTCAAGGAGACCGGCGAGATGGCCGAAAAAGTCAGCAGCCAGGCTCAGGCACTCACCGACATGGGGGAAGCACTCTACATGCTGTTTCACACCAAGCACGGCTTCGAAAAACTGCCCGCCCCCACGCTCGACATGAGCGCGTTCCATCAGGGCATGCTGCACCTGCAGGAGCAGGCCGATGCATTCTGTGCCGATCCGGTCAACGTGATGACGGAAAAGCATTTTCTCATTCGCAAGTTTTTCTACACTTTGATGGCCCAGGTTCGTCGGGAATTCGAGAAAGCGAAACAGGAAACCGGCCACTGGCTCAAAGGCCTGCTCTCGCCGCTCAAGCTACAGATCAACGAGCACAAGACACAATTGGACAAGCGCACGGAATCGCTGATGAGCGTCCATGAAAACATGGAAGCGCTGCAGAAAAACATCGCGGAAGTAGAAGCACAACTGGCTACGGTGCAGACGCAAAGCGCGGCCCTGGACCAAATCCTGCTCGTGCTGGTCAAGGCCGCACAAGGGGCGGGAAGCCCGGCTCCGCAACCATCGCCCCCAGCCGCGACCGCGGGCGGCCCCACGCTGGGTGTAGCGCCACTGACCACCTGAGGATTCAGAGCCTATTCAGTAGACTCTTACATCAGCACGATATCGAACGCCTCTTGCGCGTACTGGCTTTCCACCTGCAGCGAGATCGGCTTGCCGATGAAGTCGGAAAGTTGCGCCAGGCTCTGCGATTCCTCATCCAGGAACAGGTCGATGACTTTTTCAGATGCGAGCACGCGGAATTCGCGCGCATTAAACTGCCGCGCCTCCCGCACCAGCTCGCGCAGGATTTCGTAGCAAACGGTCTGCGCGGTTTTCAATTCCCCCCGGCCCTGGCAAGCGGGGCACGGCTCGCAGAGAATATGCGCCAGACTCTCGCGGGTGCGCTTGCGCGTCATTTCCACCAGCCCCAAGCCGGAGAAGCCGTGGATGGTCGCGCGCACCCGGTCACGCGCCACCGCCTTGATCAACTCCTCCAGGACCGCTTCGCGATGCGCCTCTTCTTCCATGTCGATGAAATCGATAATGATGATGCCGCCCAGGTTGCGTAGCCGCAATTGTCGGGCGATGGCCTGCGCGGCTTCCAGGTTGGTCTTGAAGATGGTGTCGGCCAGGGTGCGGCCGCCGACAAAACCGCCGGTATTGACGTCCACGGTCGTCAGCGCCTCGGTCTGGTCAAAAATCAGGTAGCCGCCCGATTTCAGCTCGACCTTGCGGGACAAGGCTTTTTCTATCTCCTGCTCGATTCCGTTGAGATCGAACAGCGGCCGCTCGCCCTGGTAATGTTCGATGCGATCCACCGCGGCAGTGGCATAGCCTTGCGCGAATTCGAGCATTTTCTGGTAGGTTTCCCGGGAGTCGACCAGGATACGATCGGTTTCCTCGTTGACCACGTCGCGCAGCACCCTGAGCGGCAAGGTCAGGTCCTGATACACCAGCGAGCCGCCCGTGGTTTCACCATTCGAGGCCTGGATGTTGGCCCAGACCTTGTGCAGATATTCGATATCGGCGCGCAGTTCGGCTTCGCTGGCGGTTTCCGCCAGGGTGCGGATGATATAGCCGCCAACGCGATTTTCCGGCAACAGGCGCAGCAGACGTTCACGCAGGATTTCACGTTCGGCTTCGTCCTCGATGCGCTGCGAGACACCAATGTGGTCCTGCTGTGGAAGATAGACCAGAAAGCGCCCGGCGATACTGATATGCGTGGTCAGTCGCGCGCCCTTGCTGCCGATCGGCTCCTTGATGACCTGCACCATGATGGTCTGGCCTTCGTGCAGCAAATCCTGGATCGGTTTTTCGGCATTGGTCTCGTATTCCAGGATATCGGCGATATGCAGAAAAGCCGCGCGCGACAAACCGATTTCGACAAACGCGGACTGCATGCCGGGCAGCACGCGGCACACCCGGCCCTTGTAGATGTTGCCGACCAAGCCAAGGGAGGTATTTCGCTCGACATGCAACTCCTGCACCGCACCCTGCTCCATGATGGCAACGCGCGTTTCCTGTGGAGTTACATTGATCAATATTTCTTCGCTCACGGCACCTGGACTCCAAATTTTTTTAGCAACTGCGCTGTTTCATACACCGGTAGCCCCATTACCCCGGTATAACTTCCTTCAATGCGGCGGATAAAGGTTCCCGCCAGGCCTTGGATGCCATACGCACCTGCTTTGTCGCGCGGTTCGCCGGTAGCGACATAGGCAGCAATTTCCGCATCCGTCAGCGGCGCCATTTCGACCTGCGTACTGGACAAAGCGACTTCGACCCGATTACCCTCGGCGACGGCTACCGCAGTGTGCACGGCATGCCAACGATCCGCCATGCGCCGCAGCATGGCACACGCCTCCGTATCATGTTCCGGCTTGCCGAGTATGACGCCGTCGATACATACCGTCGTATCCGCCGCCAGCACTGGACGCAATGACTTCCCCTCTGCCTGCAATCGCTGTACGCAGACCTGCGCTTTCGCCTCCGCCAGACGCAGTACGTAGTGCTCTGGCGACTCGTCGCCGAGTACGGATTCATCGATATCGGAGGGGAAAACCTCGAACCGCACACCAAGCTGCCCCAGCAACTCCCCGCGCCTCGGCGAACGCGAGGCGAGATAAATCAAAGGCTTCATAGTCTATCTTTGCAAATCCGCCTCAACCGCGTCCCGCTTTGCCTTGCCCACCAGCAATTCCGCCAGTGTCAGCGCAAAATCCATCGCCGTACCTGGCCCTCTGGACGTCACGACATTGCCATCGACCACAACGGCGGCAGTTTCATAGCGGTGCGTGCCCGGCAAGACATCAAGCACGCCGGGGAAGCTGGTCGCACGCCGCCCATTCAGCACACCGGCAGCATGCAAAGCCATCGGAGCAGCACAGATGGCCCCCACCAGCTTGCCCTGCTCCGTCATGCGGCTCAGCAACGCCTGGATACGCACATCGTCGCGAAGGTGCCTGGCGCCCGGCATCCCACCCGGCAAGACCACGCTATCGTAAGCCCTCAGCAAGGCCTCATCCAGCGACATGTCGGGCACCAGTACGGTTCCCCGGCTCGCGCGCACAGGGCCTTCCGTCAGGCCGGCCGTAGTGACCTCCACGCCCGCCCGGCGTAAGATGTCGACGACCGTGACGGCCTCCAGTTCCTCGCAGCCTGATGCAAGCGGAATCAATGCCGAAGCCATGACGCCCCTCCTTGTCGCATATTAAGGTGAGGGATACTAACCCATTCGATAAGGCCCATCAAATGAGCGAGTGGAACTATCTGATCAAAATCGGCATCGCCTTGTTCGCCATCGTCAACCCGATCGGCGGCATCCCGATTTTCGTCGCGGCCACCGAGGGCTGGTCCAAGCCGGATCGTGCCCATACCGTACGCACCGTTGCACTGACGGTATTCCTGGTACTCACCACGACGATCTTTGTCGGCGACCGCATCCTGATCTTTTTCGGCATCAGCATCCCCTCCTTCCAGATCGGCGGCGGCATCCTGCTGCTGCTGATGGCAATTTCGATGATGCACGGCAAGCCCGGCAGTGCGCGTCCGACGGCCGAGGAAACCCAGGCGGCGAGCGAACACGAAGCCATCGCGATCGTTCCGCTCAGCATCCCCCTGCTCGCAGGGCCGGGCGCCATCAGCAGCATGATCATCGCCGCAGAACAAAGCGGCAGCATCTGGGGCCATGTATTGCTGGTCGCTCCGGTGGGCGTGGTAGCCTTGCTGGTCTGGTGGATACTGGGCATATCGAACGCCATCGCCGACCGCATCGGCACGATCGGCATCAGCATCGTCACGCGCCTGATGGGCCTGATCCTGGCCGCGATGGCAATCGAGTTCATGGCCCGCGGCATCGGCAGCCTGTTCCCCGGATTGTTAAGCTAGTAGAATCACAGGTTTTTCGCGCCACACCCGTATCATGATCTGGAAACCCAATGTCACCGTCGCCGCCATCGTCGAACAAGCAGGAAAATTCCTGCTGGTCGAAGAGGAAACCGCGGACGGTGCATTGTTCAACCAGCCGGCGGGGCATCTGGAGCAAGGCGAAACCCTGCTGCAGGCTGTCATTCGCGAAGCGCGGGAAGAAACCGCCTACGACTTTGCGCCCACGGGACTGCTAGGGGTCTACCACTGGGCGCACCCGAGAAAAGACATTACCTACCTGCGCTTCGCCTTCGTCGGCGAACTCACCGGGCATCACCCCGAGCAAGCCCTGGATGACGGCATCCTGCGCGCCTGCTGGATGAGTCCCGACGAAATCCGGGCCTCGCGGGATCGTCATCGCAGCCCACAAGTGCTGACCTGTATCGAACATTATCTGGCAGGCCAGCGTTTCCCACTTTCGGTGTTGACCCATTTATGAGCAAAAAACGCGTTGTCGTCGGCATGTCCGGCGGCGTGGACTCTTCCGTCACCGCCCTGCTGCTGAAGGAACAGGGTTACGAGGTCGTCGGCCTTTTCATGAAAAACTGGGAGGATGACGATACCGACGAATACTGCCCGGCCAAGCAGGATCTGATCGATGCCGTCTCGGTCGCCGACCGACTCGGCGTCGAGATCGAAGCGGTCAACTTCAGCAAGGAATACAAGGAAAAGGTGTTCAGCAATTTCCTCGAGGAATATCGCGCCGGGCGCACGCCCAACCCCGATATTTTCTGCAATTCGGAAATCAAGTTCCGCGCTTTTCTGGATCATGCCATGGGCATGGGTGCGGATCTGATCGCGACCGGGCACTACGCCCAGGTACGCGAGGTCGACGGGCTTTTCCAGTTGCTGAAAGCCGAGGACGGCAGCAAGGACCAAAGCTACTTCCTTTACCGTCTCGACCAGTCGCAGCTGTCGAAGGCGCTGTTTCCCCTCGGCGGCCTGTACAAGCGCGAGGTGCGCGAGATTGCGCGCAAGGCCGGCCTCGTCACCAGCGAGAAAAAGGATTCCACCGGCATCTGCTTCATCGGCGAGCGGCCATTCCGCGAATTCCTGCAGCGCTACCTGCCCACCGAACCGGGCGACATGCGTACGCCGGAAGGCAAAGTGGTCGGTCGCCACAGCGGGCTCATGTATTACACGTTGGGTCAGCGGCAGGGATTGGGCATCGGCGGCTCGCGCGATGGCGACGGCGCCCCTTGGTTTGTCGCCGGCAAGGACATGACCAGGAACGAGTTGATCGTCGTGCAGGGGCACGAGCACCCACTGCTCCACAGCGATGGCCTGCAGGCGGCCCAAATGCACTGGATTGCCGGTCACGATCCGCGCACCCATTGGGTGTATGCGGCGAAGACCCGTTACCGCCAGCCGGACGCCCCATGCGAGATCGACAGTCTCGACGGCGACCGCTGCGAAATCCGGTTCGGCCAGTCCCAATGGGCGGTGACGCCGGGCCAGTCCGTCGTGGTCTATGAAAGCAAGGTCTGCCTTGGCGGGGGGATCATCACCGCGCCGCTGGCAGCATCGGGAAATTCAGTTTAGGGAATAGGTGCGCTGTCGCGGAACGCCTGCCGTTCCTGCATCTGGTCGTAGATACGGCCGAGATTGGGGTACTGCTCGCGCCAGTTGAGTTCCGGCAGGCGCAATGCCACGTAGCCGAGTACGCAACCGACGGCAATGTCCGCCAGTGTAAAACGATCGCCAGTCGTCCACTTGCTTTCGCCCATGTCGTCGGACATCACCTTGAGCCCACGCTCCACTTTCTGCAGCTGACGTTCTATCGTCGTTTCATCCTGCTTTTCCGGCGCGCGGCGTTTCTCCATGACGACCGCCACGGTGGCGTCACAGACCCCGTCGGCCAGCGCCTCCCAACGGCGCACCAAGGCTCGGTGCGTATTGTCCTGCGGAATCAGACGAGCGACCGGGGTCTTGTGATCCAGATAGTCAACGATCACCACCGAATCGTACAAGCTGGTACCGTCATCGAGCACCAAGGTCGGCACCTTGCCCAGCGGGTTGTGCTCGATCACCGGTGAATCGGGCGCCGCCAGGGATTCGACAACCACCTGCTCGCATTCAATGCGCTTCTCGGCAAGCATCACGCGCACCTTGCGCGCATAAGGGCTGTTGGGGGTCATGAAAAGCTTCATACGGGCCTGAAAATCAAGATGAAAACGAATGGCATTATAATGCAGAAATGCAAATTTCCCCCGATCTCATAGAACAACAAGTCCGCCACGCCCTGGATGAAGACATCGGTTGCGGCGACCTCACTGCGCAGCTCATCCCTGCGGCACAAAACGCCGAGGCGCGCGTTATCAGCCGCGAGGAAGCCGTACTGTGCGGAACTGCCTGGTTCGACGCCTGCTTCCGCCTGCTGGACGCCGACACCTGCATCGTATGGCACGCACAGGATGGCTCAACGGTGCATCCTAATCAATTGCTGTGTGAAATCCACGGTGCCGCCCGCACCCTGCTCACCGCGGAGCGCTGCGCGCTCAACTTTTTGCAGACCCTGTCCGCCGTAGCGACATCGACACGCCGCCATGTTGCCGCCATCGCCGGCACCGGCGCTGTCATCATGGACACGCGCAAGACGCTTCCCGGGCTGCGGCTTGCGGAGAAATACGCGGTCAGGACAGGCGGCGGCGAGAACCAGCGCATCGGACTCTACGACGGCATCCTGATCAAGGAGAACCACATCGCCGCAGCCGGCGGCATCGCACAAGTACTGGAGGCGGCCAGACAAGTTGCAGGCGAGGCAAGTATCCAAATCGAGGTGGAGTCGTTGGAGGAATTACAAAGAGCCCTGGACGCTGGCGCGACATTGATACTGCTCGACAACTTCTCCCTGTTCCAAATGCGTGAAGCGGTCGCCCTTGCGGCAGGCCGCGCTGTCCTGGAAGGATCCGGAAACGTCACGCTGGAAAGCGTGCGCGCCGTGGCCGAGACCGGAGTGCAGCGTATTTCCATCGGCAGCCTGACCAAGAACATCCAGGCCGTAGACCTATCCATGCGCATTGCGCCTCTCTCATGAATCGAGAACAATTTTCGCCCTTGGCGAGCATGCAGAGCCACAAGCTGACGCTGCAGGAGTTGTTGCAGTTGCTGGTGCAGGAAGGTCTAGTCTCCGCGCCGGAGGCGGCAAAGCTGCTCGAAGACCGCAGGCTTGATCGTACCAACCTGCATCCATTGGTCATCGTCGCGGAACAGAAATGGAAAAGCCCCAAGCCTCCAGGCAAGCAGATGACGGTAGAGTTTCTCACCGAATGGCTTGCCGGGCACGTCGAACTGCCCTATTACCACATCGACCCGCTGCAACTCAATTTCGGCACGATTGCGCGCGTAGTGTCCAAGGCCTACGCGGAGCGCCTCAAAATCATGCCGGTCCAGGTCGACCATCAGGAAATTACCGTCGCGACGGCGGAGCCGTTCCTTACCGACTGGATTGTCGACCTGGAACGCATACTCAAGCTCAAGATCAAGCGCGTCCTGGCCAACCCCCTCGAAATCAATCGCTACCTGCCCGAAATCTACAGCCTGGCACAGTCGGTGAACCTGGCGAACGAGGCAAAAAGCGGACAAATCGTCGGCGTACAGAATTTCGAGCAACTGGTCGAACTCGGCAAGAACAAAAGCCTCGATGCCAATGAACAGCACGTGGTCAACATCGTCGATTGGCTGTTCAAGTATGCATTCGAACAGCGTGCCAGCGACATTCACCTGGAGCCGCGTCGCGATATCGGTATCGTGCGATTCCGCATCGACGGCCTGCTGCATCAGGTTTATCAGCTCCCAGCCTCAATTACCAATGCCATTACCAGCCGCATCAAGCTGCTGGGGCGCATGGATATGGTGGAAAAGCGCCGCCCGCAGGATGGCCGCATCAAAACCATGACGGCCGAAGGCAAGGAAATCGAGCTGCGCCTGTCCACCATGCCCACCGCATTCGGTGAAAAGCTGGTGATGCGGATTTTCGATCCGGAAATCCTGGTCAAGGATTTCACCGACCTGGGCTTCACACGCGAGCAGACCGAGCGCTGGAACGCCTGGACCACGCGACCCAATGGCATCATCCTGGTCACCGGGCCAACCGGCTCCGGTAAAACAACTACGCTCTATTCCACGCTGAAACAACTGGCCAGGCCGGAAGTGAATGTTTGCTCGGTGGAAGATCCGATCGAAATGATCGAACCCATGTTCAACCAGATGCAGGTGCAAAGCAATATCGGCCTCAATTTCGCCGATGGCATCCGCACGCTACTGCGGCAGGATCCCGACATCATCATGGTCGGCGAGATTCGGGATATGGAAACCGCCGAGATGGCGATCCAGGCGTCGCTGACAGGACATCTGGTCCTCTCGACCCTGCACACCAATGATGCCCCCTCCGCCATCACCCGGCTGCTCGAACTGGGTGTGCCGGCCTATCTGATCAACGCCACGCTGCTGGGCGTCATGGCGCAACGGCTGGTGCGTACTCTGTGCCCGCACTGCAAGGCGCCCACGGAAATGGGCGACGATACGTGGCAGGAAGTGGTAAGTCCATGGAAAACCACGAAACCGACCCCAACCTATAGCGCCACCGGCTGCCTGGAATGCCGCATGACCGGCTATCGTGGCCGCACCGGCATCTACGAGATGCTAACGATCAGCCCGGAAATGAAAAAGCTGATTACGCGCGATACCGATCTCGCAAAAATCAAGGCACTGGCCCAGCGCGAAGGCGTCAAGCCTCTGCGCATCGCCGGCGCGCTCAAAATCGCCGCGGGGCTCACCACGCCGGAAGAAGTGTTGAGCGCAGCACCTCCACTGGACTAAAAGACGCGCACGCACACAAATCACCTTGACCAAAACTGTACGAAACGATACTGTTCAAGGTTTCGCAACAATTTCCACAACTGATTGAATTTATGCAATTGACTGGCGCAGAAATCGTCATTCGCTGCCTGCAGGAAGAGAACGTCCAGTTCGTCTTCGGCTATCCCGGCGGGGCGGTCCTTAATATATACGACGAGATTTTCAAACAGGACAAATTCAAGCATGTCCTGGTGCGCCATGAGCAGGCCGCCGTGCATGCGGCTGACGCCTATGCGCGCGCCACCGGCAAAGTCGGCGTCGCACTGGTCACTTCCGGACCGGGCGCGACCAATGCCGTGACCGGTATCGCCACTGCCTATATGGACTCGATCCCCATGGTGGTACTGTCCGGCCAGGTGCCCACACCCGCCATCGGCATGGATGCCTTTCAGGAAGTCGATATGGTGGGCATCACCCGCCCGTGCGTGAAGCACAACTTCCTGGTCAAGGACATCAAGGAACTGGCCAGCACCATCAAGAAGGCTTTCTACATCGCCGGCAGCGGCCGTCCCGGCCCTGTGGTCGTGGATATCCCCAAGGACGTGACCGCGCATCTCGGCGAATTCGTCTATCCGGATTCCGTGCAGATGCGTTCCTACAACCCGGTACTCAAGGGGCACTCGGGCCAGATCAAGAAGGCGCTCAAGCTGCTGCAGGAAGCGAAACGCCCGATGGTGTACGCCGGCGGCGGCGTAGTACTGGGTGACGCGGCCGAACCGCTCACCAAGCTCGTCAGGAAACTCGGATTCCCGATCACCAACACGCTGATGGGCCTGGGCGGCTACCCGGCAACGGATAAGCAATGCGTCGGCATGCTGGGCATGCACGGCACACTGGAAGCCAACATGGCGATGCAGGAGTGTGATGTGCTGCTGGCCGTGGGCGCTCGCTTCGATGATCGCGTGATCGGCAATCCGGCGCACTTCTTCCAGAACCCGCGCACCATCATCCATATCGATGTGGATCCATCTTCCATTTCCAAGCGCGTGAAGGTGGACGTGCCCATCGTCGGCGACGTGAAGTCCGTGCTCGATGACATGCTGGCATTGCTGGAAGAGCCCGGCTCCCCACAGGATTCCGATGCACTGGCTGCATGGTGGAAGAAAATCGAGGACTGGCGCGGCAAGGCATGCCTCAAGTACGCGCAGTCCAGCGAAATCATCAAGCCGCAATACGTGGTCGAGAAGCTGTGGGAAGTCACCAAGGGCGACGCCTTCGTCACGTCCGACGTGGGCCAGCACCAGATGTGGGCGGCGCAGTACTACAAGTTCGACAAGCCGCGCCGCTGGTTGAACTCCGGCGGGCTGGGCACCATGGGCGTCGGCCTGCCGTATGCGATGGGTGCGCAGTTTGCATTCCCTGACGCGCAGGTAGCCTGCATCACCGGCGAAGGCAGCATCCAGATGAACATCCAGGAACTGTCCACCTGCAAGCAGTTCCACCTGCCGATCAAGGTAATCCTGCTGAATAATCGCTACCTCGGCATGGTGCGCCAGTGGCAGGAGTTCTTCTACGAGAACCGCTACTCGGAATCCTACATGGACAGCCTGCCGGATTTCGTCAAGCTAGCGGAATCCTACGGCCATGTCGGCATGCGCATCGAGAATCCGGGCGATGTCGAGGGCGCACTGAAGGAAGCCTTCAGCGCGGAAAACAGGAACCGCCTGGTGTTCATGGACTTCCTCACCGACCCGAAGGAAAACGTGTTCCCGATGGTACCGAACGGCAAGGGCCTGTCTGAAATCATCCTGGCGGAGGATCTGTAATGCGTCACATCGTTTCTCTGCTGATGGAAAACGAGGCCGGAGCCCTGTCGCGCGTCGCCGGCCTGTTCTCGGCGCGCGCCTACAATATCGAATCGCTGACCGTGGCGCCCACCGAGGACGAAACCCTGTCCCGCATGACCATCGTCACCTCCGGTTCCGACGAGGTCATCGAGCAGATCATCAAGCAGCTCAACAAGCTGGTCGATGTGGTCAAGGTGCTGGATCTCAGCGACGGCCGCCACATCGAGCGCGAACTGATGCTGGTCAAGGTGAAGGCCACCGGCCCGTACCGCGAGGAAATGAAGCGCATGTGCGACATTTTCCGCGGCCGCATCATCGACG
>CAMLDQ010000052.1 GCA_946478965.1 uncultured Methylobacillus sp. | reverse complement strand
ATCCTCGGCCGCACCGCCACGCTGGAAATCCGCATGGTGGATGACGAGAAGAGCACACCCGCCATTCTGGATGCTGCAGCCAAAGGGCAGGTTCCCTTCGGCGACGAATACTATGTGGAGCGCAACGGCGTCCCGCTGCTAGTCAAAAAGAGCGTGGTGCTGACCGGCGACTACATCACCGACGCCGGCCCCGGCCTCGACCAGCAGAATGGCCGCTCGGTCGTGCACGTCACGCTGGATGGCCGCGGCGCGCGCATCTTCAAGCAAGTCACCCGCGAAAACGTCGGCAAGCGCATGGCGATCCTCCTGGTCGAGAAGGGACAGGCGGAAGTCATCACCGCGCCGGTCATCCAGGAGGAAATCGGCGGCGGCCGCGTTCAGATCAGCGGCATGGCCAACGTCCAGGAAGCCACCGATGTCGCGCTGCTGCTGCGCGCCGGCGCACTGGCCGCACCGATGGACATCATCGAGGAACGTACCGTCGGCCCCAGCATGGGCGAGGAGAACATCAAGCGCGGTGTGCATTCGACCCTGTGGGGCTTCGCCGCGATCACCATCATGATGATGCTCTACTACCTGGTGTTCGGCACGGTGTCCGTAATGGCATTGGGTGCCAACCTGCTGCTGCTGGTTGCGATCCTGTCCATGCTGCAAGCCACGCTGACACTGCCCGGCCTGGCTGCCATCGCACTCACCCTGGGGATGGCGATCGACGCCAACGTGCTGATCAACGAACGCATCCGTGAGGAGCAACGTAACGGCAGCTCGCCGCAGGCATCGATTCATGCCGGCTACGACCGCGCCTTCGCGACCATTCTGGATTCCAACGTGACCACCTTCATCGTCGGCCTGATGCTGTTCAGTTTCGGTTCCGGCCCCATCAAGGGCTTCGCCGTGGTGCACATGCTGGGCATCCTCACCTCGATGTTCAGCGCCGTGCTGGTGTCCCGCGCCCTGGTTAACCTGATTTACGGCTATCGTCGCAAAATCAACAAACTGACGATCGGCTAAGGAAAAACGTCATGGAATTGTTCAAGATTCAGAAAGACATCCCGTTCATGAGCTATGGACGGATCACCACATCCATCTCGTTGGTGACTTTCATCCTCGCTGTGTATTTCCTCGCCACGAAAGGGCTGGCTTTGGGCGTGGACTTCACCGGCGGCACGGTCATGGAGGTCAGTTACCCGCAGTCAGCGGACATCGGCAAAATCCGCAGCGCGGTCGACAGCATCGGCCTCAAGGATGCAACGGTGCAGAACTTCGGCACCAGCCATGATGTCCTGATCCGCCTGCCGATCAAGCCGGGCCTGTCCACCTCGCAGATTTCCGACCAGGTGCTCGGCACCCTGAAGAAGGAAGACAGCAACGTCGTCCTGCACCGCGTCGAATTCGTCGGCCCGCAAGTAGGCGAAGAGCTCTACAACAATGGGGCAATGGCGCTGATGCTGGTCTCCATCGGTATCGTGCTCTACCTGTGGATGCGTTTCGAATGGAAATTCGGCATTGCCGCCATCATTGCCAACCTGCACGACGTGGTCATCATTCTCGGCTTTTTCGCCTTCTTCCAGTGGGAGTTCAACCTCACGGTACTGGCTGCGGTACTTGCCGTGCTGGGTTACTCCGTAAACGAATCGGTGGTGGTTTTCGACCGGGTGCGCGAGAACTTCCGCAAGATGCGCAAGGCCAGTGTCGTCCATGTGATCGATAACGCCATTACCCGTACCATGTCGCGCACCGTCATCACCCACGCGATGACGCAGACCATGGTGTGCTCGATGCTGTTCTTCGGCGGCGAGGTACTGCACAACTTCGCGCTGGCGCTGACCATCGGCATTCTGTTCGGCATCTATTCCTCGGTCCTGGTGGCAAGCCCCATCGTCATGTGGCTGGGCGTCTCGCGTGAAGATCTGGTGAAGACGACGGAAAAGAAGGAAACCGCGGACGCTTTGCCTTGACAAGTGTCCGTGCTTGCACGGACACTTGCGCTATCCCATAATCCCAGCCAAACTCCTTGGACGACATTCCCTTATCCTACGAGTTTGCAGCACTAGGCGTGCTGCTGCTCGTTTCCGCATTTTTTTCGACCGCCGAAACCAGCCTGATGTCGGCCAACCGTTACCGGCTGCGGCACCTCGCACACTCAGGCCATCGCGGCGCCCGCCTTGCCTGGTACCTGCTCACCCGCACCGACCAACTGCTGGGGGTAATCCTGCTCGGCAACACTTTTGCCGCCGCTGCGCTGGCCACGATAGGCAGCATCATTACCGTGCGCCTGGTCGGGCAAGGCGAGTGGGAACTGCTGAGCGGCACCCTCGTCGTCACTTTTGTCATTCTCGTGTTCGGCGAAATCACCCCCAAGGTCGTGGCGGCAGCCCATGCCGAACGCCTGGCGATTGCCTCCAGCTTCCTGCTCTACCCGTTGCTGCGAATCGCCTATCCTGCCGTCTGGTTCATCAACCTGTTCGTCAAGGCCATCCTGCGCCTGCTCCGCATCAAGACCAGCTTTGGCGAGGCCGACCAAGCGATCAGCATGGAAGAACTGCGCACCATCGTGACTGAAGCGGGAAAATTCATCCCGTCCAAGCACAGAAGCATCTTGATCAACCTGTTCGATCTGGAAAAGTCGACGGTGGACGATGTGATGACGGCGCATACACAGATTGAAGCGGTGGACTTCGACGCCCCCATCGAAAGCATACTGCAGCAACTGGCCACCAGCCACCATACCCGCATGCTGGTACGGCAAGGCGCGGCGGAAGAAATCATCGGAGTGCTGCATATCCGCAAGGTCATGCACCAGTTGCGCAACGGCGAGCTGGATAAGGAGATGCTGCGCGAAGTCATGACCGAACCCTATTTCATCCCATGCGGCACGCCGCTCTACACGCAGTTGCACCAATTCCAGGAAAACCAGCAACGCCTCGCCCTTGTCGTGGACGAATACGGTGAATTGAAAGGCCTGGTGTCGCTCGAAGACATCCTGGAAGAAATTGTCGGCGATTTCACGACGCAATCTCCTGTGCGCAGCAGCGCATTCCATCGCCAGCCTGACGGCAGCTGGCTTGTCGACGGCGGCGTGCAGCTGCGTGAGCTCAATCGCAAATTAGGCCTCCAATTCCCGCTGGATGGCCCCAAGACGCTCAACGGACTGATTCTGGAATATTTCGAAGATATCCCCGAGCCCGGCACCAGCTTCAAGATTGGCGGACACGCGCTGGAGATCGTGCAGACCCAGGAACGTATCGTGAAAAGCGTACGCATTTTCCCCTGAAATCGGACTGGAAACTCTCGTAAAAATTCTGTCTTTCCACTGCCTCGCCCACTTGAAAAAATCCCGTTTCGGCTCACAATAAGACTTACGATATGGCGAAGACGCATGACAGTACCGTTGTAGAGAAGGCGACGACGCGAGAAAAGCCGCCTCCATTGTTTAAGGTGTTGTTGTTAAATGATGACTACACGCCAATGGAGTTTGTGGTACAAGTCTTGCAGCAGTTTTTTGCAAAAAGTCGCGAACAGGCGACTCAGATCATGCTCAAAGTACATAACGAGGGCGTCGGATTATGCGGCATTTATCCGCGCGACATCGCCGAAACCAAGGTCAATCAGGTCACGGCCTATGCTCGGGAGCACCAGCACCCGCTGCAATGCACGATGGAAGCGGAATAGCCTCCCCACCTTGCACCAGCACAGTGCGCACTGCCCAGTACGACGGATGCGTCATCCAGAACGGCATGGCATCCGTTGCAGACAATGAGAGTATTATGTTTTTAGAGGTGCATGAAAAATGATTGCGCAGGAACTGGAAGTCTCCTTACATATGGCGTTCATGGATGCGCGACAGAAGCGCCATGAACTGATCACGGTCGAACACCTGCTGCTCGCGATGATCGATAATCCGACTGCAGCGCAAGTACTGCGCGCCTGCGGTGCCGACCTCGAAGTCCTGCGCCGCGAATTGACCAACTACATCGAAGAACACACACCGACGGTCACCGGCAGCGATGAAGTCGACACCCAGCCGACCTTGGGCTTCCAGCGCGTGATCCAACGCGCCATTCTGCACGTGCAATCCTCCGGCAAGAAAGAAGTCACCGGTGCCAACGTACTGGTCGCCATCTTCGGTGAAAAGGATTCGCACGCAGTGTTCTTCCTGCACCAACTGGGCATTACCCGGCTCGACGTGGTCAACTTCATCTCCCACGGCATCACCAAGGTGGCCGAGAACACGACTGAAAAACGCGCCGAGACCGAACAGGAAACGGAAAGCGAAGCCTCCCCTGCCGGCGCATTGGAAAACTACACCCTGAATCTGAACGCACAGGTGCTGTCCGGCAAGATCGACCCGCTGATCGGCCGCGGCCACGAACTGGAGCGTGTCGTGCAAACCCTGTGCCGGCGCCGCAAGAACAACCCCTTGCTGGTAGGCGAGGCTGGCGTCGGCAAGACAGCCATCGCGGAAGGCTTGGCGCGCCGCATCGTCGAGGGCACCGTGCCAGAGGTGCTGGGCAACGCCGTCATCTATTCCTTGGATATGGGTGCCCTGCTCGCCGGTACCAAATACCGCGGCGATTTCGAGCAGCGCCTGAAGGCGGTGCTGAAGAAGCTCGCCGACAATCCGAATGCCATCCTGTTCATCGACGAAATTCACACGCTGATTGGTGCGGGTGCGGCCAGCGGCGGCACGTTGGATGCCTCCAACCTGCTGAAGCCGGCTCTTTCCAACGGCTCGCTCAAGTGCATCGGGGCCACTACCTACCAGGAATACCGCGGCGTGTTCGAGAAGGATCACGCGCTGTCCCGCCGCTTCCAGAAAGTGGATGTTTCCGAGCCCAGCATCGCCGAGACGGTGGAAATCCTCAAGGGACTCAAGTCCCGTTTCGAGCAGCACCATAGCGTCAAGTACACGGCAGCCGCACTGAATACTGCCGCAGAATTGTCGGCCAAATACATCAACGACCGCCATCTTCCGGACAAGGCCATCGACGTCATTGACGAAGCCGGTGCCGCCCAGCGCATCCTGCCGAAATCCCGGCAAAAGAAGATTATCGGCAACAGGGAAATCGAGGACATCATTGCCAAGATTGCGCGCATCCCGCCGCAAAACATCTCGACCGATGACCGCAATGCATTGAAGACACTGGACCGCGACCTGAAAACGGTCGTTTTCGGGCAGGACAAGGCCATTGACGCTCTGTCCGCCGCCATCAAGATGGCGCGCAGCGGCCTTGGCAACGCGCAGAAACCGATCGGCTCATTCCTGTTCTCCGGCCCCACCGGTGTCGGCAAGACCGAAGTGGCACGCCAGCTTGCCTATACGCTGGGCATCGAGCTGGTTCGCTTCGACATGTCGGAATACATGGAGCGCCACGCCGTTTCGCGCCTGATCGGCGCGCCTCCCGGCTACGTCGGTTTCGAACAAGGCGGCCTGCTGACCGAAGCCATCACCAAGCATCCGTACTGCGTGCTGCTGCTGGATGAAATCGAAAAAGCACACCCGGACATCTTCAACATCCTGTTGCAGGTGATGGATCACGGCACGTTGACCGACAACAACGGACGCAAGGCGGATTTCCGCAACGTAACCATCATCATGACGACCAATGCCGGGGCGGAAGCCATTTCCAAGACCAGTATCGGCTTCACCCAGCCGGCCACCGCGGGCGACGAAATGGCCGACATCAAGCGCCTGTTCACGCCGGAGTTCCGCAACCGCCTGGATGCTATCGTCTCCTTCAGCCCGCTGGATCACGACATCATCATGCGCGTGGTGGAAAAATTCCTGATGCAGCTGGAAGACCAATTGCACGAGAAAAAGGTCGACGTAACCTTTACCGACGCCCTGAAGGAATATCTCGCGAAGGCCGGCTTCGACCCGCTCATGGGCGCCCGCCCGATGGCACGCCTGATCCAGGACACCATTCGCCGTGCATTGGCGGACGAGCTGCTGTTCGGTCGCCTCGCGCAAGGCGGCAGCGTAGCGGTCGATATCGACGAAAACGAGAAAGTGGTGCTGCAGTTCCCGGAGAAGCCGGATGTCCAGCAGTCTCTGGCTGCGGACCTGGCCTGACCCATCTCATCCCGCATGACCCCGTGTCATGCGGGAGCAGCATCGGTTAACATGCTCCCCTGAGCCATTTCAGGGAATCCGCCATGCCTTTGATTGTCCTTCTCAGCATTGCCGTCCAGGCTTTCTTCATCTACCACGTTTTCAAGACCGGCCGGCCTTAC
This sequence comes from uncultured Methylobacillus sp., assembly GCA_946478965.1. The sequence continues at coordinate 8,015 of CAMLDQ010000052.1, read as the reverse complement.
TGGTGGGCATTCATCATTCTGTCGTTTCCGATCGGCGGCAGCCTGATCTACTACCTTATCGAAATTTTCCCGAATTCGCGCGAGCACCGCTCCGCGAGAAAGACCGTCCAGGGCCTGGTACGCAGCATTCAGCCCGATGCCGAGTTGAAGCGCCGCGCGGAGGAGCTGGAAATTTGCGGCAGCATGGACAACAAGATCGCGCTGGCGGAAGAATGCGAGGCGGTCGGCATGTACGCCGAATCGGCCCGACTCTATGCCAGCTGCCTGACCGGCGCCTACAGCAACGACCCGGAAATCCTGTTCAGGCTGGCGAAAACGAGACTCATGCTCGACATGGCGCAGGAAGTGCCGCCGCTCCTGAACCAGCTAGAGACGAACCACCCCGGCTTCAAACCGCAGGATGTACAGCTGTTGCAGGCACGAGTGCTGGAAAAAACCGACACCGACGCTGCACTAGCGGTCTATGAAAAGCTGGTCCCGATTTACACCGGCCTGGAAGCGAAATGCCGCTACGGTGCCTTGCTCAAGACGCTAGGACACCAAGCCCAGGCAAGAACTGTTTTCGAGGAAGTGATTCAACACGCGAAGCGCTTTAATATCCAGCATGAAATTGAGCGGGAATGGGTGCGGTTCGCGAGAAGCGAATTGCGGGACTAGCCTAGCCGAGTGCTGCGCCAACTTCCCGGATCAAGCCCGGCCCACGGTAAATCAAGCCGCTGTACAGCTGCACCAGACTGGCGCCAGCCTCGATTTTTTCCACGGCATCCTGCCCGGAAAGTATGCCGCCGACCCCAACGATGGGAATCTCGCCCTGCAAGGCTTGGTGCAATTGCCTGATCACGGCCGTGGATTTCTCCCTGACGGGCGCGCCCGACAGCCCACCGGTCTCCGTCGCATGCGGCAGCCCTGCGACGCCATCTCTCGACAATGTAGTGTTGGTCGCGATGACACCATCAAAGCGGTACTGCCGCAGCAGTCCGGCAATCTCACCGATCTGTTCGGCCGTCAGGTCCGGGGCAATTTTGAGCACCACCGGGACATAGCGCCCCGCATCCTGTGCCAGTTTCCCCTGCTCTGCTTTCAGGGCGGAGAGCAGCGCTTCCAGCGCTTCCTTTTCCTGCAACTGGCGCAGGTTCTTGGTGTTGGGCGAAGAGATATTGACGGTGATATAGCTTGCATGCGGATACGCCTTGCGCAGGCAAATCAGGTAGTCGTCGACCGCGCGCTCGTTCGGCGTATCGAAATTCTTGCCGATATTGATGCCGAGAATGCCGCGGTATGACGACTTCCTGACATTTTCAACCAAGGCATCGATGCCTTCGTTATTGAAACCGAAACGGTTGATGATCCCCTGCGCTTCAGGGATGCGGAACAACCGGGGCAGCGGATTGCCTGGCTGCGGCCGCGGCGTCACGGTGCCGACCTCAATGAAGCCGAAGCCCAGCGCAGCCAGCGCATCGATGTAGGCGCCGTTCTTGTCCAGCCCGGCGGCAAGGCCAACCGGGTTGGGAAACGTCAAACCCATCACCTGCCGCGGACGGCAAGTGCCTGGAGATGGAAACAAATTCGACAAGCCCGCTGCGTATACAGCTTGCAAGGAAGCCAAGGTCAGATGATGCGCGCGCTCGGCATCCAGACGGAACAATAAGGGTCGCAACAGCCCGTACATCTAGGCGCTCCGCCAGATTGTGCCCTGTGGCGTGTCCTCAAGGACGATGCCGCTGTCCTGCAACTCGGCGCGAATGCGATCCGCCTCGGCGAAATTCCTGGCCTTCTTCGCTTCCATACGGGCCGCGATCAGTTGCTCGATATCTACCTGGGTCATCGCAGCAGTTGCGGCCCCTTGCAGGAACTCCTCCGGCGACCGCTGCAGCAGCCCGAGTACGCCGGCAAGGCTCTTCAGGCGCCCGGCGACTGCGGCATCGCGGCTGCGATTAACCTCGTTCACCAATTCAAACAGCACGGCAATGGCCTCCGGCGTATTGAAGTCATCATCCATTGCCGTCTTGAAGCGCGCCGCCTGCACATCGTTCCAATCCATCTCCGAGGCTTCGGCTTCAATCCCGCGCAACGCGGTGTAGAGGCGAGTAAGCGATTGCTTCGCATCGTCCAGGTGGGCATCGGAATAATTCAGCGGGCTGCGGTAATGCGCACGCAAGATGAAGAACCGCAGCACCTCCGGATCATATTTCTGCAGCACCTCACGAATCGTGAAGAAGTTGCCCAGGGACTTGGACATTTTCTCTTCATCCACCCGCACGAAGCCGTTATGCATCCAGTAATTCACATAGGTACAGCCGTGTGCACCTTCCGACTGGGCAATTTCGTTTTCATGGTGCGGGAACTGCAAATCCTGGCCGCCACCGTGGATGTCGAAATGGTGACCGAGATGATGGTCGCTCATTGCCGAGCATTCGATATGCCAGCCGGGGCGGCCCGGCCCCCATGGCGATTCCCAGAAAGGTTCGCCGGGCTTGGCTGATTTCCATAATACGAAATCCATCGGGTCGCGTTTGTAAGTATCCACTTCGACGCGCTCGCCAGCCCTGAGGTCTTCCAGCGACTTTCCGGACAGCTTGCCGTACCCCGCAAACCCGCGCACGGAGTAAAACACGTCGCCATTTTCGGCACGGTAAGCCAGCCCCTTGCCGACCAGGGCAGCAATCATTGCCAGCATATCCGGGATATGCTGCGTCGCACGCGGCTCCAGGTCGGGCCTGACGACACCCAGCGCTGCCGCATCCTCATCCATCGCGCGGATAAAGCGCTCGGTGAGCGCACCTATGGCTTCCCCATTTTCCGCCGCGCGCTTGATGATCTTGTCATCGATATCGGTAATGTTGCGCACATAGGTGAGGTCATAACCAGAAGCGCGCAGCCAGCGCGCTACCATGTCGAACACCACCATCACGCGCGCATGTCCCAGATGACAGAAGTCGTACACCGTCATGCCGCAAACATACATGCGTACCTTGCCGGCAACGATGGGACGAAAATCCTGTTTTTCACGAGCGATGGAGTTGTATATCTTCAGCATGGGGAGTCGGGAGTGGAATTCTTCAAATTTATGTGCCGGAAAGACTCGAAACAATTGGAGGTTGGAAGCAGTTATTGTTAGAATCAGCCGGCCGAATCACTGGGGCAAAGTATATACCATAATGCATTACCATACGCTTATTGCCGCCACCCTGACGGCCTGCCTGATCTCCTTCCCCGCGGGGGCCGATGGACTCCAAACAGCCGCACAATATCTCGATCAAGGACAGCCCAACCAGGCCCAGCCGCTCATCGACCGCTATCTTGCCGCACACCCCGAGGATGTAAAAGTACAATTCCTCAAGGGCGTGATGCTCAAGGAACAGGGCAAGAGCGGCGAAGCCATCAAGATGTTTTCAGCCATTATCGAGCGTCATCCGGAATATCCGGAACCCTACAACAATCTAGCCGTGCTATACGCCGAGCAGGGGCAGTACGACAAGGCTCGCATGGCTCTCGAATCCGCCATCAAAACGCATCCCAGCTATGCGACCGCGCACGCCAATCTGAGCGACATTTACGCCAAGATGGCTTCGGATGCTTATGACAAAGCGTTGCAGCTGGACAAGAAGGATGCGAAACAGACCAAACTCGCGATCAAGCTGACCATGGTCAACACGCTTTTTTCCGCACAAGCCATGCCGCTTGAGAGCCCCTTGCCAGCAAAGGACAAGCCTAACCCGGCACCCCAACCGGCTACGATTGCTGCGGCACCCGCTGTAGTCGTTCCTCCGCCTGCACCGGCAGCAACACCTGCCAAGCCTGTGTCACCGAAATCGCAGGAAAAACGCCTGGACGCTCCCATTCCCAACCAACAGCAGGACATCATTGCCGCCGTCCAGCACTGGGCCAAGGCGTGGTCCGATCAGGACGTGGCAGCCTATCTGGCCTCCTACGCCGCCGATTTCAAGACGCCGTCCGGGGAAAGTCGTAGCGCTTGGGAAAAGGTGCGTCGCACCCGCGTTTCCAGCCCCAAGTCCATCAAGGTCGGGGTGTCGGAGATTCAGGTTAAAATGAAAGACGATACGCATGCCAGCGTTCACTTTAATCAGAGCTACCGTTCCGGCAGGGGAACAATACGTACAGGCAAAACGCTGCACATGGAAAAAACAGGCGACAAGTGGCTGATTGAACAGGAGCTGACCGCACGTTGAGTATATCGACCACACCACGAACACGGCGCAGCCTGCTGGCAGCCATCGGCCTGTCGCTCGCGCTCGCGCCGTCGTGGAATGCCACCGCACTTAATATCGTCGCCGAACGCCCGCCGAAGCACTCTTTCGCCTTTTCAATCCCGCCTAATACCGAAGGCCTGCTGATCCAGAGCCTGATCGATATCACACAGGGCAGAACCGACACGGCCCTGGCGACGATAGACAAACTGATCAGCAATGCACCCAATTTCAAACTCGCCCACCTGGTACGCGGCGACCTGCTGATGGCTCGCGCTCGCCAACTCGGCAGTTTCGGCGCGGGAATCGATGCACCGACCGATACCATTACCGATTTCCGCGATGAAGCGCGTGTCCGCTTGGAGCACTATCTTGATGCGCAGACAGCACCGGATGCGACAGACTACCTGTGGCAGCTTGATGGTAGCCAGCAACATGCCATCGTCGTCGATACCGCCAAATCGCGGCTCTATCTTTACCGCAACGAGAACGGCGCCCCCAAGTATGTCGCCGATTACTACATTACCGTTGGCAAGAACGGCAGTGGAAAGGAAGAGGAAGGCGACAAGCGTACGCCATTGGGACTCTATTTCGCCGGGAGCCGCCTGCAGCGAAAACTGCCGGATCTGTACGGTTCCGCAGCATTTCCGCTCAGCTACCCCAACGAGTGGGATCGCCATAATGGCAAGAACGGCCACGGAATCTGGCTGCATGGCACACCCAGCGACACCTACAGCCGGCCGCCGCGCGCCAGCGACGGATGTGTCGTACTCACCAACCCCGACCTTCAGGCGTTGGCGCCTATCCTGCAAACGGGTAAAACACCGGTGATCATCGCACGCGACCTTGCCCCGGTAGCCCCCGAGCAGCTCGCAGCGGAAAAGGAGCAGTTGCTGCACGACATTGATGCCTGGCGCCATGCATGGGAATCGCAGGACGCCAACAATTATCTGGCGTTCTATTCCCGCGATTTTTTTGCTCCGGGACACGATTACGACCGCTGGGCACAAGAAAAACGGCACATCCTGGCGGCGAAGACCGATCCGAGCATCACGCTATCCAATATCAGCATGTTCCGTTATCCTAATGATGGCCAGACCATGGTTGTAGTCAATTTCGACCAGGATTATAAAAGCAACAATCTTGACGACCGCATGCGGAAACGTCAGTACTGGATACTGGAAAACAATCGCTGGAAGATCCTCTACGAAGGTGCTGCCTAGGCTCTTCCGCGAATCACGGAGGAGGAGACTGACGTGTCCAAACTTGCATCTTTCATACTCTGCCTGAGCCTGCTTCTTGGCACGTCCGCCTATGCCGGCCAGCCGCAAATCGAATTCCGTACCAACATGGGCAGTTTTGTCGTCGAACTGTATCCGGAGAAAGCCCCCAGGACGGTGGAAAATTTTCTCGCCTACGTCCGCAACGGCTTCTACGAAGGGACGATTTTCCACCGTGTTATCGACCACTTCGTCATTCAGGGCGGCGGACTGACGCCGGAACTCCACCCCAAGGCGACACTGGAACCCATTCCGAACGAGGCCAACAACGGACTGAAAAACGAGCCCGGCACCCTGGCGATGGCGCGCGCGCTCGACCCCAATTCGGCTTCTTCGCAGTTCTTCATCAATCTGGCGGATAACAAATCGCTCAACTACTACAAACCGGAGCCGGCCCTGATGGGTTACTGCGTATTCGGCAAGGTGATCCGCGGCATGGATATCGCCGAAAAAATCGGCCACGCACAGACGCAAGCCATAGGAAGACTGACCGACGTCCCCACGGAACCCGTCATTATCGAGAAAGTGGCCGTACTGGACACGCCGGTCATTGCCGAACAGGCTGATAAAAAGAGTACCTCTACAACATCATCGAAACCCAGGAAAAAAGGAAAGAATCGTGGTTAAACTGCACACCAACTTTGGCGACATCACTCTGGAACTGGACGCGGAAAAAGCGCCTGCCACCGTCGCCAATTTTCTCGAATACGTCGATAACGGCTTCTACAACAACACCATCTTCCATCGCGTCATTAACGGCTTCATGATCCAGGGCGGCGGCTTCGAACCGGGCATGAAGCAGAAGGCGACCAACCCTTCCATCAAGAACGAAGCCAACAACGGCCTGCCGAACGCGACCTATACCATTGCAATGGCCCGCACACCGGACCCGCATTCGGCCAGCAGCCAGTTCTTCATCAACGTCGCCGACAACGACTTCCTCAATTTTTCCGCCCCCACGGCGAATGGCTGGGGCTACTGCGTATTCGGCAAAGTAGTGGAAGGCATGGACGTGGTCGACAAGATCAAACAGGTCGGCACGGGTAGCAAAGCCGGCCATCAGGACGTCCCGGTAGAGGATGTCGTGATCGAGCGCGCCGAACAGTGCTGATGCGTCTCTCCTCTGTCCGGATTGCGCTGAGTTGAGTTCTACCCCGGCACTCTTCATCTCCGACCTGCATCTCTGTACCTCGCGCCCGCAAACAACACGGCTGCTGCTGGAGTTCCTCAGCGGCCCGGCGCGGGGCGCGCAGGCACTCTATGTACTGGGGGACCTGTTTGAATATTGGGCGGGCGACGACGATCTGGACGAGCCGTTCCACCGCCAGGTCTGCGCCGCGTTCCGTACATTGAATGACGCGGGCACCCCGGTATTCCTTTTGCACGGCAATCGTGACTTCTTATTGGCGGAACGCTTCGCTGAGGCATCCGGCATGGTCTTGCTCGACGACCCGCATCTCACGGAAATCGACGGGCATCGCGTTTTGATGACGCACGGCGACACCCTGTGTACCGACGATGTCGCCTACCAGCAGTTTCGCAACCAAGTCCGCGACCCCGCTTGGCAGCAGGCCTTCCTGGCCCAACCCCTGGCGGCCCGCAAGGCGCAGATCGAGGCTTTGCGCATGCGCAGTGAAACGGAAAAATCACATAAAGCCGAGGCCATCATGGACGTGAACCCCGATGCCGTGATCGCACTGCTGCGGGAATTCAACCATCCGGAATGGCTGATTCACGGCCACACGCACCGGCCCGGCAAACATGTCATCGATGACCAAGGGTATACCAGTACACGTTGGGTACTCTCGGACTGGTACGATACCGGCGACTATCTGCGCTGCAGTACCGAGGGTTGCGTGACCATCCCGCTGGGTCCAACCTAGGGTTGCGCCGGTTTCGGCTGAGGGCTGGCCGGCTTTGCCGCCGACCTTTTCTTGGCCGGACGCTTCTTTGCCGCTTTAGGCGGCGCGTCCAGGCTGACGCCTTGCCGTTTCAGCCACCAATCACTGGCCATCTTCTGCGCTTCTGCAAGCTCTCCCTGCATCAAAAGCGCCGCGGTCTTTTCGCGCGCATCCGCAGCCTGCTCGGCATTCTGCATTGATATCTCGTCCTCGGACTGCTGCGCCGTGGATGCGGCAATGTCATACCAGGCATATGACTGGATCAAATTGCGCGGGCCACCCTCGCCGTTTGCATACATGCTGGCCAGCATCATCTGGCCTGAAAAATCGCCGGACTGGGCAAGCAACTGCGCCCACCGCAGCGCCTCGTCGTAATCGACCGCCACGTCATAGCCGTTATAAAACTTCAGCGCCAGCACACGCTGAGCATCACCGGAACCGCCCTGCCCGGCACGCCGCAGCCACTGCAGAGCTTCTGGCACGTTCTTGGGCACCCCATGCCCGTAGTTGAAGCGCGAACCTAACTCGAACTGCGCCTTGATATCCTTGCCATTCGCCCGCTTGAGCAACTCCGGCAGCTTGAGTTTTTCATAATCGATCCGCTTCCCCGGTTCCGAACTCTTCTC
>CAMLDQ010000051.1 GCA_946478965.1 uncultured Methylobacillus sp. | reverse complement strand
CAAGATTTCTTCCGGCGAAGGCGTCGAGCGTACTTTCCAGACCTACTCCCCGCTGATCGCCAGCATCGAAGTCAAGCGTCGCGGCGATGTGCGTCGTGCCAAGCTGTACTACTTGCGTGAGCGCTCCGGCAAGTCGGCACGTATCAAGGAGAAACTGCAGATGCGCGAAAAGGCAGCTGCCGTTACCGAATAAATTTCGGCGCCTGCAGAAAAACCCCGCACTCTTCGGATGCGGGGTTTTTTATTTTGCATAATCTGGTGCGCAAGAAGATTATCCGCGAGTTAACATAGCGCCCATGAGCGAGTATCAGGCGATCATGGTGTGCCCGTTCGCGGCGTTAGGGGTCCGGGCGGAGGAAGGTAGGCTGACGGGGATCGACTTCCTTCCGGCCTCCATGCAATCCATGCCGGCGCAGGGTGGGGTTGCGCAAACTATCTGCCGCCAACTTGCAGTCTATCTGCAGGAGCCCTCTGTGGGCTTCGATGTCCCGCTCGATCTGCGCGGTACGCCCTTTCAGCAGCGCGTTTGGGGCGCCATTCGTGCTATTCCGGTAGGTCAGACCATTAGCTATGCCGAACTGGCTGCGCGAGTCGGTTCCGGTCCGCGTGCCGTTGCCAATGCATGCGGCGCCAATCCTATCCCCGTTATCATTCCCTGTCACCGGGTCGTCGCCAGTCATGGCCTCGGTGGCTTTATGGGAGGGAAGAAATCAACCGCGTTGTCCATCAAATCGTGGCTGCTAGAGCATGAACGAGGCGAATCAATCCGCGCTGGATGAATTTATCGACCGGCTCTGGCTGGAAGAGGGGCTTTCGCGGAATACGCTCGAAAGCTATCGCCGTGATATCGCCCAGTTCGGTGCCTGGCTGGATAAACATGCGGCCACGGCGCTGGTGTATGCTGCCCAGGCCGACCTTGAGCGCTATCTCGGTGTGCGGTCGCCGCTCAGTAAACCGCGCAGTATCGGGCGTCTGATGGCGAGCTTGCGCCGGTTCTACCGCTACTTGCTGCGTGAAGGGCGAATCGCGGCCGATCCCACGCAGCAGCTGGGATCACCGAAACTGCCGCGCAGCCTTCCTAAAAACCTGACAGAAGAAGAGGTTGAGCGTCTGCTTCATATCCCGGATACAGCCCAAGTGCTTGGGTTGCGCGATCGGGCCATGCTCGAAACGCTCTATGCGACCGGCCTGCGCGTATCCGAATTGGTGGGCTTGGGTGTCGGTGAGGTCAGTTTGGAAATGGGTGTCGTGCGGGCCACCGGTAAGGGCAACAAAACACGCTTGGTCCCGCTGGGGGAGGAAGCGCTGGACTGGATTGCCCGTTATCTCAGGGAGGCGCGTCCCCTGATACTCGACGGCAAGCTCGTAGATGCGCTGTTTGTCACCCAGCGTGGCGACGGTATGACGCGCCAGGCATTCTGGTATCTGATCAAGCGTTATGCACGTCAGGCAGAAATAGCGAAGCCAATATCGCCGCACGTGTTACGGCATGCGTTCGCCACGCACCTGCTCAACCACGGCGCGGATTTGCGCGTTGTGCAGATGTTGTTAGGGCATGCGGATATTTCCACGACACAGATATATACGCATGTTGCTAGAGAGCGGCTGAAACAACTTCATGCCTTGCATCACCCGCGCGGGTGATGCAAGCAGATAAAGTGGGGTGTTGCATTGGGGTGACGTCTTGAACATTGGATGCGCTGCCAAGACTAAATCTAGAGGGGAAACGACATGGGCCTTAAATTTATTCGTATTGCCATACTTTATGCCTTACTTGGCATCGGGCTGGGAATTTACATGGCGGCTACGCATGTGTTTGCCCAGCGTGATACGCATGCCCATGCCAATTTGCTTGGCTGGGCATCCATGGTGCTGTTTGGCCTGCTCTATCAGGCATTCCCAGCGCTGGAGAAACACATTCTGGCAAGAGTCCATTTCTGGTTGCATAACCTGGGGTTGCCGATTACGTTGATTGGAGTGGCCTTGGTCTATGCAGGCAATCCAGGGATGGGCGAACCTTTGGCCGGCGTTGGCTCAATTTTGATCGCACTTGGTTTCGTGGCGCTGACGGCCAATCTGTTTCGCAAGATTTGATCGCGCGGGAGTCTCGTCTACGCGGCCTCGCCTGTGGCAAGGCCGCGTAGATAGGCGCGAACGTAATCGGCGGCTTTGTTTTCCAGCGAGAACAGGTTGGGGTTCATGAGCCAGTGGAAGCTGAGGCCATCGATGAGGGACATCATGCCGATCGCGGCAAATTTTTCGTTCAGGTTGGCGGGGAGTTGGCCTTTGGCGATGGCTTCCTTAAAGCTTTCGGTAATGCGAGCCAGGCAATCAGTGCGTTTGAGCAGGTAACCGTCGCGCAGGCCACCAGGGGCATCGACGTACTCGCACTTCAGTAGCAGGATGCTGAGCAAATTTCTGACCTGGGTATCACGCACCACTTGGGTCAACACGGTTGTGGCCTTAATCTGCAGGCGGCCAAGCGGGTCGTCCGGCATGGATTGTTCCAGTTCGTCGAAGGATTGCTGCAATGGTAATGCTACCCGATCCCACAAGGCGTGGATGAGATCGGTTTTATTCTGGAAATGCCAATAGATTGCACCGCGGGTGAGGCCGGCTGCAGTTGCAATATCATTCAGGGTCGTGCCAGCTACGCCGCGTTCACTGAACAGGCGTTCGGCCGCATCCAACAGTTGGGTGCGGGTCAGCTGTGCTTCTTCCTTGGTTTTACGGGCCATGTTTGAAACATTTATTTAAGTAAGGTCAAATGATTCTAACGGATATATTGACATACATGCAAGTGTGTATGTAAAGTAACATTCATTCATGAATGTAAAAAGAATAGGGAGTCCCATGTCCATGCGTTTTGTTCCTTTTGCTGCTTTGCTTCCATTGTTGTTCGTTGCTGCCTGTTCCAAGTCACCTGCTGCAGGTGGCGGGATGATGCATATGCCGCCACCTGAGGTAAGTGTGGTCGATGTGCAGCCGACCGATGTGCCGGTTAGCTATGAATATATTGGTCAGACTGTAGGGTCGCGCGAAGTTGAAGTGCGCGCGCGCGTGACTGGGCATGTGGATAAGCGCCTGTACAGCGAAGGGGCCATGGTCCGCGCCGGGCAACCTCTATTTCAGCTAGATCCTAGGCCGCTTGCGGTGGCGGTGGATGTGGCCAAGGCTTCTATAGCAACTGCAGAGGCGGATATTGCTCGTGCAGAAGCCAATAGCACCCAGGCGCGCCGCGAGCAGCAACGGTTGGCGCCTTTGGCTGAGTCGCATGCTATCAGCCAGAAGCAGGCCGACGATGCGGCATCCGCCGATCAGGTGGCAAATGCGGATTTACTGGCAGCAAAGGCGCGTCTGGAGCAAGCGCGGGCACAGCTACGAGAAGCGCAACTTAATCTCGAGTATGCAACTATCACGGCACCCATTTCCGGCATGATGGGCAAGGCGTTGCGGGAAGAGGGTTCTCTGGTCACGGCGAATGGCGATAGCCTGCTGACGACACTGGTACAGCTTGATCCCTTGTACGTTACATTTAATGTGGCGGACGAGGAGCGCCAGCGTCTCGATCGGGATGTTGCCGAGGGTAGCCTTTTGCTGCCAAAGGGGGGATTCCGTGTGCGAATGCTCGAGCGGAATGGTACCCAAATCGGAGCTTCAGGAAAAATCAACTATATCTCGCCAACGGTGAGCAACCAGACCGGCACGCTGGAAATGCGCGGTGAATTTGCCAATCCGGGCAGCAAGATCAAAAGCGGTCTTTTCGTGAGAGTGATGCTGGAGGGCGCAATCCGCCCGCATGCCTTGACTGTACCTCAGCGGGCGGTGCTGGACGGACCTAACGGGAAGTTTGTCATGGTAGCAGGAAGCAAGGATGGTGCCCCGGTTGCCGTGCCGCATCCTGTGGAACTGGCTGAGTGGGCAGTTGGCAAGGATGGCGAAAAGATATGGGTGGTGCGCAGTGGCCTGCAAAGTGGCGACAAAGTCATTGTCGATAATCTGATGAAGTTGCGCCCCGGTGCTCCGGTGACGCTGGCTAAGCCGGCTACGGCACCGGCTGGCGAAGCAGCTCCCGCTAAGCATTAATCGGGGCGAGCCATGAATTTTTCACGTTTTTTTATTAACCGCCCGATTTTTGCCGCGGTACTTTCCATCTTTATTGTATTGGCCGGTTTGGCGGCGATGCGTAGCCTGCCGATTGCGCAATATCCGGAGATCGCCCCCCCCGTCGTGACGGTACGCGCAACCTACCCGGGCGCCTCAGCCGAAGTGCTGGCGGAGACGGTAGCCGCACCGCTGGAAAGCCAGATCAACGGTGTCGAGCATATGATGTATATGAGCTCGACTTCGGCTTCGAATGGTGTGCTGGAGATTCAAGTAACTTTTGATATCGGTGCAGATGCAGATCAGGCAGCGCTCAATGTCAACAACCGCGTCAAGCAGGTCGAGGCGCGATTGCCGGAAGAGGTGAGGCGCCAGGGGGTAACGGTAGATAAGGGTTCGTCTTCGTTCCTGCAGGTGGTAGCGTTTTCTTCGCCGGACGGTCGCTACGATAACCTGTTCATCAGCAATTATGTCACGCTGAATGTGCTTGATCGAATCAAGCGTATTCCCGGTACGACCAATGTGCAGATTTTCGGCGCCAAAGACTATGCCATGCGCATCTGGCTGAAGCCTGATCGCATGACTCATCTGGGAATTTCCACGGATGAAGTAATTGCCGCAGTACGTAACCAGAATGCGCAGTTCGCGCCGGGTAAGATTGGCCAGCCGCCGATTGCGAATGGGCAGGAGCTGGTTTATACCATTGCAGCGCAGGGGCGGCTCACCGATCCCAAAGAGTTCGAGAACATCATCGTGCGTGCCCGCTCCGACGGGGCCGAAGTGCGCCTGAAGGATATCGCGCGTGTCGAACTGGGATCCAAGGATTACGACTTCATCGGGCGAGTGAACGGCAAGCCGGCCACGCTGCTAGGGGTGTTCCTGCAGCCGGGCGCGAATGCGCTCGGGGTGGCGGAAGAAGTCAACAAGACCATTGCGCAGTTGGAGAAAGGCTTCCCGGATGGCCTCAAGCAAACCGTGGTGTATGACACGACGGAATTCGTGCAGGTTTCCATTCATGAAGTGGTGAAAACCTTGTTCGAGGCGATGGTGTTGGTGTTCATCGTGGTGCTGTTGTTCCTGCAGAATTTGCGGGCGACCCTGATCCCAACACTGGCTGTGCCGGTGTCGCTGATCGGCACATTCGCCGGGCTTTATGTGCTGGGCTATTCGATCAATACGCTGACGCTGTTCGGCATGGTGCTTTCCATCGGGATCGTGGTGGACGATGCGATCGTGGTGCTGGAGAACGCCGAGCGTTTGATGCACGAAAACGAGATGTCGCCGCGCGAAGCGGCCATCGAGGCAATGCGTGAGGTGACCAGCCCGGTGATTGCCATTATGCTGGTGCTGATCTCGGTATTCGTGCCGATCGCGTTTATCGGCGGTCTGGCCGGCGAACTGTATCGCCAGTTCGCGATCACCATTTCCATTTCCGTGATGATTTCCGGCCTGGTTGCACTGACTCTGACGCCAGCCTTGTGCGCAGTGATCCTGCGCCCCGAGCACAAGCAGGTAAATCGCTTCTTCCAGGGCTTCAACCGGATGTTCGGCTGGATGACGCGGCATTACACGGGTGGTGTGGGTTGGATGCTGAAGCGTTCTGTAGTCGGTGTGCTGCTGTTCACTGGCATGGTGGCCGGCACGATCGGACTCTGGCGCGCCACTCCGACCTCGCTGGTTCCGGAAGAAGACATGGGTTATTACATCAGTGCAGCTTTCCTGCCGGACGGCGCGAGTCTCGAGCGCACCGATCGCGTGGTCAACCAGATGACCGAAGCGATCCTGTCCAATCCGAACAACCTTTATACGGTGGCATTTACCGGGCGTGACTTTCTCGGCGGCTCGTTCAAAAACAGTGCAGCGACTGTGTTTGTGCGTCAGAAGCCATGGGAAGAGCGCAATATGCCGACGGGAGCGCTGATCGGTGATTTCTTCAAGAAAACCGCCGGCTTCAAGGACGCCCTGATGCTGGCTTTCAATCCGCCGGCAATTTTTGGCCTGGGTTCCTCCGGTGGTTTCGAGGTGAACATTCAGAACAAGGGCGAAGGTGGAGCCAAGCGGTTGAGCGAGGTCACGCAGCAGTTTATCGCGCGTGCTTCCAAGGATCCGTCGTTTGCCTTCGTGCAGACCTTGTGGCGGCCGAATACCCCACAGCTCTATGTAGATGTCGATCGCGAGCGAGCCTCGGCGCTGGGTGTTGATATGCAAAGCGTGTTCAACACGCTCTCGGCGACGCTGGGCACATACTATGTCAACGACTTCAACAAATACGGGCGTGCATGGCAGGTGCTGATGTCGGCAGACCAGGAGTATCGTACGCGCCCGGAAGATGTGTCCGCGCTGTTCGTTCCTTCTGTCGGAGGCAAGATGGTGCCGCTGTCCGCGATTGCGACGGTGAAATATAGCACCGGCCCGGACACCTTGACGCGCTTCAACAACCTGCCGTCCGTGAAGCTGCTGGGGCAGGCGGCACCGGGCGTGAGCTCGGGCGAAGCGCTGGCGCGCATCGACAAGTTGATGGCGGAGGTATTGCCGCGTGATTTCACCTACGAATGGAGCGGCGCCTCCTATCAGGAGAAGCGCTCAAGCGGCGCTGCCGGCTTGGCGTTGGCGATGGCAGTAGTGATGGTGTTCCTGATTCTTGCCGCGCTTTATGAACGCTGGACATTGCCCTTCGCGGTCTTGCTGGCATTGCCGTTTGGCATGTTTGGAGCGCTGGCGATGGTATGGGTGCGCAATTTCGCTTTTGCCCTGCTGTTCCCGGGTGTACCGATTCCGCCATTGAGCAACGATGTGTATTTCCAGATCGGGCTGGTCACCCTGCTGGGTTTGGCCGCCAAGAATGCGATCCTGATCGTTGAATTCGCCATCATGAAACAGCACGAGGATGGCATGTCGGCACATGATGCTGTGCTGGAGGCGGCGCGCTTGCGGTTCCGTCCGATCCTGATGACCTCGCTGGCGTTCATCCTGGGTGTATTGCCGCTGGCGATTTCCACGGGCGCCGGTGCGGGTGCGCGACAATCGGTCGGAACCGGGGTCATGGGCGGCATGATGGCGGCAACCTTCCTCGCCATCTTCTTCGTCCCGCTGTTCTACCGCCTGATTGCGCGTAACGACAAAAAGAAAGAGATCCACCATGCGTAACAACCTCTTGGCCGCGATATTGGCGGCGGCGCTTCTGCCCGCTTGCAGTCTGCTTCATACCGAGCGCGAACAGGTGTCGCCCGTCTTGCCCGCTGCATGGGCGCAACTGGACGGAGCGCAATCGGCCAGTGCGGTAGGCGAGCACTGGTGGACACTGTTTGGCGATTCGGTGCTGGATGCGCTGGTGGCCGAGGCCCTTGAGCACAACCACGATGTTGCGGTCGCCGCGGCACGTGTGCAGGAAGCCGAGGCGACGCTAGGCGTGACCGATGCCGACCGTTACCCGGTAGTAACTGCAGGTGCGAATGGCAGCCGGCGGGGTATTTCCGAAAAAACCTCAACCTTTTTCGGTAGTATTCCACGCTACCAGAACAACGTGCGCGCGACTCTGGATGCCAGCTATGAGCTCGATTTGTGGGGTAAATACAGGCGCGCGAGCGATGCTGCGCGCGCGCAACTGCTTTCAGCAGAAGCCGGGCAGGACACAGTGGCGCTGACCCTGAGCGCCCAGGTGGCCCAGCAATATTTCAATTTACTCGCGGCAGATGCTCAGATTGCGGTGTTGAATCAGGTGCTGCGGACGCGCATGGACAGTCTTGCCCTGCTCCAATCGCGCAGCCAGGCGGGTGTAAGTTCGGACTACGAAGTACGGCAAGCGGAAGCCGAGGTTGCGTCGGTCAAGTCGCAGCTGGCTTCTGCCCAGAAGACCCAGGACACGCTGGAATCCGCGCTCGCGATCCTTCTTGGACGCTCGCCGCGCGATGTCATGCAAGGCAAGCTTGATCGCGGTGTTGCTGCTCCGATGCAGGTGCTCTGGGTGCCGGATGGGTTGCCGTCCGAGCTGCTGTTGCGTCGTCCCGATCTGCGCCAGGCGGAGCAACAATTGCAGGCGGAGGATGCGCGCATTGATGTGGCACGCGCCGACTATTTCCCCAGCATCTCGCTGACGGCGTTCCTCGGCCAAGAAAGCGCTACCATGGGCAGCCTCTTCAGCGGTCCGGCCGGCATTTTCCAGTTCGCTCTCGGCATTACTCAGCCGATCTTCAACGCTGGCCGCTTGAAGTATTCGATCAAGGTGGCGGAAGCACGCCGCCAACAGGCGCTGGAATCCTATCGGAAAGCCATTGCAGAAGCTTTCGGCGACGTGCGTAATGCATTGACGGCGCAAACTTCCGCGCGCAAGGTTTTCCAAGCCGAATCCGAGCGGGTGGAGGCGCTGCAGGAAACGCTGCGTTTGGCGAATCTGCGTTATGAAGGAGGGGTGTCCAGCCGATTGGAGGTGCTGGATGCGGATCGACAACTGTTGCAAGCTAAATTGGCCAGTATCGATGCCGAAAACGCGCAGCGCGCGGCGGTCGTCAGCTTGTTCAAGGCGCTTGGAGGTGGCTGGAAGTCTCAGGTGGCTTCAGCACATTAAAAAAAGCCGGCGTTGCCGGCTTTTTTAGGCATACAACCCTACGCCGCGGTGCCTCTTTCGATCACGACCCCCAGCTGTCTGACCCCGGACAGTATGCCCGGCTTGCCTACTTTCACCTTGACCCAGGGGGTGCCGAATTCGGCCAGGATCAGTTGGCAGACATGCTCCGCCAAGGCTTCGACCAGCTTGAAGCTTTCTTGCGCCAGCGTTTCCCGTATCCGTGAAACGATCAGGCCATAGTCAATGGTGTCTTCTATCGCATCGCTATGGCAAGAACGGCTGTGCGGCATCGCCAGTTCGATGTCGAGAACGATGTTCTGCGGCAGCATGCGTTCCCACTCCGGTACGCCCAGATGGGTTGCAACCTTAACCTCGTTTAGAAAAATCGTGTCCATCACGTACAATCCTCGTTTTTATCAAGTTTAAAGCATCCGAATATGAACGAGTGGGGATTTATCATCGCGGCCTACCTGCTGGGGTCAGTGGCCTTTGGCATCATTGTCAGCAAGATATTCGGTCTGCCGGATCCGCGCACCGTGGGATCCGGCAATCCTGGTGCGACCAACGTCATGCGCAGCGGCAAGAAAGCTGCGGCTGTCCTCACGCTGCTGGGCGATGCCGGCAAGGGGTGGCTGATGGTGTGGCTGGCCCGGCGCTATGGGTTGCCGTTGCCATGGGTATGTGCCGTGGCAATCTCGGTGTTTTTCGGGCATTTGTATCCCATCTTCTACAAGTTCAAAGGCGGCAAGGGGGTAGCGACAGCGGCGGGCATTTTGCTGGCGATCTGGCCCTGGTTGGGGGTGAGCGTGTTGGCGACCTGGTTGCTGGCGTTTCTCATGTGGCGAGTATCCTCGCTGTCGGCCCTTATTGCAGCCGGATTCGCGCCGCTTTATGCCGCTTCATTCTTTGGGTTCGGCGTGGTGTTTTTTACGGTGGCGGCGTTATCGGCCATGTTGGTATGGCGCCATCGGACCAATATTCAGAAACTGCTGGACGGTACTGAAGCCGGTTTCGGCAAGCCGAAGCCGGGCGATCAGCCACCGCAATAGTCAGGGGGCGTTCAGTTCGGCAAGGTCCCAGCGTGGCCGGACAGTGAATGCATGGTTGCCGGGGGCGGCCTGCTTCAAGCGCATTGCGCCGGCAAAGGCGATCATTGCACCGTTGTCGGTGCAGAACTCCAGACGCGGGTAATACACCTCGAAGCCGCGTTTTTTTGCCGCACTCCCCAACGATTCACGCAGGCGCCGGTTAGCGCCCACGCCGCCGGAAACGATCAGCCGATCCAGGTTGCATTGGTCAAGTGCAGCGGTGCACTTTGCCGCAAGCACTTCAACAACTGCTTCCTGGAAGGCGTAGGCGATGTTTGCCTTGGTCGTTTCGTCCGATGATGATTGCTGGACAGCGGTAAGTACAGCGGTCTTGAGGCCACTGAAACTGAAGTTGAGGTCGCCGCTGCCGATCATGGGGCGTGGCAGCTTGAGTGTGCTTGGGCCGCCAGATTCTGCCAGTTTCGATACCGCCGGTCCTCCCGGATAAGGTAGGCCAAGTAATTTGGCAATTTTATCGAAGGCCTCGCCGGCAGCGTCGTCCAGCGTATCGCCCAGTAGTTCGTAGAGGCCGACTCCGGATACGCGCATGATTTGAGTGTGGCCGCCGGAAACCAGCAGGGCGATGAACGGGAATGGCGGCGGGTTATCTTCCAGCATCGGAGCCAGCAGATGCCCTTCCAGGTGGTGCACGCCGATGCTTGGGATGCCGAGAGCAAAGGCAAGGGATTCGGCGACACTGGTGCCGACCAGCAACGCTCCGGCAAGTCCCGGCCCTTGGGTGTAAGCAATAGCGTCAATGTCCTGCAACGTTTTGCCGGCATCCCGCAGCGCGGCTTCGGTCAGAGGCAATACGCGCCGGATGTGATCGCGTGAGGCCAGTTCAGGCACTACCCCGCCGTATTCGGCATGCATTTTGATCTGCGAGTGCAACGCGTGGGCCAGCAGCCCTTGGTCGGTGTGATAGAGGGCAATGCCGGTTTCGTCGCAGGAGGTTTCGATGCCGAGAACGATCATAAATGGGTGGGTAATGCCGGAAGTGATTGATAAAATGTGAATCGCTGGCTAGAATAGCAAACTTTTTCGATGTCTCTCAAGGAGAGAAGATTTCAATGACTACCGTACGTGTTAAAGAGAACGAACCGTTTGACGTTGCGCTGCGTCGTTTCAAGCGCATCATGGAAAAGACCGGCCTGCTGACCGAGCTGCGCGCGCGCGAGTTCTACGAAAAGCCGACTTGGGAGCGCAAGCGCAAGGCTGCTGCTGCCGTCAAGCGTCATTATCGCCGCATCCGCAATCAGACCCTGCCGCCGAAGCTTTACTAAGCGTTGTCCGCAGTGTCGTTGAAATCCCGCATTACCGAGGACATGAAGTCCGCGATGCGCGCCAAGGACGCACCGCGTCTGGGCGCCATTCGCCTGCTTCAGGCTGCCGTCAAGCAGCGTGAAGTGGATGAGCGCATCGAGCTGGACGACACGCAGGTGATCGAAGTGATCGAGAAAATGCTCAAGCAGCGTCGTGACTCGATTAGTCAGTACGAGGCGGCGAACCGTCCGGATCTGGCCGATGTGGAAAAGTTTGAAGTGGCGGTACTGCAGGAGTATTTGCCGCAGCCCCTCAGCGAGGCGGAAATCGCAGCGCTGCTTGACAAGGCGATCGCCGACACCGGTGCCAGCGGCGTGAAGGATATGGGCAAGGTCGTGGCCGCGGTCAAGTCGCAGGTGATTGGTCGCGCTGATATGGGCAAGGTGTCCGGATTGATCAAGGCGAGGCTGGGTGGCTAGCCTCTTCTGTCGGTTCTCCGGTCTCTACGAAAAGGAGCGTGAAGCTCCTTTTTTGTTTTTTGGCGGCCAATAGATGGCGATTCCCGAATCGTTCATCCAGGAGTTACTCAATCGTGTCGATGTCGTTGACGTGATCGATGCGAGCGTGCCGCTTAAGAAGGCCGGTGCAAATTACTCCGCTTGTTGTCCGTTCCACAACGAAAAAACGCCGTCGTTTACGGTGAGCCCGACCAAGCAGTTCTATCACTGCTTCGGATGCGGTGCCCACGGAACGGCGCTTGGCTTTCTAATGGAGTACCAGGGGCTAGGGTTCGTCGAGGCCGTGCACGAGTTGGCCAAACGCGTCGGCATGACGGTGCCGCAGGAGGCATCGCGCACTGTTGATCGCGAAGCGGCCAGAGCGGCGGTCGGTATGCAAGAGGCCTTGCAGCTTGCGCTTGACTATTACCGTGCCCAGCTCAAAAAATCAGATAAGGCTATCGAATACCTCAAGGGGCGTGGATTGACCGGCGAAATCGCGGCCCGATTCCAAATTGGCTATGCTCCTGCCGGTTGGCAAAACCTGCAGGAGGTAATCCCGGACTACCAGACCGAAGCGCTTACGGCCGCCGGATTGGTGATTGCGAACGAACAGGGGCGTCGCTATGACCGCTTTCGTGACCGCGTCATGTTTCCCATCCATGATCAGAAAGGGCAGGTGATCGGGTTCGGCGGGCGCGTGCTGGGTGGCGAAGGCGATGATGCCGGGCCGAAATATCTCAATTCCCCGGAAACTCCGCTGTTCCAGAAAGGGCATGAGCTGTATGGGCTGTTTCTGGCTCGGCGTGCCATCCGGGAAGCCGGGCGCGTGCTGGTGGTGGAAGGTTATATGGATGTTGTGGCGCTGGCGCAGCACGGTGTGTGCTATGCGGTGGCGACCTTGGGCACTGCGACGACGCCTTATCACATCACCAAGCTGATGCGGCAGACCGATAACATCGTATTCTGTTTCGATGGCGATGCCGCGGGGCGCAAGGCAGCCTGGCGGGCGGCGCTGAACAGCCTGCCTGCGCTTACCGATGGGCTGAAGCTGAGTTTCCTGTTCTTGCCGCCGGAGCACGATCCGGATAGCTATGTGCGCGCTTTCGGCAAGGCAGAGTTTGAGTCTGCCCTGGCGCAGACCTTGCCGTTATCGCAGTACCTGGTGCACACGTTGAGCGAAGCCAATGACATGCAGTCTCAGGAAGGGCGGGTGCGCTTTCTGAATGATGCGGAACCGATACTGAAGCAGATTCAGGCGCCGGCGTTGAGCCTGATGTTGCGTAAACGCTTTGCCGAATTGGCCGGCGTTTCGCAAGGAGAGCTGGAGGCGCTGATGAAGCTGGCGCCGCCGGCTGGGAGGCGGCCGGCAGCGCCGGCCAAGGCGTCGCGCAAGCCACCGGCCTTGGTGCATAGGCTCATCAAGATGGTACTGGTACGACCGGATTTCGCATGGCGTCTGCCGCTGGAATTGATTGCGGATGGTGGTGTGGAGCATGCCGTATTGCGGCACCTGGTGGCCTTGGCAACGGAACATCCGGAAACAAAGACGGCGGTACTGCTGGAGGCGTTGCGCGGTAATGCGCCAGAAGCATTGCGGGCGGAAATCGCTGCCGAGGCGATGGAAATGGATGATGCCTTCGAGATCGAGCACGACTTTGAAGGCGCGCTAAAGCAATTGCAGGAAAGCGGTAGCCAGCGCGCGCTGGACGCGGTGCTCAAGATTGCGCAGGAGCGCGGATTGCAAGCGCTTACTCAGGAACAGAAAATGCTTTTGCAACAGTTCCGTAGGGATGCAGTCCAAGATAGTAGTAAAAATAAGGTATAATGTACGGTTTTCCCGTTAACCGGATTTGGGGTCGAAAATATGGCTAGCGAGCAACAAAACGAGAAGTCCGAAGTGCAGCACAGTATTGCCAGTAACGGCGACGATCGCCGGATGCGACTCAAGTCGCTCATTGTGCTCGGCAAGGAGCGCGGCTACCTCACCTACGCCGAAATCAACGACCACCTGCCCGACGATGTGCAGGACAGCGAACAGATTGACGGCATCATCGGCATGATCAACGACATGGGTATCCAGGTCTATGAAGAAGCGCCGGATGCCGAGTCGTTGCTGATGTCTGATGTCACGCCTGCGGTAGCCGATGAAGACGCGGTCGAAGAGGCCGAGCAAGCGCTTTCAACCGTGGACTCCGAGTTTGGCCGTACTACCGATCCGGTGCGGATGTACATGCGCGAAATGGGAACGGTCGACCTGTTAACGCGCGAAGGCGAAATCGAGATTGCGAAGCGGATCGAGGACGGGCTCAAGCACATGGTGCAGGCGATCGCCGCCTGCCCGACCACGATTGCAGAACTGCTTTCCATGATTGACCGGGTTGAAACGGACGAACTGCGCGTCGATGAGGTGGTTGATGGTCTCATCGATGCCGATGTGGGGCTGGATGAAGCCATGGCTTCGGAAGAAGAAGGCGATGCCGAGGAAGCGTCCGAGGATGAGGACGAAGACGAGGATGATGACGGCGCCAAGGCTGCGGCCGTCTCTGCTGCTGCGCTGGCGCAATTGAAGGAAGAAGTGCTCAGCCGGTTTGCCGTGATCCGGGCGGCTTTCGAGAAGCAGCAGCAGGTGCTGCAAAAGCATGGCTCGCAGCACAAGACCTACAAGGCGCATCAGGAAGAAATCCTGAACGAATTGATGGCATTCCGTTTCTCCGCCAAACAGGTGGAGACGCTCTGTGACAACGTGCGCGCCATGGTCGAGGAAGTCCGTACGCACGAGCGCAAGATCATGGAATTTTGCGTGGAACAAGCCGGCATGCCGCGCCAGCATTTCATCAAGGTTTTCCCCGGCAACGAAGGTAATCTCGACTGGTTCGATACCGAGATTGCTTCGGGCAAGGCTTATGCGGAAAGGCTGGAGCGTCATCGCCACAACGTGATGGATCGCCAGCAGCGCTTGCTGGACCTGCAGGCCAAGGTCGGTTTGCCGATCAAGGAGCTGAAGGAAATCAACAAGCAGATGTCCACCGGCGAAGCGCGTGCCCGACGCGCCAAGCGGGAGATGATCGAAGCCAATTTGCGTCTGGTGATTTCGATCGCGAAGAAGTACACCAACCGCGGCCTGCAGTTCCTGGATCTGATCCAAGAGGGCAACATCGGCCTGATGAAGGCGGTGGACAAGTTCGAATACCGCCGCG